>NZ_JBEYIW010000014.1:0-122550 GCF_040636045.1 Rhodococcus sp. NPDC006774 | reverse complement strand
GCCCGGTCCCATTCCGAACCCGGAAGCTAAGCCCTCCAGCGCCGATGGTACTGCACTCGACAGGGTGTGGGAGAGTAGGACACCGCCGAACACAACATCCCAGAACACCCTCAGACCACTGGTCTGGGGGTGTTCTGCATTTCGAAACCACCCACACACCCCGCCAATGAATGCCGACACACGCGCGCGCATTCGCCATCCGCGCGCAGAATCGCATCCCGACCTGTACCTATTCCCCGCGCACCTGACACACGCGCGCGCATTCGCAGGCCGATGCCGACGCTGAGTCCGCATCGATGGAGACGACCGTCGACAGGAATTAGGCGTGCACGGCGACAGGCTTGTCGGCGGCGACTTTCGCATCCTTCGGATTCGCGAGGACCGTCTCGGCGGAGCGTCCACGGAGGGTTACTGCATCACCGAATTCCCAAAGGTGCGCCTCGTCGTCCGCGGCACCGTCGACTGCCGTTTTGGAGGCCAGGATCGCTCCTGGAGCGTTCTTCGCCAGTTCGGACAGGCGGGCGGCCTCGTTCACCGGGTCTCCGATGACCGTGTACTCGAATCGGGACTTCGCACCGACGTTGCCGGCCACGGCGCGACCTGCTGCGACACCGACAGCGGCACTGCATTCGGGTACTTCGACCAGCAGCCGTCGGGCAATTGCCCGGGCTGCGGCCAACGCTGAGCCGCAGTGGTCGGCAATTTCGTTCGGGGCACCGAAGATGGCCAGCGCCGCGTCGCCCTCGAATTTGTTGATGAAGCCACCGTGTTCGTCCACCTCGTCGACGACTACTGCAAAGAATCGGTTGAGTAGGTCCACGACCTCGGTGGGGGGCCGGGATGCCGCCAGCTCCGTCGAACCTACGAGGTCGATGAAGAACACAGCTATGTTGCGTTCCTGGCCACCGAGTTCGGTCTCGGACTGCAACGCCTTCTCAGCAACTTCGTGTCCGACATGTCGGCCGAACAGGTCGCGGATCTTCTCTCGATCGCGCACTCCGTCGGCCATCCGGTTGAACCCACTCTGCAGTTCCCCGAGCTCGGTGCCGTCGTACACCGCGAGACGGACATTCATGTTGCCCTTCTCCACCTCTGCCATGCCGGCCCGCACGTTGTTGATGGGGGAGGTGGTCGCGAAGCCCCCGAGGACGGTCAATGCGAAACCGAAGACGATGGTGATTCCGCCCAGAGCGAGGATGGACACGGCGAGTTGGTTGGCACTCGTCTCGGGTCGGAGGAAGCGGAAAACCGCGATCATCATGAGTCCGGAGACCGGAACGCCGGTTCCCAACAACCACGACAGAATGGAGCGACCCATGACACCGGCGATACGGATTCGACGTGGGTCACCCGCCTCGAGTGCTCGGGCCGCGATGGGGCGAAGCGCGAACTCACTGAGCAGGTAGCTGAACGCGCAGACGACTGTGCCGCCCGCGGCGATCGTGAATGCAACTTTGGGTATCGCCTGAGGATCGATGATGCCGTCGATCGTGGTCAACAGAATCAACGCGCCGATCCAGAGCGCTATCTGCATGCGCGTCAGGCGCCACGGCATCGCGAGAGTTGCCACCTGCTCGGATCGTGTGGGTTGGCGATCCTCGATGCCCCACCGCAGGCTGCTCAGCGCGCTCGTGGTGCCCCAGACGACGCCGACCAGGAATGCGAGGAAGACGTACACCGGGACGACGATGAAGTTCACCCACCAATAGCGATCCATCTCCAGAACGTCCGGTCCGGGAACGACGACGCTGATCAGAACGCCCACGATGACTGCGCCGATCAGGTTCGACAGGACCAAGAAGACGGTCAGCAGCAGCTGAATTCGGATCCGTCGTCGACGTGGCGACTCGGAGGTGTCGCCGAGCAGTCGGGAACCCAGGGGAGCGGCAGATCGTCTCAGTTGCGGCATGGTCGTCACAGACTAACGGGGCACCTGCCTTAAGGTGGTCGAGTGCGTCTAGTTATTGCTCGTTGCCAAGTCGACTACGTCGGCCGCCTCACCGCACACCTCCCGTCGGCTCGGCGTCTACTCCTCGTCAAGTCCGACGGATCGGTCAGCGTGCACGCGGACGACAGGGCCTACAAGCCGCTCAACTGGATGTCTCCGCCCTGCTGGACGGTCGAGACCACCGAGGGCGAGACGATCAAGTGGGTCGTCACCAACAAGGCCGGCGAGGAACTTCGCATCACCATCGACGACGTGGAGCTCGACTCGAGTCACGAGCTCGGCATCGATCCCGGTTTGGTGAAAGACGGTGTGGAGGCACATCTTCAGGAGTTGTTGGCCGAGCACGTCAGCACCTTGGGTGACGGATACACGCTCGTCCGGCGCGAATACATGACGGCCATCGGTCCGGTGGACCTACTGTGCCGCAACGCCGATGGCGGAACCGTGGCCGTCGAGATCAAGCGACGTGGTGAGATCGACGGCGTCGAACAGCTGACTCGGTATCTGGAGCTGCTCAATCGTGATCCGCTGCTGGCTCCGGTCAGCGGAGTGTTCGCTGCGCAAGTCATCAAGCCTCAGGCGAAGACGTTGGCCACCGATCGCGGTATTCGTTGTCTCACACTCGACTACGACGTCCTACGGGGAACCGACAGTACCGAGTTCCGTCTTTTCTGACGACTGTCGGCACGAATCGGACTGTTCTCTACACTGGACGGGTGCCCCGTCGTAACCAACCCCGCCGACCGACTCGGAGCGGCCCGAGTGACCTCCGTCCGGCGACCGACTCCGTGTTGGGCGGCAACAGGGTCGAGGTCGGTCCGGACGGTGACACGTACACGACGCGGATGGTTCCGGGTGCCAAGGCCGTGAAGACCTACCGATGCCCCGGCTGTGATCACGAGGTGCGGCCGGGCGTCGCACACATCGTTGCGTGGCCGTCGGACGATTTCGGCGGTGCCGACAATCGCAGACACTGGCATACCGGATGTTGGTCCGGCCGAAACACGCGAGGCCTCACCCGCAGATGGTCGTAGCGGGGGAGGCCAGGCGGGGGATCTGCTTAATCAGGACGCCGAGTCGGCCGATTCCTTCTCGGCCTCGGCTTTCGCGGCTGCCTTCTCTTCTTCCTTCTTCAGGATGGCCGTCGGGTCGGGATTGTCGAGCAGTTCGCTCTCGCGATTGACCGAGGCGAGCATCGCCGGAACCGAATCGAGCTGGCCCCGAATTCCGAGCAGCTGTGCCAGTACGCGACTGCGGAGCACACGCAGCTCCTCGGCCAGTTCTTTCGAGTGCGCGATGCGTCGTTCGGCCTGCTCACTCGCGGACTGAAGCCGTCGAGCAGATTCGGTGGTTGCTTCCTCGATGCGGCGAGCAGCATCGGCCTTGCTGGACGCTTCCAGTTCCTCGAGGGCGGTGAGCACCTTGGTGCGGCGCTCGGCCATCGTGATCTCGAAGTCTTCCTGGACCTTGGCTCGCTTGGCCTCGGATTCGGCGGCCAACTTGTCGCGCTCGGCCTGCGCGGCCTCGACCACTCGAGCTGCTTCGGTGCGGGCCTGAGCCATGGTCTGCTGGTGTTCGGCTTCGAGTGCAGTTCGGCGCTCTTCGAGTTCGGCCACCAGTGACTCGTGCCGGCCGCGCAGCCGGGCACTCTCCTGCTGCGCAACGGAGATCATTTCCTCGGACTCCGAATGCGCCTTGGCACGTACTTCGGATGCCTCGTCCGAGGCCAGCCGCAGCATCCGTGAGATTCGATCGCTCATCCCCTCCGCTGTGGTGGGCGGAACCGACAGCCGATCGATGTCCTTGCGCAGTTCGTCGATCTCGTCACGGGCGTCGTCGAGTTGCTTGGCCAGATCACGAGCCTGGGCTGCGGCCGCATCACGGTCAGCGGTTGTCAGCCGGAGCTCGGCGTCGAACCGCTCGAAGTAGTTGGTGACTTCGTCGCGATCGAACCCCTTCCGGACGATGGAAAAGGGAAGTTGCACCGTGGAAGTGCGCTCATGATCGATGGCCATGGCCGTCAATTTACCGGTGAGTCAAGTGGAGAGCCATACGGCTGATTCACAGAGTTGGATCAGTGCGCGTCGGGGTTCGGTTCGACAAGTTCGATGAGCACGCCACCGGCGTCCTTCGGATGGACGAAGTTGATCCGAGAATCGGCGGTGCCCCGGCGCGGAGCGTCGTACAGCAACCGAACGCCGCGAGCGCGCAGCTCGGTCGAGATCTCTTCGATGTCGGTGACGCGGTACGCCAACTGCTGCAGTCCCGGGCCGTTGCGTCCGATGAACTTGGCGATGGTGGACGACTCGTCGATCGGCGCGAGCAACTGCAGTGCAGCGGACTTATCGGTGGCTCCGGGGAAGGACAGCATCGCCTCGCGAACGCCCTGTTCCTCGTTGATCTCCTCGTGCACCGCAACCATGCCGAGGTGGTCGGTGTACCAGGCGATAGCGGCGTCGAGATCGGGCACCGCGACACCCACGTGATCGATAGCCGTCACCAGATCGGAGCGCAGTGGAGCTCCCGTGTAAGACTGCGTGCTGGAGGTCATGGCCATGACGTTAGCGCCAGCTACGTTTCGGTGCTCCGCCCGGCCGGTATCGGCAGGGGGCGTCGGAGCGTTGATCTCGACAAGGCCGTCTTCATACTTTCGGAGGAAATCGTGACCACAACAGTCATCGTCGCCGGCGCTCGCACGCCCGTGGGACGTTTTTCGGGTGCCCTGAAGGACTTCTCGGGATCGGACCTCGGCGGAATCGCCATCAAGGGTGCACTCGACAAGGCCGGTGTCGCGCCGGATCAGGTCGACTACGTCATCATGGGCCAGGTTCTCACCGCTGGTGCCGGCCAGATTCCGGCCCGTCAGGCTGCGGTTGCTGCTGGTATCCCGATGACCGTGCCTGCACTGACGATCAACAAGGTGTGCCTGTCCGGAGTCGACGCCATCGCACTGGCCGACCAGCTGATCCGCGCCGGTGAATTCGAGATCGTCGTCGCAGGCGGTCAGGAGTCGATGACCCAGGCACCGCACATGCTCGAGAAGTCGCGGGCCGGATTCAAGTACGGCGATGTCACCATGCGTGATCACCTCGCCTACGACGGGCTGTACGACATCTTCACCGATCAGGCCATGGGTGCACTGACCGAGCAGCGCAACCAGAGCACCGAGGTCATCACTCGCGAGGAGCAGGACACCTTCGCCGCCGCGTCGCATCAGAAAGCTGCTGCGGCCTGGAAGAACGGCGTCTTCGACAACGAGGTGGTCCCGGTGTCGATTCCGCAGCGCAAGGGTGAGCCGATCCAGTTCACCGCAGACGAAGGCATTCGCGCCGACACCACCGTCGACTCCCTCGGCAAGCTCCGCCCCGCCTTCGACAAGGCAGGCACCGTCACCGCCGGCTCGGCGTCGCAGATTTCCGACGGTGCCGCCGCCGTCGTGGTGATGAGCAAGGAGAAGGCCGAGTCGCTCGGACTGACCTGGCTCGCCGAGATCGGCGCGCACGGAGTGGTGGCCGGTCCGGACTCCACACTGCAGTCGCAGCCTGCTCGCGCGATCGCCAAGGCGTGCGAGAAGGAAGGCATCGACCCGAAGGACCTCGACGTCGTCGAGATCAACGAGGCGTTCGCAGCGGTCGGAATCGCGTCGACCCGCGAACTCGGCATCGACTCCGAGATCGTCAACGTCAACGGCGGAGCGATCTCCATCGGACATCCCCTCGGCATGTCCGGCGCTCGCATCGCCTTGCATCTGGCTCTCGAGCTGCAGCGACGCGGCGGCGGAGTGGGCGCGGCCGCACTGTGCGGCGGCGGTGGACAGGGCGACGCCCTCATCGTTCGGGTACCCAAGAAATAGCGCGTCGGTGGCTCTGGTCGTTGGTGAGACCAGAGCCACTACGTTCTGTCGTAGCAAAACGGGCACAATAGCGGGCATGACCAACTTCTTCGACCTGAGCAGCACGGCCAAACGTTTCCGTTTCATCGCTGTGCTCGAAGCGTTCACCTGGCTGGGACTGCTGATCGGGATGGCGTTCAAGTACATCCCCGCCGACGGCAACGAGATCGGCGTGAAAATCTTCGGACCGATCCACGGTGGCGTGTTCGTGGTGTATCTGGCCGTCGCCGTGTTGACGGCAGTGAAGCTCAAGTGGGACGTCAAGGCAACCCTGCTGGCGCTCGTTGCGGCGTTTCCCCCGTTCGGCACCGTCGTCTTCGAGATCTGGGCCGCGCGTACCGGCCGTCTCGCCGAGCTGAGCACCGGCCGGCCCGCCGCCGACGCGAAGGTTCTGTCCTGACCGCCCGCCAGTGGATGACGCATCGTGTTAGTGACAAACTGTAGGGCGTGACTCGACCCGGTTCCCGTCCTCCCGCCCGCCCGTCAGCCGTCGTTCCCGCATCCATTGCCGGTGCCGTCGACCTGTCCGTTCTCAAGGACCGTCCGGCACCTGCACCTGCGGCCGAATCCGGGGGCGACGCGGGAGGTCTGGCCCCGATCGTCGACGTGACTGCGGCTACGTTCGAGGCCGAGGTTCTGCAGCGGTCGACGCAGGTACCGGTGATCGTCGACCTGGGTTCGGCGCGTTCGCCGCAGTCCCAGGCGTTGACGCGTCAGCTCGGACAGCTGGCCGTGGAAGCCGCGGGTACGTGGGTGCTCGCGCGGGTCGACGTGGACTCCAATCCGCAGATCGCGCAGGCGTTCGGTGTGAAAGCCATTCCGACGGTGGTTGCCGTTGCAGCCGGCCAGCCCCTCGCCGACTTCGAGGGAACGCAGTCGGACGAGCAGCTGCGTCAGTGGCTACAAGCGGTCGAGCAGGCGACTGCGGGAAAGCTCACCGGGCCTCCCGGGGCGGCGGCTGCCGAACCGGAACCCGAGATCGAGGATCCGCGGATCGTCGCAGCCGAAGAAGCCATCGACGACGGTGATTTCGACAAGGCAGAAGCTGCCTATCAGGCCATCATCGACGCCGAACCGAAGAACACCGAGGCCGTTGCCGCTCTGCGTCAGGTCAAGTTCCTGGCCCGTGTGCAGAACCTGGCACCGGACGCGATTGCAATCGCCGACGCCGACGCCGGAAACGTGCAGGCTCGGATCGATGCAGCGGACGCCGAGATGGCCGGTCAGCAACCGGAACAGGCCTTCGCTCGTCTGATCGACGGGATCAAGATCAGCGCAGGCGACGACCGCACTGCGCTGCGCACCCGTCTGCTCGAGCTGTTCGAGTTGTTCGACTCGGCCGATCCTCTTGTGGTCTCCGCGCGGCGCAAACTCGCGTCCGCCCTGTACTGACAGCGGCACTCAGCTGTAGCGCGCGTCGCACCGATCCTTGCCGCCGAGAACTCCCGAACGGAACGCATCGACTCGGGAGAAGCCGGACGGCAGCGTCGTACCGTTGACGTCGCTGGCGGCGAGGCCGTCGTTGAGCAGTCCGGACACGGCTTCGTCGAGATCACCGGGGGAGAGCCAGACTTCGAGGTCCGTCGTTCCGCTCTCGACGCTCATCGCCGAGGTGATCACTCCGGACAGGCAGGCCGAGCGTAGGGCGGCCTGCGGATCGTCGAGCGTCTGGCCCGCTTCCTTCTGCACCGCGAGCGTGTAGCGCGAGGCGAACAGCACGTAGGCGCTGTAGTCGCCGGAAACGTTGAGCGGCAGGATGTCTCCGCGTCGGGGAGTCTCGGGCATTCCCTGCTCGGCGAGGCCCTCGACGTCGACACCGATGGTGTTGGTCGCCGGGCAGTACGACACCGGTGCGGTGGCCTCTGCGTCGGTGCATCCGGTGGCCGAACCGGAATAGTCGACGGTCGGCGGATCGGCGACGGGCAACACCTTCTCGAAGGATCGGGTGAAGGCACCGAGGGAATCCTCGGTCACCGGTAGCTCACCGGAGTCGTCGGGATCGCTGAACTTCTGCGGCAACGATGCTCGACGCGAATCGATTTCGGCCTCGTCGATGCCGGTGCAGGCCGCCGCGCCGTCGGTGAAGCCGATCTGCACGGCGGTGACGCGCTCGAATGCCGAGCCGTGCACCGATTCGGGATCGTTGGGATCGACGTCGCGCACGGCGACCGTCGCGGCGAGTACGCCGTTGAGTCCGTCCGAGGTGTTGATCGTGAAGTGCGGCGCATCGTCTTCGGCGACGTGGCGGATGAACGCGCCGGCGAAGCAGTCGGCCTGTTGCTCGGCCACGATGGTCGGGGTGTCGTCGCCGACGAGCCCCGATTGATGCTGAATGGCGTGGCCGTATTCGTGGGCGATCACCATCACGACCGACATCGGTCCGAATGCGTCGACCAGAGCCGGGAGCAGAATGGTCCGATCCCACCCGATCGAATCGTCGCGGGTGCAGTAGGCGGCGTTGGGGATGCCGCCGGTTCGGTCTCCGCAGAATCTGATACCCGATCCCTCGTCCTCGGACGCGTCCCACGAGACGACATTCGAGACCGGGGTGAACGACCCCTTGAACAAGCTGGAGTACTGCTCGGCCCAGAACTGTTGGATGTCGTCGATCGCGTTGGTGGCGAGAATGTCCGAGTCGGTGCCCTCGGCGTTCTCCACCTCGATCGTCGAATCGGGGACTCCCGGACGCGGCCCGCTCGGTCCGCTCGTGACCGGGAGTCCTGCGACGGTGAACGGGTTCTCGTAGATCGACACCGCGTTCCCACCGACGGTCTGCGCGCACGAGGTCAGCAGGAGCAACCCTGCAGTGGCGGCCGCGGCCAGTAGTCGGGGTGTGCGGCCGCCACTCATCTATCGCTCCAGTTTTATCCAGATCGCCCCGTTGGCGGGTAGTGCGACCTGGCCTGACGCCGGTCGACCGTGCCACGAGTGCGATGTTGCCGTCACTTCACCGAGGTTGCCCACGCCGGAGCCCCCGTACTCCGTTGCGTCGGTGTTGAGGATCTCTGTCCAACGGCCGGGTTCCGGTAGTCCCACACGATAGCTGCCGTGCTCGTTTCCGGAGAAGTTGAAAATACACGCGATGACCGAACCGTCGGATCCGTACCGCAGAAAGCTCAGCACGTTGTTCTCGGTGTCGTTGGCGTCGATCCACGAGTATCCACTCGGCGACGTGTCGAGCGTCCACAGTGCGGGGTGGGACTTGTACGTCGAGTTGAGATCGGACACAAGGGTTTTGACGCCGTTGTGCAGAGGTTCCTCGTCGATCTGGTACCAGTCGAGGCCACGCTCCTCGGACCACTCACGGGTCTGCCCGAACTCCTGTCCCATGAACAGCAGTTGCTTACCGGGGTGCGCCCACATGTAGGCGAGCATGCCGCGCAGGCCGGCCGCCTTGGCGTAATCGTCGCCCGGCATCCGCGTCCACAACGTGCCCTTGCCGTGCACCACCTCGTCGTGGCTGATGGGGAGAAGGTAGTTCTCACTCCACGCATAGACCAGAGAAAAGGTGATCTCGTGGTGGTGGTAACTGCGATGAATGGGATCACGCCCGAGGAAGCCGAGGGTGTCGTGCATCCAGCCCATGTTCCACTTCATGTTGAACCCGAGTCCGCCGACGTTCGTCGGGCGGGTGACGCCAGGCCATGCCGTCGACTCCTCGGCCACAGTGACGACGCCGCGGTGCTTCTTGTGCACCGTTGCGTTCATCTCCTGCAGGAAGGTCACGGCCTCGAGGTTCTCGCGGCCACCGTAGATGTTCGGCGACCAGCCGCCCTCGGGGCGGGAGTAATCCAGGTACAGCATCGACGCGACGGCATCGACGCGCAGTCCGTCGATGTGGAACTCGTCGATCCAGTACAGCGCGTTCGCGACCAGGAAGTTGCGCACTTCACGGCGCCCGAAGTCGAACACCAAAGTGCCCCAGTCGAGTTGCTCGCCGCGCTGTGGGTCGCCGTGCTCGTACAGTGGGCCGCCGTCGAACCGGGCAAGGGCCCATTCGTCCTTGGGGAAGTGCGCGGGAACCCAGTCGACGATGACGCCGATTCCGGCACCGTGGAGGTGGTCGACGAAGTAACGGAAATCGTCGGGGCTGCCGAAGCGCGATGTCGGTGCGTAGTACGACGTCACCTGGTAACCCCAGGATCCGCCGAACGGGTGCTCGGCGACCGGGAGCAGCTCCACGTGGGTGAATCCGGTTTCGGTGATGTATTCGGCCAACTGCTCGGCGAGCTCGCGGTACCCCAGACCCGGTCGCCAGGACGCCAGGTGGATCTCGTACACACTCATCGGTGCCTGCGTCGGCTCGATGCCGGCCCGGGTGTCGAGCCAGGACTCGTCGTTCCAGGTGTACGAGGACGCGGTGACGACCGAGGCCGTCGACGGTGGGATCTCGGTGGCGAAGGCCATCGGGTCGGCCTTGTCCTTGACCGAACCGTCGGCACCGTGGACGCGGAACTTGTACAGTGCGCCCGGCGCGATGTCGGGAACGAAGAGCTCCCACACACCGGTCGAGCCCAGTACGCGCATGGGCCAGCTGCGGCCGGTCCAGCCGTCGAAGTCGCCGACGAGGGTGACGCCCTGCGCTGCGGGGGCCCAGACCGCGAACGAGGTGCCGGTCACGGCACCGTCCGGAGTCGCATACGACTGTTGGTGCGCGCCGAGAATGTCCCACAGACGCTCGTGCCTGCCCTCGCCGAACAGGTGCAGATCGAGTTCGCCGAGAGTGGGCAGGAAGCGGTATCCGTCGGCGGATTCGGAGACGTGTCCGCCGGGCCACGTCACCACGAGGCGGTAGTCGATCAGGTCCTCGAACGGGAGCAGGGCCGAGAAGACTCCGTGCGCGACGTGGGTCAACTCGTGGTCGACGCCACCGACGCGGGCGACGACCTTCTCGGCGTCGGGCTTGAGGGCGCGGATCGCCGTTCCGCCCGGCACCGGGTGGGCACCGAGGACGGAATGCGGGTTGTAGTGCCGCCCGGCAGCGATGAGGTCGAGATCGTTGTCGGACGGGGCTGCGACGGTGTCTTCGGGTGTTCTCGGATTCTCGGTCACGTTGAATCCACTCACTTTCGGTTGCCGCGGTAGGCCAGTTCGATACGAGCCGGGTACGGGATGTGGGGGAGCGTGAAGATGTGCGCCACCGACGTCCAGGGCTCGAGCCTGACGAAATTGGTGTGGCCCCAGTCGTAGTGGACGCCGCTCACTTCGTCCTTGATCGTGAGGGTGTCCTGCCAGTCGTGGCCGAGGGCAGGCATGTCCAGGTGGATGGTGCCCTCTTCGGCTCCGAAGGGATTGAGGTTGATCACCACCAGGATCGAGTCACCGGTCTGCGGGTCGAACTTGGAATAGCCGATCAGCGCCTCGTTGTCGATGGTGTGGAAGTGGATGTTGCGGAGCTGCTGCAGCGCCGGATGCGCACGCCGAATCGCGTTCAGCGTGGTGATCCAGGGCTCGAGCGACTCGCCGCGGGCCAGCGCACCCTCGAAATCGCGTGGGCGCAACTGGTACTTCTCCGAGTCCAGGTATTCCTCGCTGCCCTCTCGCACGGCCTGGTGCTCGAACAGCTCGTAGCCCGAGTAGACGCCCCAGGTGGGTGCCATCGTCGCCGCGAGAGCTGCTCGGAGAGCGAACATTCCGGGTCCGCCGTGTTGCAGGCTCTCGTGCAGGATGTCCGGGGTGTTGACGAACAGGTTCGGCCGCGCGTCGTCGGCGCGTCGAGCATGCTCCTCGGCGAACTCGGTCAGCTCCCACTTGGCGGTACGCCAGGTGAAGTACGTGTACGACTGCGTGAAGCCGCGCTGCGCCAGCCCGTACATGCGCACCGGTCGAGTGAACGCCTCGGCGAGGAACAGCACGTCCGGATCGGTCTTCTTGACCTCGGCGATGAGCCATTCCCAGAAGTCCGGCGGCTTGGTGTGTGGGTTGTCGACTCGGAAGACCTTGACCCCGAGAGAGATCCAGTATCGGACCACGCGCAGCACTTCTTCGTAGATGCCACGTCGGTCGTTGTCGAAGTTGACCGGGTAGATGTCCTGGTACTTCTTCGGCGGATTCTCGGCATAGGCGATCGTGCCGTCCGGTAGCACCGTGAACCACTCGGAATGTGTTGCAGCCCAGGGATGGTCGGGAGCAGCCTGAAGGGCGAGATCGAGGGCCACTTCCAGGTGGTGCTCCTGTGCGGCGGCGACGAACGCGCGAAAATCGTCCTCGGTGCCCAGTTCCGGATGGATGGCGTCGTGCCCGCCGTCCTCGGAGCCGATGGCCCACGGCGATCCGACGTCCTCGGGACCGGGGGTCAACGTGTTGTTCGGGCCCTTGCGGTTGATGGTGCCGATGGGGTGGATCGGCGGCAGGTAGACGATGTCGAATCCCATCCGCTCGATGCGGGGCAACTGCTCGATCGACGTCGCGAACGTGCCGTGTCGAGGAGAGCCGTCCTCGTTCCATCCGCCGGTGGACCGAGGGAAGAACTCGTACCACGCACCGTTGAGGGCGAGATTGCGATCGACCCACACGTTGACCGCGCGAGAACGAGTCACCAGTTCGCGCAGCGGGTGAGCGAACAGCAACTCGGCGACCGACGACGCGAACGCGGAGGAGACCCGGGCAGGCAGCGGGCGATCGGTGTCGCGCAACGCGGCCGCGACATCGGCCAGCATCTGCCTGCTCTCGGCAGGAACACCGGTGGCAGCCCGCAGGAACAGCCGCGCCCCGATCTCGAGATCGTTCGCGAGCTCGTGAGCACTCTGGCCCACTCCGAGCTTGGCTTCGACGGCATGGCGCCAGGTGCTGATCGGATCGCTCCACGCTTCGATGCGGCAGATCCAGTAACCCGGCCGAGAGGGGACGAACACCGCGTCGAACGTGTCGGGTTCGCGGCCCGGTGTCATCGGGATGCGTTCGAGTTTGCCTCCCGGTCCGCGCACCGACAGTGTCGCGGCCACCGCGTCGTGACCCTCGCGCCAGACGTCGGCGGAGACTGGAAACGTCTCGCCCACCACCGCTTTCGCGGGGTACTTCCCGGTCGTCGTATCTGGAAGGACATTGTCGATACCAAGTCGACCTGTCACTTCACACTCCATTCTTCGCTAGAGGTATGGCTGCGCGGGCGCAACCTCTGATCGAACCGATATTGGTGTGCTTCTATTCGTCAACCGTAATGCAGCAATGCAGATGGCGCGTGCGCCGACGCATACTGCCCGTGACGGGCACCGTGGAGCAGATTTCGTGCAAGCCGCCCATCGACACAGGTGTCCGTGGGTAGGGTTCGACCCTGTGAAAGCTTTGCGCCGATTCACCGTCCGAGCCCACCTTCCCGCCCGCTTGAATGCCCTCGCCGAGCTCTCGACAAACCTCAGGTGGTCGTGGCACTCGTCGACGCAGGATCTGTTCGAGCACATCGATCCACTGTTGTGGACCGAACTCGAGCGCGATCCGGTGGCCGTGCTGGGAGCCGTCGCACCGGCGCGGCTCGAGGAACTCGCGGCCGACGAGCGCTTTCTGGCCGAGCTGGACGCCGCCGAGGCGGATCTGCACGACTACCTCGCCCGTCCGCTCTGGTACCAGAACGAACTGGCCGAGGGACGTGCTCTGCCGTCGGGCATCGGGTATTTCTCGATGGAGTTCGGCGTCACCGAGGTGCTGCCCAACTACTCCGGCGGCCTCGGGATTCTGGCCGGCGACCACCTCAAGGCTGCCTCCGACCTGGGACTGCCGTTGATCGGTGTCGGGTTGCTCTACCGCTCGGGCTACTTTCGCCAATCGCTGACGGCCGACGGCTGGCAGGCCGAACGCTATCCGTCACTCGACCCGCACGGTCTGCCGCTGCGATTGCTTACCGACGACGGCGACTCACCGGTGCTGATCCACGTGTCGATGCCCGGATCTCGGGTTCTGCGGGCACGGGTGTGGATCGCCCAGGTGGGACGCGTCCCGCTGCTGCTGCTCGATTCCGACATCGCCGACAACGACCCGGAGCTGCGTGGGGTCACCGACCGGTTGTACGGCGGCGACCAGGACCACCGCATCAAGCAGGAGATACTCGCCGGTATCGGCGGCGTTCGAGCGATCCGGGCCTACACCCGTGCCCACGGACTGCCCGATCCCGAGGTGTTCCACATGAACGAGGGCCATGCCGGCTTCCTGGGCGTCGAACGCATCCGCGAACTCGTCACCTCCGGAACCCTGGACTTCGACGCGGCGCTGGCGGCGGTGCGGGCCGGCACCGTCTTCACCACCCACACCCCTGTCCCCGCCGGCATCGACCGGTTTCCGGCCGATCTGGTGCGGCACTACTTCGGTAGTGCGGACGGCGGTGCGGACTCGGCGCTGCTGCCGGGTCTGCCGATGGATCGAATCCTCGCCCTCGGCGGCGAGAGCGACGCGTCGGTGTTCAACATGGCGCACATGGGGTTGCGTCTGGGACAACGCGCCAACGGTGTGTCGAAGCTGCACGGCATCGTCAGCCGCGAGATGTTCAACGACCTGTGGCGGGGATTCGACGCATCCGAGGTGCCTATCGGATCGGTCACCAACGGCGTCCACGCTCCGACGTGGTCTGCTCGGGAATGGGCAGAGGGGGAGCCGGGGCCGCTGTCGTCGGATCAGGTGTGGTCCACACGCAACGCCCTGCGCGCGCAACTGGTGGACGAGGTACGGCGCCGGGTGCGGCGCTCGGCGCTCGAACGCGGCTCGACCGAGGCCGAGATCAGTTGGACAGCAAATGTTTTCGATCCCAACGTACTCACCGTCGGTTTTGCGCGACGGGTGCCGACCTACAAGCGCCTGACCCTGATGCTCCGCGAACCCGAGCGGCTGCGCGCCATGTTGCTGGACCCGGTTCGTCCGGTCCAGCTGGTGGTCGCGGGCAAGTCGCACCCCGCCGACGACGGTGGAAAGGCGCTCATCCAGCAGATCGTCAGGTTCGCCGATCAGGCCGACGTACGGCACCGCATCGTGTTCCTGCCCGACTACGACATGTCCATGGCGCGATTCCTGTACTGGGGATGCGATGTGTGGCTGAACAATCCGTTGCGACCGCTCGAAGCGTGCGGCACCTCGGGCATGAAGTCCGCGCTCAACGGCGGCCTGAACCTCTCGATTCGCGACGGGTGGTGGGACGAGATGTACGACGGCGAGAACGGCTGGGCCATTCCCACCGCGGACGGCGTCACCGACGACAACCGCCGCGACGATCTCGAAGCCGCTGCACTCTACGAACTACTCGAACAGGCAGTGCTACCCAAGTTCTACGACCGCGGGGACGACGGTGTGCCGAGCCGCTGGATCGAAATGGTGCGGCACACGCTCGAGCAGTTGGGCCCGAAAGTGCTGGCGTCGAGAATGGTTCAGGACTACACGCTGGGCTACTACGCGCCCGCAGCGGAATCCGCGCGCGCGGCATCGGCCGATGATCACCGCGGTGCCACGGATGTCGCATCGTACCGCCGCCGCGTCGAACAGGCCTGGGGCGCAGTGAAAGTCACCCGCGTCGACAGCGAGGGTCTGCCGGACACTCCGGTGATCGGTGCTGAGCTCTCGCTGCGCGCCAACGTCGATCTCGGCGGCTTGGACGCGTCGGACGTGGTGGTGCAGGCGGTCGTGGGACGCGTCGACGAGGACGAGAACCTCACCGACATTCGCACGACGGCCATGACGCACGTGGGAACGGACGGCGGCGAGCACGTGTATGCGGGCGAGACGCGGCTGCCGCACAGCGGCACGGTGGGATACACGGTGCGGGTGCTACCTCATCACCACGGTCTGGCCTCGGATGCCGAGCTGGGTCTGGTGGCGACGCCCTAGGGAGCAGCTACTTTCCGGCGAGACGGGTGAGGGCCTTGCGGACCACCTCCGGGTCCGAGGTCTCCCAGAACGGCGGCAGCGAGGCACGTAGGTAGCCGCCGTAGCGGGCGGTCGCCAGGCGTGAATCGAGAACGGCGACAACACCTTTGTCGTCGACGCTACGAAGCAGTCGGCCGACGCCCTGCGCCAGCAGCAGGGCCGCGTGGTTGGCGGCGACCGCGAGAAAGCCGTTGCCGCCACGTGATTCGACGGCCTGCTGCCTGGCCACCAGCAGCGGATCGTCGGGCCGCGGGAACGGAATGCGGTCCAGGATCACCAGACTCAACGACGGGCCGGGGACGTCGACGCCCTGCCACAGAGACAGCGTCCCGAACAGGGAGGTGGCCTCGTCGTCGGCGAACTTCTGCACCAGTGCGCCGGTGGAATCGTCGCCCTGGCACAGGATCGGCGTATCGAGGCGCTCCCGCATCTCCTCGGCGGCGGCCTTGGCGGCGCGCATGGACGAGAAGAGTCCGAGCGTTCGGCCGCCGGCGGCGCTGACCAGCGACTCGATCTCGTCGAGGGAGGACTTCGAGAGGCCGTCACGTCCGGGTGGCGACAGATGCTTGGCGATGTACATGATGCCGGCCTTGGCGTGGTCGAACGGCGACCCGACGTCGAGCGAATTCCACCTGATCGACCCGGTGTCGGACGGCGGTTCCACGCCCGATGCCATCGCGGTGTCACTGCGCGACGGCTTCTCTGCGGGAAGCCCCCAGTTGACGGCCAACCCGTCGAACGATCCGCCGACGGTCAAGGTCGCGGAGGTGAGCACCACGGTGGACTCGGCGAACAGGCGCGCTCGGAGCAGCCCGCCCACCGACAGCGGGGCGATGCGGACGGTGCGTTTGACGTTGCCGCGGAAATCGTCGACGGCATGCCAGACCACGTCCTTGCGTTTGGCCGGGTCGGGTTCGTCGAACGCCGTGAGGACGCGTACGGCACTGTCGTGCACCTCGTCGACCGCGACGAGTGCGGCGCTGCGAGCCGCGGCAGCCTCGGGATCGCTGGCCGCCATGCCCTGCTTGTTGGGGCCGATCGCGGTGCGGACCGCCCAGGCGGCGTCGCGAATGGAGGCGAGCGCGGGGCCGACGCCGTCGGGCAGAGACTGCCAGCGGCTCGGGGGTAGCTCGTCCAGAATCGCGGCCCAGTTCTCGGCGGCTCCTTCGAGCTGATCGACCGTCTCTTCTTCGATCAACTTGGCGCTACGGCGCGCCGCGGCGGTGACGGTCGCGGCAGACAGCTCCTCGGTGGCAACGCCGGTCACTCGGTCGACCAATTCGTGGGCCTCGTCGACGACCACGACATCGTGCTCGGGCAGGATCTGAATTCCGGTGATCGCGTCGATCGCGAGCAGGGCGTGATTGGTCACCACGACGTCGACCTGGGCAGCCTCGGTGCGCGCGCGCTCGGCGAAGCAGTCCTCGCCGACGGGGCAGCGGGATTTGCCCAGGCATTCGCGGGCAGTGACGCTGACCTGACGCCAGGCCTGATCGCTGACCCCGGGCACGACGTCGTCGCGGTCGCCGGTCTCGGTCTCGGACGACCACTTCGTCAGCCGTACCACCTCGCGTCCCATCCGCGAGACGGCGAACGGGTCGAACAGTTCCGCATCCGGTGCCTCTTGCGCAGCCCCGGTGTGGATCTTGTTCATGCACAGATAGTTGTTGCGGCCCTTGAGGATTGCGAACTTCGGGCGGCGGCCGACGGCCTCGGTCAAGGCGTCGGACAGGCGCGGTAGATCGCGGTCGACCAGCTGCCGCTGCAGCGCGATGGTGGCCGTGGAGACGATGACGGTCTTGCCGGATTCCACCGCGTGTCGAATGCTGGGAACGAGGTACGCGAGGGACTTGCCGGTTCCGGTGCCTGCCTGCACCGCGAGATGCTCCCCGGTATCGATCGAGTGCGCCACCGCCGAGGCCATCGTCAGCTGATTGCTGCGTTCCTTGCCGCCGAGGGAGTGCACCGCGACCTGCAGGAGAGCGGGAACGGTTGGCAACTCGGTCTTCGACGGCACCGAAGCAGACTACTGCCGATCGCCCACCCGGTTCGGTACCGACACCGCTGTCACCCCTCGACGAAGCGAGTGGGTATGGCCGGTTCGCCCTGGGACAGCTTCAAGCCCTCCCACGGGAGGCTGACCAGGCGTCGGGCCAGCAGGTCACGGCCGTCGGCGAGTGTCGGTAGGTCGGCGACTCGTTCTCCTCCGCGGACCAACGGCGTGGTCAACGTCTCCACCGTCAGATCGCTCTCGACGGTCGGGGGAGCGTCGAACGGGTGCACGATCTCCTCGACTGCGGTGCCGGTGCGGCGCGCGGTACGCAGCGCCGCCTTGGTGCCACCGCGCGACTCCTTGTGGCTGCTGCGCTTGGCGACGGGAATGCCGTCGACGGTGACCAGCTTGTAGACCATGCCCGCCGTCGGTGCGCCGGAACCGGTGACGAGCGAGGTGCCGACGCCGTAGGAGTCGACCGGCTCGGCGCGCAATGCGGCGATGGCGTATTCGTCGAGGTCACCCGAAACGACGATTTTGGTCTTCGGCGCACCGAGGGCATCCAATTGGTCGCGTACCTGCCGCGCTAGTACACCGAGGTCGCCCGAGTCGATGCGCACACCGCCGAGTTCGGGGCCGGCCACCTCGATGGCGTTGGCGACACCCTGGGTGATGTCGTAGGTGTCGACGAGCAGGGTGGTGCCCACACCGAGCGCGCGCACCTGAGCCGCGAATGCGGACCGTTCGTCCGGGCCGTCGGCGGTGGTGTGCAGCAGCGTGAAGGCGTGCGCCGACGTACCCGCGCCTGGGACGCCGTGGCGTCGGACGGCTTCGAGGTTGGATGTCGCGGTGAACCCGGCGAGGTATGCAGCCCGTGAGGCGGCGACAGCTGCTTCCTCGTGGGTGCGCCGCGATCCCATCTCGATGATCGGGCGAGATTTCGCGGAGGTGACCATCCGGGCTGCAGCGGACGCGATGGCGCTGTCGTGGTTGAGGATCGAGAGCACCACGGTCTCGAGAACGACGCATTCGGCGAATGTGCCGCGGACCGTCAGAACGGGGGAGCCGGGGAAGTACAGCTCGCCCTCGCGATAACCGTCGATGTCGCCGGTGAAGCGGTAGTTGCGCAGCCACTCGACGGTGTCTGCGTCGAGAAATTCGGCCACGATGCGTAGCTCGTCCGGGCCGAACCGAAAGCGCGCGATGGCGTCGAGTATCCGGCCGGTGCCCGCGAGAACCCCGTACCGGCGGCCTGCGGGCAACCTGCGCGCGAAGACCTCGAAGCTGCAGACACGATCTGCGTTACCGCTGGCCAGAGCGGCCGACAGCATCGTGTACTCGTACTGATCGGTCAGCAGCGCGGTACTGACGTCGTCGGTGAAAATCGCGTGATCTGTGGTCGCGTCGTTGCTCACCTCGCTCACACTACGAGCGAAGGGGCGAGCGTGTGACGCTGGCCCGACACGCCGTACCCTGTGGACATGCCTTGGTTGACGGTGGATGGAACGCTTCTGCCCGTGGACGGCTTCTCGGCAGGTGGGGTCGTCGCCGCGTCACCGCAAGCGGTTCCGGCCCAGACCGAGGCCGTCGCTGCCGACGAATCCCACGACACCCCCTGGGTCACCATCGTGTGGGACGACCCGGTCAACCTGATGCATTACGTCACCTACGTCTTCCAGAAGCTCTTCGGTTACAGCAAGGCCAAGGCCACCGAGCTGATGATGCAGGTGCATTCCGAAGGCAAGGCCGTGGTGTCGAGCGGTGAGCGCGACGCGATGGAGAACGATGTTCGACGGCTGCACGCGGCGGGTCTGTGGGCCACCATGCAGCAGGACAAGTAGAAGCTCACCCCTCTTCGTCAGACAGGACATCAGCAACAGTGCGCACGTGGACGAGACGGAATTCGCTGTCCGGGGTCAAGATCAAGTCCGAGATCGATGCTCGTGAGGCCGCCGTACTCCGTTCGCTGGTCGGCTCGGTTCTCGGATTGCTGCGCGACCGTTCCGCCGCTGCGCCCACCGACGAACTCGCGGCGCTGACCGGTCTGCGTACCGGGCACAACAGCCCGCCCGAGGACGCCGCACTGGCTCGGCTGCTGCCGGACTTCCACCGCGCCGACCCCGGCCGCGACGAGGAGGACCCGGCAGACCTCAACGGTGCACTGCGCGGACTTCACGAGCCCGAGATCATCGACGAGAAGATGGCCGCCGGATCGACGATCCTGGCCACCCTTCCCGAGTCCGGTGGCAAGATCGTGCTCACCCAGGAGCAGGCGGATGCATGGTTGACTGGCCTCAACGACGTGAGGTTGGCGCTCGGCACGACGCTGGGGATCAGCGCGGATACACCCGATGTCCTCGACGAGGGCGATCCCCGCGCTCCACATCTCGACGTCTACCACTGGCTGACCTGGATGCAGGATTCACTCGTACAGGTCCTCATTCCCTAGGACGCACGCGTGACCGCTGCTTTCCAGACTCCCGGACCGCGGGATTCCCTGACCGACGTGGCAGGTCTGCTGGTCGGTCATCATCACGAACGCGACGACGATGCCACCATGGGTTCCGGCTCGGCGACCGGCTGCACGGTGGTTCGTGCACTCGGAGGTGCGACGGCGGCCGTCGATGTTCGCGGCGGCGGGCCGGGGACTCGCGAGACCGATCTGCTCGATCCGAGCCATTCCGTCCAGCACGTCAACGCGATCCTGTTGACCGCGGGCAGTGCCTACGGACTCGCCGCGGCCGACGGCGTCATGCAGTGGCTCGAAGAGCACGGCCAGGGGATTCCGATGGGCAGTCCTGACCTCGTCGTACCGATCGTGCCGGCCGCGGTGATCTTCGATCTTCCGGTCGGTGAGTGGACTGCGCGGCCGACGGCGGAGTTCGGCTATCTCGCGGCGGCAGCAGCAGCGACCGACTTCGCGACGGGATCGGTCGGGGCAGGAGTCGGTGCCCGCGCCGGAGTGCTCAAGGGCGGTGTCGGTACGGCCAGCACGGTGATCGAGGGCGGGCCGGCCGACGGTGTCACGGTCGCGGCGCTGATGGTCGCCAATCCGGTGGGCGCAGTGTTCGATCCGCGTACCGGCCTGCTGTGGGGTGTCGGCACGCTCGGGCCTGCGGCGTTCAATATGCGCAAGCCCGACGTGAATCAGCTGTGGGCCGCGCTCGCCCTCGAACCCAAAGGCACGGCACTGAACACCACGATCGGGGTTGTCGCCACCGACGCTGCGTTGTCGTCTGCGTCGTGCAAGCGGATTGCCGTCGCCGGTCACGACGGCCTGGCGCGGGCCGTTCGACCGGCACACTCGCCGCTCGACGGCGACACGATCTTCGCGGTGTCCACCGGCACCAGACCCGTCACCGCAGAGTCCTCGGTTCCCGCCGCGTTCTCGACGGAGCTACCGGTACTGGCCGCGGTCACCGAGGCCGCAGCGATCGTCGTCGAGCGAGCCATCGTCCGGGCCCTGCTCGACGCCACCTCGGTGGCCGGGATCCCTACCTACCGCCAGATCTTCCCGTCGGCGTTCGGTGGATCGGGAGCCTGAGCGCGGCTCACGCGATACCTCTGCCCGGTACCGTGGAGGGACCGAATCCGGAGGCGATCATGAGCGAGATCAGTAACCGTCCAGCCGAGCGTGAGCGGCCGGTCTGGATGCGGGCCGCCGTCCTGGTGGGAGCATTCACCGTGATGCTGTGGGTCATCGAGTTCATCGATGTGGCCAGCGGGTCGAGGCTCGAACGCAACGGGATCCAGGCCCGCTCGGTCGAGGGGTTGTGGGGCATTCTGTTCGCGCCCGTGCTGCACGACGACTGGCAGCATCTGATCGCGAACACCGTGCCGATCGCCGTGCTCGGGTTTCTGGTGTTGCTCTCCGGACTGGCGCGTGGTCTGGCTGCCACCGGGATCATCTGGGTGGTCGGCGGGTTCGGTACCTGGCTCACCGCCGGTTCCTACACGAATACGATCGGTGCGTCGATTCTGATCTTCGGTTTCATCGCATACCTGTTGGTGCGTGGCTTCTTCACCCGCAAACTGGGGCAGATCGCGATCGGCGTCGTGGTGTTCCTGCTGTACGGCAGCGCCCTGTGGGGCGTGCTCCCGAGTGACCCGAACGTGTCGTGGCAGGGGCATCTGTTCGGCGCGGTGGGCGGAGTGGTTGCCGCTCGGCTGTTGTCCGCCGACGCGCGAGCCGAGAGGGCGCGCGCGAAATCGCTCGATCGGCTCACTCCGTAGGCGCGAGGTAACTGCAGACACACCTGTGGTCGTCGGTGAATTTCGCCGACTCGCGCTGTGAATACTGCCCGAACGTTTCTGGTGATGCGCTCGGCGTGGCAGCATGGCTTTCATGCGAATTACCGTCCTGGGATGTTCGGGCAGTGTGTCCGGACCCGATTCACCCGCGTCGGGCTACTTGTTGGAAGAAGAGGAGACCGCGCCGGTCGTCCTCGACTTCGGTCCCGGCATCCTCGGGGCGTTGCAGCGCTACGCCGATCCGGGTGATGTGAGCGTTCTGCTCTCGCATCTGCACGCCGATCACTGCCTGGACGTTCCGGGTCTGCTGGTGTGGCGTCGCTACCACCCCACTCCGCCGGAGGGACGAGCGATCGTCTACGGACCCAAGGACACGGCGTTCCGGCTCGGAGTCGCCTCGGCCGAGTGCGGTGGGCAGATCGACGACATGTCCGACACCATCGACCTGCGTCGCTGGGTGGACGGACGCACCGTGGAGTTCGGGAAGTTGTCGATTCTGGCTCGGCAGGTGTTCCATCCGCCGGAGTCGTACGGCATGCGGGTCACCACTGCGCAAGGCCGTACGTTCGCGTACAGCGGAGACACGGGAATGTGCCAGGCAGTCCGGGATCTGGCGCACGGGGCCGACATGTTCCTGTGCGAGGCGTCGTGGACCGACAGTCCGGAGCGGCCCGAGGGTGTGCACCTGTCCGGCACCGAGGCGGGCCGAATCGCGCGCGAGGCAGGGGTAGGGGAGCTGCTGCTCACCCATATTCCACCGTGGACCTCACGGGAGGACGTCATCGCCGAGGCGAAAGCAGAGTTCAGCGGACCGGTGCACGCGGTTCTGCCAGGGGACGTCTTCACCGTCTGACGACGCGCTAGGCTTCGAGTCGTGTCCAGACGAGAAGACGGCAGGGCGGACGACGAGCTCCGCAACATCAAGATCACCCGCGGATTCACCAGCCACCCGGCAGGGTCGGTGCTGGTCGAATTCGGCAACACCAGGGTGATGTGCACGGCCAGCGTCGAGGAGGGCGTCCCGCGCTGGCGGAAGGGATCCGGCCTCGGTTGGCTCACCGCCGAGTACGCGATGCTCCCCGCTGCCACCCACACCCGCAACGGCCGCGAGTCCGTCAAGGGCAAGGTCGGTGGGCGCACCCAGGAAATTTCTCGTTTGGTCGGACGCTCACTGCGAGCATGCATCGACCTCGCTGCGATCGGCGAGAACACCATTGCCCTCGACTGCGATGTACTCCAGGCCGACGGCGGTACCCGCACCGCGGCCGTGACCGGTGCGTTCGTCGCGCTCAACGACGCGGTCACGTACCTGCGAGCAGCGGGGCGACTGGCCGATCCGCAGCCCATCTCGTGCATGATCGCCGCAGTCAGCGTCGGCGTCGTCGACGGCCGAGTGCGCCTCGATCTGCCCTACGAAGAAGATTCGCGCGCCGAGGTCGACATGAACGTCGTCGCCACCGATACCGGCACGTTGGTGGAAATCCAGGGAACCGGAGAGGGCGCGACCTTCCCCCGAACCACACTCGACAAGTTGCTCGACTCCGCATTCGTCGGCATCGAGAAGTTGTTCGAGGTGCAGAAGGAAGCACTGGCTTTGCCGTACCCCGGCGAACTGCCCGAGCCTGCGGCCGCGGAACCGAAGAAGAAGTTCGGTGCCTGACTCGAAGCTTCTGGTCGCGAGCCGGAACGCGAAGAAGTTGCGCGAACTCCGGCGGGTGCTCGACGCCGCCGGAGTGGCCGGAATCGAACTGGTCGGCCTCGACGAGGTGCCGCCGTTTCCGGAGGCCCCCGAGACCGGAGCGACCTTCGAGGAGAATGCACTCGCCAAGGCGCGTGATGGCGCGGCGGCCACCGGATTGCCTTGTGTGGCAGACGATTCCGGAATCGAAATCGATGCCCTGAACGCGATGCCCGGAGTGCTCTCGGCTCGCTGGTCCGGTACGCACGGGCAGGACGAGGCCAATACCGCACTGGTTCTGTCCCAGTTGAGTGATACCCCTGACGAGCGTCGCGGAGCCGCATTCGTCTCGGCGTGTGCCCTGGTGATTCCCGGCGGTGCCGAGACGGTGGTCCGCGGCGAGTGGCGCGGTGTGGTGGGCCGAGAGCCGATGGGGGAGAACGGCTTCGGCTACGACCCCATCTTCGTTCCCGAGGGCGACGGCCGCAGCGCCGCGCAGCTCAGCCCCGAGGAGAAGGACGCCGCCTCGCATCGTGGCCGCGCGCTACGCACGCTCGTTCCCGCGCTCGAAGAACTGACGGGGCGGTAGCTCGTGCGGGCGCGTGCAGTGCTGGGGCGTACGTCGGTTGCACTCGCAGCCGGCGCGTTGTGCCTGACGGGTATCCCGGCCTCGGCCACACCCGCGGCAGGCTCGTTCGCCGAGGCCCTCGCCTACTCGATCGCGCACCCGGGAGTGACTCCTCCGGGCTCGAACGACTTCTCGTGTGTTCCGAGCGCGCACCATCCCGAGCCGGTGGTGCTGGTGCACGGATTCCTGGAGAACTCCTACGCCAACTGGGCGTCCCTGTCGCCGAAGCTGGCCGAGGCCGGATACTGCGTGTTCGCGATCGACTACGGCAATACCGGGCCGGTCCAGGCCCTCGGTGCGCTCGAACCCATCCCCGAGAGTGCTGCGGAACTGTCGACGTTCGTCGATTCCGTGCTCGCGGCGACGGGCGCGCAGAAGGTGTCGATCGTGGGCCACTCGAAGGGCGGCACGGTGCCGCGCTACTACGCCCGCTTCCTCGGTGGAGACCGCACGGTCGCGCGGATCGTGGCGTTGTCTCCGCCGAACTACCCGACGGCAGGCCCTCCGGTGCAGGACGACGTGCTCGAACGACTGAACGAGGGCAGCGATACCGTCTCGGGCATCGACTACACCACGATCGTCACCCGATACGACCAGGTCGTCGTTCCGTACACGGCCTCGTTGCTCAGCGGAGCGGGAAACACGAACGTGGTGTTGCAGGACGTGTGTCCGTCCAACGCCGTCGAGCACACGGGAATCTCGTACGATCCGCTGGCTCAGCGGCTGGTGCAGAACGCATTGGATCCGACGAACGCGCAGCCGATCGGCTGCTGACGTCAGACGCCGAAGTCGGCTTTGACCTGCTTGGTGCGCTTGTGCTCGACGTAGAAGGACAGGAACGGGATGGTTCCGGCGAGCAGTGTGCCGATCGTGCGGGCGGCAGGCCACCGCACCTTGATGGCGAGATCCACCGTGAGCACGAGGTACACGAGGTAGACCCAACCGTGCACGACGGCAATCCAATTGGGCACGTTCTCGACCTTGAAGATGTACTTCGCGACCATCTCGGTCACGAGAACGAGCAGCCAGATTCCCGTGGCGTAGGCCAGAACTCGATAGCGCAGCAACGCGGATGCGATCTTCTGGGTCTTGTTCGCAGACGCCTGCGCCTTCTCCGGTGCCGAACTCACGTGGTGCTCCTGTCGGTCCCGCGGGATTCGTTCAGCTCCGCGAGGTAGCTGTTGTATTCGAGTAGCTGCCTGGCTTCGGGATCGTCGAGGTCCCTTGCGTCTGCCGCCGGCGCGCTGCGCTGGGGGAGCAGGTCGAGGGGTACCTCGGTGGGTCCGTCGGGCCGAGCTGCAGCTGCTTCGTCGGAGTCCTCGTCCTCGAGTCGGACGAACTTGCGGTAGGCGTAGACCACGAACACTGCGAACAGGGGCCATTGGAACGCGTATCCGAGGTTCTGACCGTTACCGCCTACTGCCTCGAAGCGTTCCCACTGCCACCAGCCGAGGCCCAGGCACACCGCCGCGGACACGATGACCAGCGCGATCAGCGCTGGCCGACGGTTCGGGCGGGATGAAGTCACTCCTCGACGGTACCGGAGGTACTACTACTGGAGGTAGTCGCGTGCTGCGGCCCGGCGGTGATTCTCACCATGGACGGTTCGGGTGCGGCTCATGCCCGACGACGGTTGGCCCGTGCCTGGGCGAGTTGCTCGGCACCGGGCCCGGTCACGTCCGCCAGAGCGCTGCTGCGTCCGGTCAGAACCAGGGCCAGGGTGCCGGTCGATCCTTCGATGACCGGGCCCTCGCCGCGGCTCCAGTCGAGATCGGTCGCGCGCCACTGCAGTCGAAGTTCGGGGCCCTTGAACGGTGCGGCACCGCTCGCGGGCACCAGGAAGTCGAGCATCGTGATCATGCGGTGGTCGGGAACGTGGTGCTCGATTCCCAGCGGCCTGCACACGTCGAGTCCGTGCACGATGACGTCGGACAAGGGGGCCAGCGGACCGTGGCCGGGCGGGGTGAATTTCTTGTCGGCGTGAGCGGTGAGCAAGGCAGGCAATTCGTCTTCGTGCTCGCGACGAACGCGTGTGGTCATCAGTTGATTGGCTCGGTCGAAGTTGCCTCGGGTGCGCACCATGACGAGCCCGAACTGCCAGAGCGGGACGATCAGTGGCACCACCAGATGGGCGGCGACGTCGCGGACCGTCCAGGCCTCGCACAGCGATGGGGTGTCCCATTGTTCAGGGGTGAGAGACTCGAGAGTTCTTGCGAGAGAACGTCTCTCGTCTGTGATCTCGGCGAAGATCGCGTCGTTCGCTTCCTCGGGCATTCGAACCGCCTTCACGTGTCGGTGCTTGTCGACCCTGGACCTGACCGAGCCAGGAGCATGTGAAAACCGGCCCGAACGACCGTCGTGCGCGAGGGGGGACTTGAACCCCCACGTCCTGAGACACTGGAACCTAAATCCAGCGCGTCTGCCAATTCCGCCACTCGCGCGTGCCGGTGCAGTCTACAACCGATGCTGTTGGGCGTGCGATGCGGTTCTTCGAGCCAGGTCGACCTCCGATTAGGCTCGCCGGGTGGCACCGAAGAAGGAGAACTCGTACGACCCAGCGCGCATTCTCGAGTTGCTCTGGCGAGTCGACGCCAAGCCGAGCCGTACCGGACTGAGCGTGGATGCGATCGTCGATGCCGCCATCGAGCTGGCCGACGCGAACGGTCTCGAGTCGGTGTCGATGCGGAACGTGGCCGAGCATCTCGGGGTCGGCGCGATGTCGCTCTACACGCACGTACCGGGCCGGGAGGAGCTGGCCGATCTGATGATCGATCGAGCGCGTGCAGACCTCTACTCGCACGTCGACGAGCCGTCCTCCGTCGTCGGCGGATGGCGTCCCGCGATGCGCTTCGTCGCCCAACGCAATTGGGCTCTGTACCAACGGCATTCGTGGCTTCTCGAAGCGGAGGGCGCACGGCCCGTGCTCGGTCCGCACACCAACGACAAGTACGAGGCCGAGGTGCGCCCCCTCGACGGCATCGGCCTGGGTGACGTCGAGATCGACTCCGTTCTCACGCTGGTTCTCACGCACGTCTCCGGTACCGCGCGAGCTCTCGCCGGCGTGACGCGTGTCAAGGAGCAGTCGGGCATGTCCGACGCCCAGTGGTGGTCGGCCACCGCACCGATCCTCGGACGGGTGATGGACCGCGAACGCTTTCCGGTGTCGTCCCGGGTCGGGACGGCCGCGGCGACGTCGTACGACGCCGCCAGCGACCCCGTGCACGCCTACCGGTTCGGGCTGGAGTGCATTCTCGACGGTGTGGAGGCTCTGATGTCTCGCGGTAGGCCTGCCGATCGCAGTTGCGCTTCGGAGTGACGCTGCTTCGCCCTGCGTGATGTGTGCTGGTATCGCCACACTGCGTGCTCGAGCGAGGCGAGATCGGTGCCGAGTGCGTTCGCTGCGGCTCCGAGGATCACGGGGGAGCGGTCCTCGGCGACTCCTGCAGCGAGGTTGTGGTGCAGTGGTTCGAGCGCGTCGGCGACGAACGAGCGCAGGTGCTCGGCTGCTTTGTCGGTACGTACGCCGAGGTGCACGAGCATGCATTCCCAAGTGGTTTCGCCGAGACCGGGAATTGCGCAGAACGCGTCGAATTGCTCGTCGGTGTGCTGCTCGAAGTCGGTCGAACGGGTCAGCCCCACCGATACCAACGTCTGTGCCGCCACGGCCGCGGCCGCACCCTTGGTTCGACTGTTCCCCGGAACCAGTTGACGGTTGGACAGAATCTCCACGAGTAGATCCGGTGTAGTGGCCAGTTCGGCGAGGGTTGTCAAATCGTCGAGTCGGTTGTCGCCGCGATGCGATCTCCATCGCTGGACCACCGCGCGGACCCCGCTGGTGGGGCCGCCGTAGGGAGCGCGCGCCGAGAAGATCGCATCCAGCAACGCCACCTCGCTCTCGCCGCGCCATCCCGGCGTCCAGTGTGGCGAACGAGATTGTGGCGCATGCGTTTCGATGTGTTCGAGCACCGCGTCGAGTTCTTCCACGGTGCAGATGTCCGTTACCGATGAATACATGAATTCCCCCCGGATTTCGTCGACCGCTCCCCTGATGTGCGGCTCGCTCGCACAAGGTAGGGGACCGCACCGACAAGGTCGCGTATCGCTTGTCTGTGCTCGAGATCACATCACGAAAAGATAACGAAAAATGCGAGGCTTTCCTCATGTTCTGGCGTCCCGGTCGATGCTCTCGCCAGCGTGGATGCGGGTTACCGGCGAGTTGGGTAAACAAAAAGTAAAGCCGCCTGGACCGACGTACTCGCTGGTAGCACTCGGACGTCCGAGCAAACCTGAGGATTTCCTCATGATTTTGTGTCAACCTTGAGCAGCGCGGAAGAGACCTGTCGACGAAGACCGGCTCACCGCTTCGACCCTGTAGCCCACGACGCACCAGGGCAGTCATCACAGCGAACGCCCCGACCCCCGAGGCGTCCACGAGAGGAATCTTCAGCCTTGACGATCAACGAGAGCACACCATCACACGGACGAGGCTCGCGAAGCTCCGGCAACGCAGACAAATCCCCTAGAAGCAATGGCGGCTCTCGGACTCTGGCAGATCGTTTCGCCGCGGGCGAGCCGTACGCACTGGCCTTCGGTGGCCAGGGTGCACCGTGGCTCAGCTCCCTCGAAGAACTGGCTCGCGACTCCGCGCTCGAACCCGAATTGACCGATCTCGTCAACGAGGCTGCAGTCACTCTCGCACCCGTTGCCGACGAGCTGCTGGTCGTCCGCTCCGTCGGCTTCGACCCGATCGGCTGGATGCTCGAACAGGACCTCGCCGACGACGACACCGCCGGCTCGTACGGACCGTCCGAGGCCGCGCTGACCTCCGCTGCCGTCTCGCTTCCCGGAGTGTTCCTCACTCAGGTCGCAGCACTGCGCGCGCTCAAGCTGCAGGGACTCGATCCCGCCCAGACCCCGCCCGTCAAGGTCGTCGGACACTCGCAGGGTCTCATCGCCGCGGAATCCGTCGCCGCCGACGGCGCACAGGACGCGAGCTTCCTCGCGATCGCCCAGCTCGTGGGTGCTGCCGCAGGTCTCGTCGGCCGCCGCCGCGGCATCATCGGTGCCGGAGACCGCGCGCCGATGGTCTCGGTTGCCAACGTCGAACCCGCACGACTGCAGGCGATCATCGCCGAACTCGCGATCGACGGAGCGCCGGAGCGATCCGCCGCCCTCGCCATCCGCAACGGCCGTCGCCGCGTCGTGCTCTCGGGACCGCCGGCCCAGCTGGCCCGCGTCCAGGAGAAGTGCGAGCAGATTGCTGCCGAGGAAGAGCGTGAACGCGACGCCAAGAAGCGTGGCGGCGCGGTGTTCGCCCCGGTCTTCGAGCAGCTTCCGGTCGAGATCGGCTTCCATCACCCCGCCCTGGCAGACGCTGTCGAACTCGTCAGCGCGTGGGCACAGCGTTGTGGACTCGATGTCGAGCTCGCACGCGACCTCGCACAGAAGATCCTCGTGGACTCCGTGGATTGGGTCGACGCCATCGACGGTGTCGTCGACGCCGGTGCCGACTGGATCCTCGATCTCGGTCCGGGCGACCTGCTCACCCGTATGACCACCCCGGCTCTGCGTGGACAGGGTGTGGGCATCATCGCCGCGTCCTCGCGCGGCGGCCACCGCAATCTGCTCACCCCGGGAGCTGCTCCCGAGGTCCAGCCCGCATGGTCCGCGTTCGCTCCCACCCCGGTCACGTTGCCCGACGGCCGCGTCGTCGTCGAGACCTCGTTCACCAAGATGACCGGGCGCTCGCCGATCCTGCTCGCCGGCATGACACCGACGACGGTCGACGCGAAGATCGTTGCCGCAGCCGCCAACGCAGGCCACTGGGCCGAGCTCGCCGGTGGCGGACAGGTCACCGAGGACATCTTCACCGATCGTGTCGCCGAGCTTTCCACCCTTCTCGAGCCCGGCCGCGCAATCCAGTTCAACTCGCTCTTCCTCGATCCGTACCTGTGGAAGTTGCAGCTCGGCGGACGCCGCATCGTGCAGCGTGCCCGTGCAGCGGGTGCGGCCATCGACGGCGTCGTCGTCACCGCAGGCATCCCGGAACTCGAAGAGGCAGTGGCCCTCATCGAAGAGCTGTCCGAGGCAGGCATCAGCTACGTCTCGTTCAAGCCCGGCACCGTCGCGCAGATTCGCGCCGTCATCCGCATCGCCAACGAGGTTCCGTCCTACCAGGTCAACGTTCACATCGAGGGCGGCCGCGCAGGCGGACACCACTCGTGGGAGGACCTCGACGACCTGCTGCTGACCACCTACGCGGAGCTGCGGTCACGGCCCAACCTCGTCGTCTGCGTCGGCGGCGGCATCGGCACACCCGAGCGGGCAGCCGAGTACCTCACCGGAACCTGGTCGGCCGTGCACGGCTACCCGAAGATGCCGCTCGACGGCATCCTCGTCGGCACTGCAGCGATGGCGACCCTCGAGGCCACGACGGCTCCCGAGGTCAAGCAGCTTCTGGTCGACACACCCGGAACCCCCGACTGGGTCGGTGCCGGTACCGCGAACGGCGGAATGGCTTCGGGCCGAAGCCAGCTCGGTGCCGACATTCACGAGATCGACAATGCCGCGTCGCGGTGTGGCCGACTGCTCGACGAGGTCGCCGGCAACGCCGACGCCGTGGCCGAGCGTCGTGACGAGATCATCGCCGCGCTCGACGGCACTGCCAAGCCCTTCTTCGGCGACGTCGCCGAGATGACATACCAGCAGTGGCTCGTCCGCTACCTGGACCTGGCCATCGGAACCGACTCGCGCAGCGATTTCGATTGCGGCGGCGAGTTCACCGATGCCGTGTCCGAGGCACGCGAATCGGTGTGGCTCGATGTCACCTGGCGCACCCGCTTCCTGGAGATGCTCCAGCGCGCCGAGGCTCGGCTGCACCCGGTCGATCGCGGACCCATCCCCACGTTGTTCGCCGACGCCGAGGTTCTCGAACGCCCGCGCGCAGCACTGAAGTCGCTGCTCGCACAGTTCCCCGACGCCGCCGACGTGGTTCTGCACCCGGCCGACATCACCTTCTTCACCTCGCTGTGCCGCATGCCAGGCAAGCCGGTCAACTTCGTCCCCGTCGTCGACGGTGATGTGCGCCGCTGGTGGCGCAGTGACTCGCTGTGGCAGGCACACGACGCTCGCTACTCCGCCGACCAGGTCTGCATCATCCCCGGAACCGTCGCCGTCGCGGGCATCACCCGTGTCGACGAGCCCGTGGGCGAGCTGCTGAACCGTTTCGAGAAGGCCACCGCCGACCAGCTTCTCGCCGAGGGCGTCGAGCCCACGGCCATCGCGAGCCGTCGCCACGCCGAGATCGCGCCCGGACTGCTGGGCATCGTGCTGGCTGCTCCCGACGTCACGTGGGCCTCGCGTATGACGCAGAACCCCGTTGCACGCCTGGGTGATCCGGCCGAATGGACCGTGGAATCCGAGACGGTTGCGGCGCACCCGCAGACCGGTTCGTCGCTGACCGTGCTCGATGCCGAGCACGTGGAGCTGCTGGTTCCACTTGCCCCGGGCAAGGAAGTTCGGATCCGCCTGACGGTTCCGGCCTCCACGATCGACGGCGGCGCTCCCGTCGTCACCGCGCAGGATGCTCAGCAGGCCATGTCGGCTCTGCTCGGAGTTGCTGCAGGCCAGGAGCTTCCGGCTGTCAAGGGCGGCGTTGCCCGGCTGAACATCGCCTGGATCCCCGATCTGATCGCCGATCACGCAGGCGTCACCGGATCCGGACTGCCGGACTCGCTGACCGTCAGCGGCAAGGCTGTTCCCGACGTTCTGGTCGGTGCCTGCTGGCCCGCCGTCTTCGCCGTCCTCGGCGCGACCCGTAACGCCGAAGGCATCGACGTCATCGAAGGCATGCTCGATCTGGTGCACCTCGATCACAGCGTGAATCTGGTCGGCGAATTGCCCACCGACACCTCGATTCTCGTGGTCAAGGCTGCGGCCGGAGAGGTGCTCGACACCGACCTCGGCCGCGTCGTCGAGGTCACCGTCGAGATCGGTGCCATGCTCGGCGAGGGCCTCGACGCTCCCGCCGTCGCAACTCTGGTGGAGCGCTTCGCCATTCGTGGACGCACCGGCAAGGGCGAGCTCGTCGACCCGGCTCGTGCAGGCGGCTCGGTGAGCGCCGACGCACAGGACACCCCGCGTCGTCGCCGCCGTCAGGCAACCATCGTCGCCCCGCGCAACATGGCTGCGTTCGCTCAGGTCTCGGGCGATCACAACCCCATCCACACCTCGGACGCCGCAGCGCTGCTCGCCGGTCTCGGCAGCCCGATCGTGCACGGCATGTGGCTCTCGGCCGCTGCGCAGCAGACGGTCACCGCAGTCGACCACGCGGACACCAAGACTCCGCCGCGTCGCCTCACCGCCTGGACCGCGCGCTTCCTCGGCATGGTTCGCCCCGGAGCCGAGATCGACGTTCGCGTCGACCGCACCGGATTCGACCAGGGTGCCGAACTGATCGAGGTTTCCTGCCGTGTCGCAGGCGAACTGGTCATGGTCGCCACCGCTCGTACCGCTCCGCCGAAGACCGTCTACGCCTTCCCGGGCCAGGGCATCCAGCGTGCGGGCATGGGCCTGGACGCGCGGGCTCGCTCGAAGGCCGCACGTGAAGTGTGGGAGCGTGCCGACAAGCACACCCGCAGCGCACTCGGATTCTCCATTCTCGCTGTGGTGCGAGACAATCCGACGTCGCTCAAGGCGCGCGGTGTCACCCACAAGCACCCCGACGGTGTGCTGCACCTGACGCAGTTCACCCAGGTTGCGATGGCCGTTCTCGGCGTCGCACAGGTTGCCGAATTGCGTGAATCCGGTGCGTTCGTGGAGAACTCGATTCTCGCCGGCCACTCCGTCGGTGAGTACAACGCCCTCGCAGCCGTTGCCGGTGTGCTCCCGCTCGAAGCCGTCCTCGAGGTCGTCTTCCAGCGTGGTTCGGCCATGCACGCGCTGGTTCCGCGTGATGCCAGCGGCCGCAGTGACTACCGCATGGCAGCCATTCGCCCGTCTCAGATCGGCCTGGCCGACCAGGACGTGCAGGGCTTCGTCGCCGGTGTCGCAGAAGAATCCGGTGAGTTCCTCGAGATCGTCAACCTCAACCTGCGCGGTTCGCAGTACGCCATCGCAGGCACGGTTGCCGGCCTCGGCGAGCTGGAGAAGAAGATCGCGATCCGCCGAGCCGAGTTCGGTGGCAAGGCCGCCTACATCATGGTTCCCGGCATCGACGTGCCGTTCCACTCCACGGTGCTGCGCGGCGGAGTCGACGATTTCCGCAACCGCCTCGAGACTCTGCTCCCCGAGCAGATCGATCCGGCGATCCTGGTGGGGCGCTACATCCCGAACCTGGTGCCCAAGCCGTTCTCGCTGAATCGCGAGTTCGTCCAGGAGATCGCCGATCTGGTTCCGTCCGAGCCACTGAACACCGTTCTCGCGGAATTCGATTCGTGGGCAGCACGGCCGAGCGCTCTGTGCCGGGTGATCCTGACCGAGCTGCTGGCATGGCAGTTCGCCAGCCCGGTGCGTTGGATCGAGACCCAGGACCTGCTGTTCGCAGACGAGTCCGACGGCGGCATGGGCGTCGAGCGCTTCGTCGAGATCGGCCTGGGAGCAACCCCGACCGTGGCGAACCTCGCGTCGCAGACCCTCAAGCTGCCGGGCCGCTTCGGCCACCCGGTCGAGGTACTCAACCTCGAGCGTGAGGCTGCGATCATCTACGGCACCGACACCGACCCGGCTCCGGCCGACGAGGAAGAGTCGACACCCGTGGAGGCCGCTGCTCCGGCGGCGGCTGTAGCTCCGGCTTCGGCTCCCGCGCCGGCAGCAGCACCGTCCGGCGGACCTCGTCCGGACGACATCGCGTTCGTCGCGGCCGATGCGACCAAGATCCTCATCGGCCTGTGGACCAAGTTGCAGCTCGATCAGATCGGGCCTGCCGACACCATCGAGGCACTGTGCGACGGTGTGTCCTCACGCCGTAATCAGCTGCTCGTCGACCTCGGCTCCGAGCTCTCGCTCGGTGCCATCGACGGTGCTGCCGATGCCGACATGGGCGCGCTCTCCGGCACGGTGAATAAGCTGGCTCGTACGTACAAGCCCTTCGGCCCGGTACTCAGCGATTCGATCAACGATCACCTCCGCAAGGTCTTCGGCCCCTCGGGTCGACGCCCGGCATCGATCGCCGATCGCGTCAAGAAGACCTGGGAACTGGGCGACGGCTGGGCGCATCACGTCACCGCCGAGGTCGCACTCGGCACCCGTGACGGTGCCTCGGTCCGCGGCGGTGCACTCGGCGGCCTGGCCGACGGCGCTCTCGCCGACGGCAATGCTGTCGACAACGTCATCGATGCGGCAGTAGCCGCGGTGGCCGCACGTCGCGGCGTCGCAGTCTCGATGCCGCAGGCAGGCGGCGGAGCCGGTGGAACCGTCGACGCTGCTGCTCTCGGTGAGTTCACCGAACACATCACCGGCCGCGACGGCGTCCTCGCCTCCGCTGCCCGGCTGGTGCTCGAGCAGCTCGGACTCGCGGATGCGCCCAACGCACTGCTGGCAGACGATCCCGATGCCGCTCTGGTGGAGCTGGTCTCGGCCGAGCTGGGATCCGACTGGCCTCGCCTCGTCGCCCCGGCGTTCGACGCCAAGCGCGCCGTCCTGATCGACGACCGGTGGGCCACCGCCCGTGAGGATCTGGCCCGGTTGTGGCTCGGAACGGCAGGCGACATCTCCGTCGAGTCCTTCGCCGGCGCGGGCAATGCCGTTGCGTCGCAGGCACAGTGGTGGAAGGCCAAGGCCGACTACGAGAACAAGACGGTGCTGGCCGAAACCTTCGGACGCATCGCGGACATCGCGGTCGCGTCCGAGGACAAGGGTCAGTGGGCCGACGAGGTCGCAGTGGTCACCGGCGGCAGCAAGGGCTCCATCGCAGCTGCGGTGACCGCCAAGCTGCTGGGCGGGGGAGCGACGGTCTTCGTCACCACCTCCAGGCTCGACGACGAGCGACTCGGCTTCTACCGCTCGCTCTACCGCGACAGCGCACGCAGCGGAGCGTCGCTCTGGGTGGTTCCGGCCAACATCGCGTCGTACACCGACGTCGATGCGCTCATCGAGTGGATCGGCAGCGACTTCATCGACACTGCCGGTGGCGCAAAGACTCTGGTCAAGGCCGGCGTCACACCGACGATGCTGTTCCCGTTCGCCGCACCTCGGGTCATGGGCGAGATGTCCGACGCCGGAGCTCGCGCCGAGATGGAGATGCGCGTGCTGCTCTGGTCGGTCGAGCGCCTGATCACCGGACTGTCGAAGGTCGGCTACGACAACGACATCGACACGCACCTGCACGTGGTGCTGCCGGGATCGCCGAACCGCGGAATGTTCGGTGGCGACGGTGCCTACGGCGAATCGAAGGCTGCACTGGATGCGGTTGTCGCCAAGTGGGGTTCGGAGAAGAACTGGGCCGAGCGGGTGTCTATCGCCCACGCTCACATCGGGTGGGTTCGCGGAACCGGCCTGATGGGTGGCAACGATCCCATCGTCGAGGCCGTCGAGGCCGAGGGTGTTCGCACCTGGTCGACCGAGGAGATGGCGACCGAACTGCTCGAACTGTGCACGCCTACCGCTCGTCGTCAGGCCGCGCAGGAGCCGATCGTCGTCGATCTCACCGGTGGATTGGCCAGCACCAAGCTCAATCTCGTCGAACTCGCTCGGGACGCGGCTGCGGCCGCTGCCGAGAAGACCGTAGAGGCATCCGACGATTCGGTGATTGCGGCACTGCCCGCACCGCCGCGGCTGTCGACGTCGACCACCGCCCCCGCGTGGCCGACACTCGATGTCGACCCGAAGGATCTGGTTGTCATCGTCGGTGCAGGTGAGCTCGGACCTTACGGTTCGGCGCGTACCCGCTTCGAGATGGAGGTCGACGAGCAGCTCTCTGCCGCAGGCGTTCTCGAACTCGCATGGAACACCGGCCTGATTGCATGGGAGAACGATCCCAAGCCGGGTTGGTACGACATCGAGTCCGGTGACCTGGTGCCCGAGGAGGACATCGCCGACAAGTACCACGACATCGTGGTCGAGAAGTGCGGTATCCGCACCTACGGCGACGACGGCGCGATGGTCGGCAACACCGCTCCGCTGATGACCTCGATCTTCCTCGACAACGACCTGACGTTCGTGGTCGGAACCGAGATCGATGCCCGGTCGTTCGCAGCAGCGGATCCCGAGCACACGTTGATCACGCCGGTCCCGGATTCGAGCGACTGGCAGGTCACCCGCAAGGCGGGCACCGAGATTCGCGTTCCGCGCAAGATGAAGCTCACTCGCACCGTCGGTGGGCAGATTCCGACCGGATTCGATCCCACCAAGTGGGGCATCTCGCCCGACATGGCCAGCTCGGTCGACCGTGTCGCACTGTGGAACATCGTCACCACGGTCGACGCGTTCATCTCCTCGGGCTTCAACCCGTCGGAACTGATGCGCTGGGTGCACCCCACGCTGGTGGCCAACACGCAGGGCACCGGCATGGGTGGCATGGAATCGATGCGCTCGCTGTACATCGACACCCTGCTCGGTGATGCTCGTGCGAACGACATCCTGCAGGAGGCTCTGCCGAACGTCGTTGCCGCACACGTTGTCCAGTCGTACATCGGTAGCTACGGCGCGATGGTTCACCCCGTCGCCGCCTGTGCGACCGCGGCCGTCTCCGTCGAAGAAGGCGTCGACAAGATCAAGCTGGGCAAGGCTCAGCTCGTGGTCGCCGGCGGCTTCGACGACCTGAGCACCGAAGGCATCATCGGCTTCGGTGACATGTCGGCCACCGCGGACTCTGCAGCGATGACCGCCAAGGGCATCAGCGATCGACGGTTCTCCCGGGCCAACGACCGCAGGCGCGGTGGATTCGTCGAATCCCACGGCGGCGGAACGATCCTGCTCGCCCGCGGAGACCTGGCACTCGAGATGGGCCTGCCGGTCCTCGGAGTGGTGGCCTACGCACAGTCGTACGGCGACGGAGTGCACACGTCCATCCCTGCTCCGGGACTCGGCGCGCTCAGTGCCGGTCGCGGCGGCAAGGATTCGGCGCTCGCGCTCTCGCTGAACGCCTTGGGTGTCAGTGCAGACGACGTGGCCGTGATCTCCAAGCACGACACGTCCACTGCAGCCAACGACCCGAACGAGGCGGAACTGCACACTCGCCTCGCCAAGGCCATCGGCCGTTCGGACGGCGCTCCGTTGTTCGTCGTCTCGCAGAAGAGCCTCACCGGACACTCGAAGGGTGGAGCGGCTGCCTGGCAGCTGATCGGCCTGTGCCAGGTGCTGGCCAACGGCGTCATCCCGCCGAACCGCAGCCTCGACTGCGTCGACGACAAGATGACCGCGTTCGAGCATCTGGTGTGGGCACGGGAGCCGCTGCGCTTCGGTGACTCGGTGCCACTCAAGGCAGGTTTGCTCACCTCCCTCGGGTTCGGCCACGTGTCCGGACTCATCGCTCTGGTGCATCCGCAGGCATTCCTCGAGGCCGTTCCGGCGGAACGGCGTGCGGAGTACATCGCCAAGGCGAACGAGCGCCGAATCGCCGGTCAGCGCAGGCTGATCTCCGCGATGGTGGGAGGAGACTCCCTCTACGAGCGGCCCGACGATCGACGGCTCGGACATGACGGGACGCCGGCCAAGGCGTCACGCGAACTGGAGGCAAACGTGTTGCTCAACGAGTCCGCTCGCCTCGGCGAGGGCGATGTCTACTCCTCCGGTCTGCCGGGTGCCATCTGATGGCGATCCTGGGAGTGGGTTTCGACCTGGTGACGGTGTCCGACTTCGCCGAGCAGATGGAGAAGGTCGGCACGACGATGATCCGCGACAGCTTCACCGCGGGCGAGCGGCGTCATGCCGCAACGAAGAGTTCCGACCCGACCCGCCACTACGCAGCACGGTGGGCCGCCAAGGAAGCAGTGCTGAAGGCATGGGCGACATCGCGATTCGCTCGACCGCCGCAAATCGGTGACAACCCGTATCCGTTGATCGAGGTCGTCAACGATGCGTGGGGTCGGCCGTCCATCAAGTTGCACGGGATGGCGCAGGAGTTCCTGCCGACGGTGAAGATTCACCTGTCGCTCACGCACGACGGCGACATCGCCGCCGCGGTGGCGATTCTGGAGGAGTGAGTTCGCTCCGAAAACGAGTCAGGCCCGTCCGATCCAGGTGATCGGGCGGGCCTTTCGTCTGTGCGGGCTCGGGTTGCTCAGCCTTGCTCGTTCTCGCTCGCCGAGCCACCGGAACGCCTGCTCTCTTTCTCTGCGACGAGCAGATAGGCCATCATGATGCGTTTGAGCTCGGCGACGGCGTCCTCGTGGCTCTGGCCGTCCTGCACGGAGAAGTTGAGCATCGAGTAGACGATGTGCACCAACACCTGGGCCATGAGGTTGCGGCGATGCCGAGGCGTGCGGGGAGTCAGCGGTCCGAGCATGCGCGAGACCTGCTCGGCGAACTCCCGCTCGTGAATCACCCCGGTTGCGCGCGTCGACGGTGTCGACTGCATGGCGAGCCACACTTCACGGCGAGACGGATCGGTCATCCACATGCCGGCCATGTGGTCGACGAAGTTGTTGAGGAACCGCACCCAATCCAGAGATGGGACCTCGCCGTCGAACTCGGCGAGTTCCTGTTGCACCCCCACGAGGTCCTGGCGGTTGAGCTCGCAGACGATGACGTACTTGTTGGCGAAGAACTGGTACAGCGTTCCTATCGGGAGTTCGGCGCGCGACGCGACTTCCTCGCAGGTGAACGACTCGAAACCCACGTCACTGAGCAGCTCGCGTGAGGCCTGCAGCAGCGCATCGAACTTGCGCTGGCTCCGCTCCTGGGTCGGACGTCGTCGCGGCATGAGCTCCTGAGTCTGTGCCGTCGACTCGAGCGCGGCGTCGAGACGGCGCGAGGACTGGGCACGAGCAGAGGATTCCACCCGGTCAGGCTATCCGGCGAGAGCGCTCGTTATCCACAACGGTCCGGTAGGTCACGTCCGCAGTCTCCGGTTCCGGGTCGGAGACGTGGGTTTCAGCCGGAGGTTTCGAAGAAACCTGGGGTCGACGACAATTGCTGGTTCCCATTGCTGTGACAAACTCCAAGACGGATCTGGACCAATTTAACCGTCAACAGGTATGGTTTAGGTAACAGAATCAAATTCCGTGCAGGGTGATCGTCGTTCGGATCCGCTGGATGACGTTCATGGTCGGGTGCCTCCACCCTGAGCACAGGGAGACTGCCATGGCAACCATTGGTATAGCGATCGAATCTGGCTCGATGCAGACGATTCTTGTCGAGCCGGCCTCAGGCGAGGTTCTCGCCGATCGGACGACGCCACTCGACCCAGACGCGGCCACTGTACTGACCGAAGCGATCGAGATCATGCGTGCCGAGGCCGCGACCCTCGACGCCGACGTCGACGCAGTGGGCGTGGTGTATCGAACCGAAGCCGAGCGCGCCGAGTTCGCAGCAGCCCTGGGGGACGAATCCGCAGTGCTGTCGTCCGCGTCCGAGTCGTTCCTCGGCTGGCTCGCAACCTCGAAGGAATTCGCCGACGCGAAGACCGTCCTTCTGTACTACATGGGCGAGGCGGGCGTCTCCATCTCTCTCGCCGACGCAGCCGACGCCTCGATCACTCCGGCGAAGACTGCTGCGCTGGACTCCATGTCGCCCGAGCGAATCGGCAGCACCATTCCACTGGCGTGGGAAGTGGTGGATCAATCCGGCAAGAAGCCCGAGTTCGTGGCCCTGTTCGGTGACTCGTCGAGTAGTCGAGACCTGGTCGACATCCTGTCCCTCGGGCTCGGCGTTGCCGTCGTACGCGTGGGTGCTGCGGACCAGGTCGCGGCGCGAGGAGCTGCGCTGCTGGCACATCGGGACGAGCCGGCAGTGGTGGCCGCTGCGCCGGTTGCATCGGCGATCGCCGACTCGACGCCGGTCGAAGCCGCGGACGCCGAGGTCGTAGCAGCCGACGAGGCCGATGCCGAGATTGCCGACGCCGAAATTGCGGACGCCGAACCCGAGGCCGAGGAGACCGTCGAGGTAACGAAGGCTGCGGATCTCGACACGGCGGTAACGCAGCTTCCGGTGCCCGCAGTGCTTTCGGTTGCAGGCGCGAAGCCGGCCCGGTCGGCAGGATCCGGACGCAAGCTCGTGCTCGCCGCAGTGCTGCTGGCCGGGGTGCTCTCCGCAGGTGTCGCGGTCGCTGCGACGTTGCCGGGTGAATCCGAGACGACTGCAGAGCAGAGCGTCGATCGACGCGATGCCGGTGCGGATCTGGCGGGGGCAACCAGGCAGGCGGATCCGACGACGTCCGATCCCGTTGCGGTGGTGGTGCCGCCGGTGCCGGCCGTTGTGCCGCCGCTCGCGACGATTCCCCCGACAGTGGACGCATCGACAGTTGCCGAGCCTGCACCGACGACCCAGGCCTGGGCAACGCAGGATCCGCCACGTCCGGCTGCCGAAGCCCCGCAGCCGGCACCTGCACCGACCAGGGTGGATCCGCCACAGTTCACCGTTCCTGTTCCCGTTCCTGAGCCGGGCAAGTCACCCGAACAGCTCGAGCAGGAAGCGTGGGACCGGCACTGGCAACAGACGGGGCAGTGGTTCGAGCAGGAGTTCTCCGGCGGCTGACGGTGACGAGTGATGACAGACTGGCTACGGCCCGTCTGTCATTTTCTCGTTTGGAGGATTCATGCCCGCCGATGCGCGATCCGTCGACGTTCGATCTGCAATCGCATCGCAGATGCCTCGAGCGAAATCGGAGTTGGCAGAGTTGGTCCGGTTCGCCTCGGTGCACGATCCCCGGCAGTTTCCGGTAGAGGAATGCACGGGTGCGGCGCAGTGGGTGCAACGGGCCTTCGTCGACGCGGGCATTCCCGACGTTCAACTGATCGAGACGGTCGACGGCTCACTGGCGGTGGTCGGCTCGCGGCCGGCTCGTACGGGAGCGCCGACCGTTCTGCTCTACTCGCATTACGACGTTCAACCTCCAGGTGACGGAACACTGTGGGACACCGAGCCTTTCGACCTCACCGAACGGGACGGTCGTTGGTACGGGCGGGGTTCGGCGGACTGCAAGGGCAATGTGATCATGCATCTGCTGGCGCTACGGGCGCTGGGGGAGTCGCTCGAGGTCGGCGTGCGGATCGTCTGTGAGGGTTCGGAAGAGATGGGCACCGGTGGGTTGGAAGCGCTCGTGGAGCAGCGCCCCGAACTGTTTTCGGCAGACATGGTGGTCATCGCCGATACGGGCAACGCGAAGGTGGGTCTGCCGACGGTCACCACCACGCTCCGCGGTATCGCGAACGTCGTAGTGCATGTGGAAACCCTTGCTGGAGAAGTGCACTCGGGCATGTACGGCGGGCCTGCGCCCGATGCTCTCGCCGCGTTGGTGCAGGTGCTCTCGACGTTGCGCAACGAGCAGGGCGACACCGTGGTCGACGGACTGGACGGAACGCAGACCTGGGACGGGGTCGAGTACGACGCCCAGCAGTTCCGTGCCGATGCCGGCGTGCTCGATGGCGTCGGGCTCGCGGGTTCGGGCTCGGTGGCCGAGGCGGTGTGGGCGCGGCCTGCTCTGACGATTCTGGGGATCGACTGCCCACCGGTCGTGGGTTCGGCTGCTGCGATCTCGCCTCGTGCGTCGGCACGGGTCAATTTGCGGGTGCCGCCGGGAATGGAACCGCAGCGGGCTCAGGATGCGTTGGTGGCTCACCTGGAGGCGCGTACGCCATGGAATGCGCGGGTCACCGTCGAGCGTGAGGCGATCGGGTCGCCGTTTCGGGCCAGAACCGACGGGCCGGGTTACGCGGCGCTGTCCGAGGCGTTGGAGGAGGCCTTCGGGCATCCCATGGGGACGGCGGGGCAGGGCGGGTCCATTCCGCTGTGCAACGCGTTGGCTCAGGTGCTGCCGGACGCCGAAATCGTGCTGATGGGCGTCGAGGAACCTCGGTGCCGGATCCACGCTCCCAACGAGAGCGTGGACCCGACGGAAATCGAGAAGATGGCCGTCGCGGAGGCGTTGTTCCTGCAGCGGTTGGCCGGCTCGGACGAGTGAGGTCTCAGACCGCTAGATCGCGGCGGAGCTTGGCGACATGGCCGGTGGCGCGGACGTTGTACTGCGCCACCTCGATCTTGCCTGCTTCGTCGACGAGGAACGTGGAGCGGATGACGCCCTCGTAGACCTTGCCGTAGTTCTTCTTCTCCCCGAATGCGCCCCACGCCTGCAGGGTCGTCTTCTCCTCGTCGGAAAGCAGCGGGAACGTCAGCTCTTCCTTGTCGCGGAACTTGGCGAGCTTGGACGGCTTGTCGGGGGAGATGCCGATGACCTCGAGGCCTTCGCCGTTGAGCTCGGTGAGACTGTCGCGGAAGTCGCAGGCCTGCTTGGTGCAGCCCGGGGTGCTCGCGGCGGGGTAGAAGTACACGATCACCTTCTTGCCTGCGTAGTCGGCGAGAGAGACGTCGTTGCCGTCGGCATCGGGCAGGGTGAACGCCGGAGCGGTGTCGCCCGGCTCGAGCTTGCTGTATTCGGTCACCGCACGAGAGTATCGAAATATCGTCGTGCTCTAGGCTCGACTGCGACCGAGACTATTTGCAACAAGCTGGAGGACACGTGGCCAAGGACACCGACCGAATCGAGCGCGAGATCGAGGCCGCTCGCAATCAGCTCGCCAGCACCCTGGACGAGCTGAGCGTCCGTGCCAGCCCCAAGAACATCGTCGCCAACACCAAGCAGTCCGTGGTGGCCAAGCTCAACGAGCCGGCAGTGAAGTTCACCCTCCTCGGAGTGGGCGCAGTGGTGGCAGTTCTCGTGGTTCGCAGGATCTTCAACTGACACGACAGGCGCTCCGACCAGCCGATTTCACATCTGGCGGCATCTGCTGTTAATGTTTCTCCCGCACCGCAGAGAACACGCGGTGCGGATCGGCGCCATTAGCTCAGTTGGTTAGAGCAGCTGACTCTTAATCAGCGGGTCCGGGGTTCGAATCCCTGATGGCGCACAACAGATGCCCTTGCCAGTGGAAACACTGGCAAGGGCATTTTTGTGGTGTTTTTCCGACCGTGACGTGGGTGTCGCAATCCACGGACACAGAATGCGGATCCGCACTTCGGACCGCATACTGGCTCGCGAGATGAGACTGCCTTTCGTCACCTTCGCCCTGTCCGTCCTTGTCGGGTCTTTCGTCCTGTCGGCCGCACCCGTCTCGGCGGCTCCCGGTGGTGCCGACTTCTACGGTGAGCCCGTCGTCGGCCTGGAGGCATACGCTCCCGGGTCCATCGTGCGCCGAGAACCCGTGCCGCAGCTCGACGTTCTGGGATCGCACACCGAGCGCATTCTGTACCGATCGGCCGATCCCCGCGATCAAGCGGTGGCGGTGTCGGGGCTGCTGGTCACGCCGACGCGTGCGTGGTCCGGTCCCGGGCCCCGGCCCGTGATCGCTTATGCGCCAGGCAGTTACGGGGTTGCCGATCGTTGCTCGGGCTCGTCGCAGCTGGGATTGACAACCACGATGCCGGCACTGCTGCCACTACTGGCGCAGGGGTATCAGGTGGTCACGACGGACTATCAAGGGCTGGGAACCCCTGGCGAATACGAGTTTCTGGGTCGGATCGCCAGTGCCCGTGCCGTGCTGGACTCGGCACGGGCTGCGGCACGGGAGACCGACGCGCCCGTCGTGCTCTACGGCTACTCGGCGGGCGGCGTCGCGTCGGCCGCTGCTGCAGAGCTCGCTTCCACCTACGCGCCCGATGTTTCCGTGGTCGGTGCTTTCGTCGGTGCCGCACCGACCGATCCGGTGCTGCGTGTCGACGGCCAGGACGGCTCAGAGTCCGCCGCGACGATGCTGTACACGATCGGCGGCCTGATCGGCGCTCACCCCGACCGGGCCGAACAGATTCGGGCACTGTTCAACGATCGCGGGCGGGCAGCTCTCGATGCGGCACAGAATTTCTGCACGATCGACGCTCTCACCTACGGACCGTTGCGATCCGAGGACCTGACTGCTGACGGCTCTTCCCTGGGAACACTCATGGCCGGGCCCGTGCTGGGTCCGCTGGCGGAGGAGAACACCATCGGATTCACCGCGCCCGTCGCACCCGTGATGATCGTGCACGGCGTTCACGACGCGTCCGTCGAGATCGAGCAGAGCCGGCTCCTGACGGACCGCTGGCGCGCCGCAGGCGTCACGGACATGACCGTCCGAGAGTTCGACTTCGGAACCGATCTGGTGCCCGCGTTCGATCATCCGGCCACGAACGTCGCTGCCTACCCCGAATTGATCGAGTGGATTGCCAGGCTCGTGACGCAGGCCTAGCTCGACTCGCAGAAGCGACCATCGGCCGTTCCCCCGGACCACCCCTGCCTGCATCCGGCTGTTACACCCTTCGCGCGCGATTGGTACAGACGCCGGACGCCACAGAGACGGTGTGAAGACATCGGCAGACGAAGTTGGAAGCGTGAAACTTTCGAGAATTACTCGTGGGAGCGTCCGAGTGGCTGTGGTCGGTTCGGTTGTCGCGGCTGGTCTGACGTCGGGCGTAGCCCAGGCCGAGCCCGAATGGTCACCAGCCCCGACTCCACGGGTCGACATGAAACCCTGCAACGACGTGATCCTGGACTTCGATGCCAAGTTCGACGCTCTCGGCGGCGCTTCCGCGACCCGAGAGCTGGAATGCGCGACGATCGACGTGCCGATGGATTATGCCGAGCCTGACGGGCGAAAGATCGCACTCACCTTTTCTCGACTCCGTGCAGCGGACCCGGAAAAACGGCGAGGTGTGTTGATGACGCATCAAGGTGGGCCCGGGCAGGGTTCCATCACGTACCCATTGGAGTTGGCCGACCGTCCGATACGGGATGCGGTCCGTGAGTACGACATCGTCAGTTTCGATTACCGCGGCACTGGTGCCAGTACACCGTTGAACTGTCCGCCGACATCTGTTCCGCACCCCAGCGCGACCGGTACGCAGAAGGTGGACTTCGATGCCGGCTTCGACTGGACGTCCCAGGCCAACAAGGCACTGGTCGAATGCGAGCCGGAGTACGTGCGGCAGATCACCACCCCGAACATCGCCCGCGACGTCGATCGTGTTCGTGAGGCTCTCGGTGAAGAGCAGATGGCCTACTACGGCGTGTCATACGGAACCGTCGTCGGTATGACGTATCGAGCGATGTTCGACGACAAAGTCTCGCGAATGTGGCTCGATTCGATCCTGGATCCGGAGTTTCGCGACGGCTCCGACTACGTGTCCCAAGATGAGCTCAGCCGCTCATCCAATCGAAAACTCTTTGCGTACCTCGCGCAGAATCAACGGTTCTACAACCTCGGAGACACCGAGGAATCGACCCGCGCTTCGGTCGAAAAGATCGTCGACGACGCGGAATCGAGGTACAAGAGCGGAGACACCGTTCTGATGCGCAACGACATACTGTCGCTGCTGCTCGACCCGCCTGCGATGGCGGCGCGATCTTTGCTGACGTTGCGAGACGGACAACTGCCGTCGAAACTGATTCCTGTAGGGGGAGAAAGCAATCCTCTGTTCTTCGATGACAAGATCGATTCGGAACTGGCCGGCTCGAACGAGTCGTACACTCCTGTCTTCTGTGCATTGTCCGAGGGTGGTCGTGATGCGGACGACGTGTGGAATCGATACATGGAGTGGCGTGCCGAGACACCTGCCGACAATCTGGTGATCGAGCGTGCGCCGTCCTCGATCTGCGCGGGTTGGCCGTTCTCGACAGACCGCCCGGATTGGTCCACGGCGGGAAAGAGCAGTCCGCTTCAGATCGGAGCACACCGGTACGAATCGACAACGCCGTATGCCGGAGCCGAAAAAGCCAGAAATATCTTGAATGGCTCGTTGTTCACTACGAACGATTCTAGGCACAGTGCATCGATTTTCACCGAATGCGGTGCCAAAAGAATATCCGAATTTCTGCAGGGATCCGCTCCGTACGATTCCGAGTGCCTGGCGCGGGAGGAGAGCTAGTATGCGAACGTTCATGTTTCGGATCGTCACAGTAGGCGCGCTGGCAAGTGTCCTTGCAGGCGTGGTCGGGTGCTCTGCGAATCCGGGAGATTCAGACCCGCCGCCGACTGCCGAGGATATTTCGTACCTTGGAACGGGCACCTTCGACGGCTGTTCGGGTTCACTCGTCATCGATGACGGAATGTCCAAGGAAGACAAGGCTTTGTTCTTGACCAACGGGCATTGTTCGCTCGACGACAGCGTGCTCGGGAGGGCAAATATCGACAAGCCTTTGCAGGAATCGGTCAATCTATCGGATGCGGAAGGCGCAGGTATCGCCGCCGTGCAAGTCGAGAAGCGCGTCTATTGGACTATGACCGAGACGGACGTGGCACTCCTTCAGTTGAGTAAAACCTACGGTGAGATCGATGCGGATTTCGGTATCAGGGGGCGCATGTTGGATCCCGAGCCAGCTAGGGTCGGCCAAGAGATCGAGGTGGTGGCGGCGGCTGTCGGAACGTCGGTCCAATGCTCGGTGGCGCGAGTGGTACCCACCGTGATGGAGGCTGGGCTCCAAACGAGAGACGTCATGTCTTACTCAACGGAATGCTCTTCGCAACCCGGCGCGTCCGGTGCTGCTGTGATAGATCGAAAGACCAACAAGATAGTGGGAATCAACAACTCGCACAACACTTCCGGTGGTCAGTGTCTCATCGACGAACCCTGCGAGGTAGACCGAGATGGCAAGATTACGGTAGTCGCGGGCGCGAGCTATGCACCGCCGATCGCGGCGCTGGCTACCTGCCTGAAGGCTGGGACGCTCGACCTGGGAGCCAGTGACTGTGTGCTCCCGAAACCGTGATCGGTCACCACGGGCGGATTCACTGTGGAATGTGCTCTGTTCGCGGCCGTGGTCCGACACCTCGGTACGGTGTCGGACATGGACGGTTTCGAGATCGGCGACGGTGTTACGACGGTCGATGGACCCATGAGCGGCCTCTACGGAACCGTGGTCTGGTTCTACGAGGAGAAGCAGCAGTTGCTCGTTCGTTTCGGCGCGTCGCAGCAGATGTACTACGCGGCGGAGGAGCTGAAGCGTTGGGGAGAGTAGTCGCCTGCTCGATCTCGCATCGGAATAATTGAATCTTCACTGATGCTGTTGCAAGCGACCATCCCGACTCGAAAGGTCCCACCATGCATCTGGGCGTCGACAGCTTCGTCTCTTCCGTGACCGATCCGACCGACGGCCGGGTGATCGCTCCCGAGGAGCGAATGGGTCACCTGCTGGAGGAGATCGCCCTCGCGGATCAGGTCGGGCTCTATTCGTTCGGCATCGGCGAGCATCACCGCAGTGAGTACTACGACTCGGCTCCGTCGATCATTCTCGCCGCGGCAGCCGCGCGCACCGAGAACATCCGACTCGGCAGCGCAGTCAAGGTACTCAGCGCCGACGATCCGGTTCGGGTCTTCCAGGAGTTCGCCACTCTCGACCTGATCTCCAAGGGCCGGATCGACCTGGTCGTGGGACGCGGATCCTTCACCGAGTCGTTCCCGCTGTTCGGACTCGATCTGGCCGATTACGACTCGCTCTTCGCCGAGAAGCTCGACCTCTTGCTGCAGATCCGGGACAACGTCGAGGTGACCTGGTCCGGTCGGCACCGCCCGGCGCTGAACCGTCAGGGCATCTACCCACGTCCGTTGCAAGATCCGTTACCGATCTGGGTCGGTGTCGGTGGGACTCCCGAGTCCTTCGCTCGCGCAGGGCTTCTGGGGCTCCCACTGATGATCGCCATCATCGGCGGCGAACCACGACAGTTCGCTCCGCTCGTCGATCTGTACCGGCGCGCCGGAGCCCAAGCGGGTCACCCTCCGGAGAAACTGAAGGTGGGTCTGCACGTGTTCGGCTTCGTCGCCGAGACCACACAGGCTGCGGCAGACACGATCTACCCCGGCTGGAACGAGATGTTCACCAAGATCTCTCGGGAGCGTGGATTCGCCCGACCGAGCAGGCAACAGTTCGACGCCACTTCCGGTCCGAACGGCGCGTTCTTCATGGGAGATCCGAAGACGGTGGCCGACAAGATTCTGCGAGTGAGCGAACAACTGGGCGGTGTGGACCGACTGTCGTTGCAGATGACAAATCCGCGGCTGGCCCACAGCGACCTTCTGCGCGGCATCGAACTACTCGGCACCGAAGTCGCACCTCTGGTTGCTCCGGCATAGCCGTTCCGACCCGAAGTGCCCGCAATCACGGTGGCCAAATGCCCTAGTGGGCCGTGGACGAAGCGTCGATCGTAGAAGACGACGCAGAACACCGTCTTCGGCCAACGGAGGAACGATGGACCACACGATCGCGGCAACCACATTCGACGGACCGCTCGCGGTCGTGGTCGACGGCTCGCCCACGGACAAGGGGGTGGCCGAATGGGCGGCGCATTTCGCCGGGGCGGCCTCGACATCGGTGCGCCTCGTCCACGGTGCACCGAAAGACGAGTGGAGTGCGGCCGTCGCCGCCGAGCTGAACACCACCGACTTCCCGACGCGTCTGCGGCAGGAGGGCGAAGGCGTACTCGCTCGCGCTGTTGAGGTGGTGCACGGAGTCGATCCCCAGGTGGCGGTCGAATCGGAGGTATCGGAGCTGTCGGCTGCACGTATGGCCAAGACGCTCTCCGCGGACGCGGCGATGCTCGTCGTCGGCGCATGCGAGTCGGGTCCACTGCGCGACATCGTCTTCGGGTATTCGCCGACGGCAATCGTCAACGCCGCGACCTGCCCGGTGCTGGTGTGGCACGAACGTCGTGACTCGGGATCCGAACCGGCGCCCGTCGCAGTGGGGGTCGATGGATCAGAGCCGTCGAAGCGCGCACTGTCGGCAGCATTCGAGCTTGCGAGCATCCTGGATGCAGAGCTGCTCGCCGTCCACGTGGGTGCCGTGCACGAGACCGACCAACTCGACTACGGCACCTCCGTCGACTGGCAGCACCTTCGTGAGGCGGAAAGACGGTGGTTGCAGGCCAACGTCGATGCCTATCGAGACAAGTATCCGTCGGTGCCGGTCCGGGCAGTGTCCGTCGGTGCCTCGGCGGCACACGAACTTCGGTCGATCTCCGCTACGTCTCAGGTGTTGGTCGTGGGAAGCCGTGGCCGAAATCGCTTCACCGCAGCGATATTGGGATCAGTGAGCCAGAACTTGGTGCATCACGCCGAATGTCCGGTGCTCGTGGTGCACTGACGGCGTCACCTAGTTCGAGGCCCATTCCATTTCGTCGACGCCTGCGACAGGCGTCAGCAGGGAACGGATCTCACCGGCGTACATGGTGCGTTTGATCTCGCCCAGAACGTCGCCACGAGTTCCGGCCAGGTCGCCGGCGCGGGCGACGGCGTCGTCGAGCAGTGAATCGGCGGCCGACACGGCATCGACCAAACCGAGTGCCATGGCGTCGCGTCCGCCGTAGCGGCGGCCGGTGGTGAGTGCCTCGTGGAAGGCGTGCGGTGCCAGCCTCGCTCGCACCATGTCGACGGTTCCCGGGCTGTAGGTCGCCCCGATGTTGACACCGGGGAAGCACAGGAAGCCGCGATCGGACCGCATGATTCGGTGGTCGTGAGCCATCACGAAGAATGCGGCACCACCGAACGTGTGTCCCTGCATGGCCGCGACCGTTTGCATCGGAAGTGTCAGAAAGCGCACCAACATCTCTTGCACGGTGCCGATGAACCGGTTGATCTGGTCGAGGTTCTCGGCACCCCACGACAGGTCCACTCCGGTGGAGAAGTACTTGCCCGTCGCTGTTGTGACGAGCGCAGCAGCACCGGAACTGGCCTCGACCTCGTCGAGCAGAGTGTTGATCTCGGCAACCCAATCCGGGCTGATGCGATTTTCGGTGTCGTCGACACCTCGACTTCCGAGGTTCAGGACGAAGACATCGGCAACGCGTTCGAGGTATGGCATATCCCGAACGTACCCACATCTTGTTGTTCTCACTCACAACGCCGAGGGTTCGTCGGTGGTTACGAAGACGCGGTAGCCGACTCTCGACGAATGAGTTCGCGGTGACCGTAGGTGGCGCCGAGGATGTCCTCGCGATCTGCCACGGAGGAGCCGACCGCGCCTGCCACCGTGCCCAGCGAAGCGGCAAGCCATGCCAGGGCGAAGTAGTCGCCGAGAGTCGCGTCGCGACCGATCTGCGCGGTCAGGAAGTCCGGTGAAATGACCACTGCTGCCGAGAACAGTACGACCGCGAACAGCAGCGCGTACATGCAGAGCGCACCGGTCAGGACCGTTCCGAGGGTGGCTGCGTTGTACATCCAGCGATCGATCGTCGAGCTTCGGAACGAGCGTTTTTCCCACAGCCCATTGGGAAAGATGACCCACACCGTCATGGCCATCACCGCGGTGACTCCGATCATCGCCAGTCGTCCGAGGCTCATCGACGCTGCCATCTGCCAGATGCTCGCGTAGAACACGCCGAAGGCGGACGCCGCGCTCGCGGCAGCAAGCGCACCCGACAACGTGGGAACCAATCTCCACGGGCGATTACACCGAATCATCCCTGATACCAACCTGGTTCGGCCGAACATGCTCGACGTCAGCAGAACTTCGGCACCTTCCCCGGAATCGCTCGGAGCCCAGCGAGACCGAGAGTATCTTCGCGGCTGCCGAGAGGGGTCGTCGGCTTCGATCAACTCGTGCAACACCGCGAGAGCGGCGGTGACGGCGCGTCGCCGGACCGCAAGCGTTCCGAAAGAGGGCACGTACAGCGCGCCTGTCGTGCCACCGCGAATCTCGGCGATCACCGGGCGCGACCCGAGACGGCGAGGTACTTCCGACACACACAACACGATGTCGTAGTTGTCGGTGGCTTGCACCGATGCCAGCCACTGACCGAGTGGGGCGGCACCGGTCGCGGTGGGTGGGAGGGGAACCGACGCTCCGGACACCCGTAGTTCCCGCCGGTGCCCGTCGATCATCGCGTGGTCGGGCAACTTGTCGATGATGGCGGACGCGACGGTCGACGCGAAGCCGTCGTCACTGACCACGCCCACCGAGAGCGGTGAATCGTCTGCGTCGGTGGTGTCGTGGTGGCCGGTGTTGTCTCGGCCCGCAGAGGCCGATCGATCGAAGTGCATCTCGATCGCTTACCCGATGACGCTCGGTGCACACCACTCGTCTGCCGCGGAACGAGGTTTGTCGTCGTGCAGACCGGGTAGCGCATTCGATAAGTCGATGCAGTCCAGCGAGAGGAAGTTCGATGCCGGCGAAGAAGAACGAAACCGGGGACCAGCCGCAACTGAAGGATCAGGCCCTGTACGAGAAGCTTCGAGAAGAGGGCAACTCGAAGGAGAAGGCTGCTCGAATCTCGAACGCGGCCGCGAAGGAGGGCAGGGATCAGATCGGTGAGAAGGGAGGGAAGTCCGGATCCTACGAGGACTGGACCGTGGACGAATTGACCGACAGGGCCAAAGAACTGGGCCTCGAGGGTTACTCGAAACTGAAGAAGGAGGAGCTCATCGACGCGCTCCGACACCATTGATTCACTGCGGGCGCAGCGACGAATAGTACTCCTGCTGGGATGGGTAGTAGTCGTCGAAACTCGGGAGTGGGTCGCCGTTTCCGGCCGCGACGAACATGTCCAGGTAGTACTCCCACCCCGGTCCGATCTCTCCCAGACCGTCCGTGCTCGTGCAGCTGTGTACGAGCATCAGAACGGTCCCAGGGCCTCTCTCGGTCAGACGGACCTCGAGAGGCCACTGGCCCTCGCCGGTCATCCGCACTGCCAGGAGGCCCGGCGGCTCACACGCGTCGATGATCATGTCCGACGCGGGCGCATCCTCCTCGAATGCCATCGTGACGCGAACGGTGTTGTGCGAGATCCGCTCCCACGGACCGAACCACAGTGCCGTCCGGGACGATTCGGTGAGGCGTGCCCATACGTCCTCACGTGGTGCCGAGATGGTGCGGCTCAATTCGAGGGCGAAGCCGGTGTCGGTGGTTCTCAGTGTGCCCAGGGGAGTCGGTGCCATCGAGTGATTATGCATCTCGGTCAGCTCCGGGCGTAGAGCTTCTCCACCAGGCCGAGGGTCCACAGCGCGGTCAGTGGTCCACCGTCGTTGGTGAACTTGTCGGTCCGCACGATGCGGTCGTCTCTCACGGCAGGCAGTCCACTCCAGAGCGGATTGGCGTTCATGGCCTGCAGGTCCTGCTCCGAGGTGATCGAGGCAATCATGGCCACTGCGTCGGATGCGGCAGTGACGTTCTCCGGGCCGTACTCGATTTCGGGGTCGGCGTCGTTCCAGGCGGAAGCGAAGCGGGCTCCCACGTCTTCGAGCACGATGGAGGTCACCCGGTCGCGTCCTATCGAGATCCCACCTTCCTCGGACGTACTGATCGGCAGGACCGCGGTGTTCGCGATCGCGTCGGCATACTGCAACATGAGCTCGTCGACGCGAGAGGTGTACTCGCTCAGTATCGTTTCCGCCTCGTCCCGAAGATTCAGTGCCGCGCCGATCGTTGTGACGTCCTGCTGCCAGCTGACTCCGGTGCCGGTGGAGCCCACCGGCAGTACCGGCGCAATTTCGCTGAGCTGGTCGTATATCTCCTCGACTACTTCGTCGCGACCGATGATCAAGTCCGGTTCCACTCGGGCAATTGCTTCGAGATCGACCGTGTTTCGGGGGTAGAGCTCTGGCACTCCGTCTGCAAGCAGCATCCTGGTGGGCTCGGTCAGTGGACCGGGAATTTCCGGCGGAGCCTCGGTTTCCACCGGAATCCCGACGATGGGCAAGTCGAACGCCAGGGCGATGTCCAGGTCGCGTCGTCCGTCGATGACGACGACCGACTCGATTCGATCCGGTACCTCGACGGTGCCGAACTGCGTGGTGGCCGAATGGGTCGCGGAGTTCGTGGCCGCCCGTTCGGTGTCGACACCACAAGCCGAGAGCAGAGATGCAACCAGGAACGCGCCGAGGGAGACGGACAAGTGGGGGACTGTCTTCACGACTTAAGTAAACCAAACCTAAGTCGATTGTGAGGAACTGGTCATTCGTCGAACTCGATGCGGACCGAGATCGGGTCGGTCTGGAGCGCTCGGAAGCCGGCTCCGATGATGCGTCCGAGGAGGGGATTGCCGGAGAACGACCTCGCTCTGACGACGACGTCGTCGTCGGGTACGAATGTGGCTGTGCCGCTGCGCCACTGGTTGCCCACTCGAATCCGGATTCCCGGTATGTTCGCGATATTGGCACCCCAACCGGACCTGGTGCCGTGCTGCGATACCAGCCACGCACCGGAATCGTCGAATGCCGCCGACACCGGCACGCGACGGGCGAGCCCGGTCTTGCGTCCCACGGTCTCGAGGTCGGTCACCAGGGAGGTCGTCACTCCCAGGGACGTCAATCCGTTCACGATGGGATTGGCGAGGTACTTCCCGATCAAGCGCTCGCGGCGGAACTTCGTCACGGCAGCAGATGTGTCCGTCCGAGCGGCACCTCGGCGGTTGCGGAACGCGTCCCAGCCGTTGCGCTGCATCATCGTGGCGGCAGTCTTCCACGCCGGACGGCTCGAATTCGGCTGCCGTCCAGCGCCGATGAGCTGCAATTGGTCGGTGTGCCACTGCAGATCGAGTGCGCCGTTGATCTGCTTGAACGCGCTGGACTTCGACGGGACGCGAAGAGCCACGCGCGGCGACTCGACACGATCCAGCGTGCCGTCGACCAGAGAGTTCGCGACGGCCGGGGCGAGGGCAGTCGGACGGCCGAGGCCGACCATGTCGCACTCACCCGACTGCACTGCCGCATTCATCACCGAGCGGGTGCGGAAGCCGCCGGTGACCGCCAGCGGCACGGTTCCTGCCGCGTCGCGCACCGTCCGCGCGTACTCCAGAAAGTACGCCTCACGATCGCGGGTGCTCGCAGTGCCCATCATCGCGGGTGATTCGTAACTGCCACCGCTGATTTCGATGAGATCGATGGATTCCCGAACGAGATGCTCGACGGTGATGCGTGATTCTTCCTCGCTGAAGCCGCCGCGTTGGAAGTCCGCGGAATTGAGTTTGATTCCCACTGCGAAACTCGGGGACACCGCTGCTCTGATTGCGCGGACGACTTCGAGTACGAATCGCATCCGTCCGTCGAGGTCGCCGCCCCAGGCGTCGTCGCGTCGATTGGACAGCGGCGACAGGAACTGCGAAACCAGGTATCCGTGCGCCCCGTGGATCTGGACGCCGTCGAAACCGGCCGTCTCGGCCACGGCCGCTGCGGTGGCGAATCGGCCGATGATGTCGCGGATCTCGTTCTCGCTCAACGCCCGCGGTGCCGGAATTCCCGGGATGTTGGGGGCGACCGCGGACGGTGCAACGGGCTTGGTGCGGGTGACGATCGGGTTGGCCTGCCGGCCCGGGTGATTGAGCTGCATCCAGATGGGGGCACCGCCGTCGGACGTTGCTTTCGCCCAACGAGCCAGCGCGTCGCGGTCGCGGTAGTCCTCGATGACGACATTGCCCGGTTCGCCGAGGTGAGATCGGTCGATCATCACGTTGCCGGTCACCACCAGGCCGTAGCCGCCCGCGCCCCACTGGCGGTACAGCGTTTCGAGGCGGGAGTCCGGACCGTGCTCGGCGGTGGACAGTCCTTCGCTGAGAGCTGCCTTCATCACACGATTCGGCAAGATCTGCCCGCAGGCGAGGGTGAGCGGGCTGCTCAGGTCGATCACGTCGGTGTCAGGGGACATGGCGTTTCTCCGGTTCCTGGACTGCGGCTCAAGCTATGATGGACAACATAGATACAGAGGGACTGTAGATGTAACGAGGCGTCACGTCAATCATTGTGGTGTCCTCGGGAGGGGTTTGGATGGCGAATCGAAGCAATGCTCGGGACGACATGTTGCGCAGCGCCGCGCACCTGTTTCGTCGACGCGGCGTGGACGCCACCTCGCTGGCGGACGTCATCGATCATGCGGGCGCGCCGCGCGGGTCGATCTATCACCATTTTCCCCGCGGCAAACCTCAGTTGGTGGAAGAGGCGACCCGTACTGCGGGTGCCGCGATGAGCGCGATGATTTCGGCCGGCCTGGCTTCCGCCGGTCCGTCTGCGACCGTGCGGGCCATTCTGGAGGGATTCCGCAGCGAACTGCTGGCCACGGATTTCGTTGCGGGCTGTCCTGTCGCGCCGGCCGCGCTCGAGGGGCTGCATGCGCCGCAGGCCGTGGCCGCGGCAGGTGAGTCCTTCTCGTCCTGGGAGGACGTGATAGCGGCGTCTCTGTGGCAGCGCGGATTGACTCGCGAGCGGTCTTACGCGTTGGCGACATTCGCGATCGCCGCCATCGAAGGTGCGCTGATCATGGCCAAGGCGCAGCGCTCCACCACGGCGTTGGATCGGACCGAGGGGGAGTTGTCGGCCCTGCTCGAGGCGGTGCTGGAGGCGTCGGCCGGCCGCTGATGCCGGCCAGGACGGGGCGGCAGGTGTTGCTATAACTTCCAGTTACAGCTAACTTCCCTTCAGGAACTATGCCAACTGTCATAGTGGAAGGGATTCCGATGTCGTCATCCACCACCTCCCGTCACCTGGCGGACGTGCCCCAATTCCGTCGGCGATACCTCGCGCTGATCGTGATCTGCGCAGCCGAGCTGCTCGTCGTGCTGGACAACACCGTCGTCAACGTCGCGCTGCCCTCGATGGGACTGCAGCTGCGTGCCGAGATGAGCGGATTGCAGTGGGTGGTCGACGCCTACACGCTGACGTTCGCTGGATTGCTGTTGGCGTTCGGTCACCTCGGCGATCGCTACGGTCGTAAGAAGATCATGGTCGTCGGACTGGCGGGTATTGCGGTGATGTCGGTCGGCGGCGCCGTCGCAGCCGATCTGGGCCAGGTGATCGCGGCCCGAGCGGCTATGGGAGTGTGTGCGGCCGCGGTGTTTCCGGCGACCCTTGCACTGATCATCAACATCTTCACCGACGCCAAGGAGCGAGCGCTGGCCATCGCGGCCTGGACGGCCATGGCCGGGTTCGCCATCGCCATCGGCCCGACGGCTGGTGGATTCCTGCTCGAGCACTTCTCGTGGCATTCGGTGTTCTGGATCAATGTTCCTGTGGCACTGCTCGTTCTGGTGGCTGCGCTGGCCTGCGTGCCGGAGTCCAAAGCAGAGCATGTCGGCAAGTACGACCCCCTGGGCATCGCGCTGTCGTTGGCGGGCATCACCGTGCTGGTCTGGGCGATCATCGAAGCGCCACACAACGGTTGGTTGTCTGCAACGAGCGTCGGAGCCTACCTGGCAGGATCGGCTGCCATCGTCGCTTTCGTCTGGTGGGAACTGCGAACACCGTCTCCGGTGCTCGATTTGAACCTGTTTCGGAACCGGCGATTCTCACTGCCCGCGTTGGCAATTGCCGTGGCGTACTTCAGTATGTTCGGCTTCCTGTTCATGATCACCCAGTATTTCCAGGGGGTGATGGAGTTGACCCCACTGGAGTTCGGCATCCACTCGCTGCCCTTCGCTGTATCCATCGCAATCGGTGCGCCGCTGGCGACGATCGTTGCGCAACGCATCGGAACCACTGCCGTGATCGTCTTCGGGCTGATGGTGATGAGCACCGGAATGTTCATCGCAGGGCAGGTGGAAGTCGAAACGCCTTATCTGGGGCCGGTTCTCGTCTCGATGATTCTGATGGGCCTCGGCTTGGCGATCGTGCAGGGCCCTGCCACCGAGTCGATCATGTCCTCGGTGACGCTCGACGAAGCAGGTGCGGGCTCGGCGGTGAACGACACCACGCGAGAGGTGGGCGGGACGCTCGGGGTAGCCGTGCTCGGGTCGATCGTCGCATCGATCTACACCGCACAGGTGAGTCCGAAGATCGATGCGATACCCGACGCGATCATGGAGCCGTATCAGAAGGCGTTCGCGCGCGAGACGGTCGTCAGCGTGATCGAGATCGTGAAAGCGCCGACCAACCCGATCTTCGCGACACAGAAGGCCGACCTGATCTATGCGATGAAAGCTGCTTGCCTGGAAGGCTTTCAGCTCGCGTCGTTCGTCACCGTCGGAGCCGCTGTCGCATGTGCGCTTGCCGTCGCGCTGTTCCTGCCGTGGCGACGACCCGAGGGAAACGGTGTGCTGCTCGCGTGGCGCGCTGAAGCGGACGGCGACAGGATCAGTTGAAGGGCGTGCCGCCGGTGACCGCGATGGTCTCGCCGGTGATGTAGCTCGATTCGTTCGATGCCAGGAAGACATACGCCGGTGCCAGCTCTGCGGGTTGTCCCGGTCGCCCCAGCGGGACGGTCTCGCCGAACTTCTGGTACTTCTCCACCGGCATCGTCGCGGGGATGAGCGGTGTCCAAATCGGTCCCGGCGCAACAGCATTGACGCGAATTCCACGCTCGGCAAGGTCGCCGGCGAGGCCCTTGGTGAAGGCCACAATTCCTGCCTTGGTCGTGGCGTAATCCATCAATTCCGGAGAAGGATTCGATGCTTGAATCGAGGTGGTGTTGATGATCGTCGATCCTGCGTCCATGATCTCTGCAGCGCGTTTCGAGATCCAGAACAAGGCGTACAGGTTGGTCTTGAGCACCCGATCGAACTGCTCGGTGGTGATGTCGGCTATCCCGCCCATCTGAGCCATCTGGAATGCGGCGTTGTTGACGACGATGTCGAGCCCACCGAGTACCTCTGCTGCGGTGTCGACCAATTGCACGCACTGCGACTCGTCGGTGAGATCGCAGGCGATGGCTCTGCCTGCCCGGCCCGCTCCCTCGATGAGGTCGACAGTGGTCTGCGCGTCAGGACCCTCGGATTCGAGGTGTGCGATGACAACGTCGGCACCCTCGCGTGCAAAGGCAAGTGCAACAGCACGGCCGATACCCGAGTCGCCACCGGTGATCAGTGCTCTGCGGCCGTGCAGACGATCCGATCCACGGTACGAATCCTCACCATGGTCGGGAACGGTGACCATGTCACGGGTCAGTCCTGGGTGCTCGAGACGTCCTTGCTCGGCCCGGTCTGGCATCGGAAACGCGGTTGTCGGGTCGGACTTGCTGAACTGGTCGGACATTGTCGATCCTTGCCTCGGTGTGCGTGAAATGCTCCACGCGGCAAGTCGAACGAGCCGCTTCGGTTCAGTGGAGACGACTCACGGCGAACGTGCCGTCCGGAGTCGCTGTCCTCCTGGGGTTTGCCGAATCGTGCCGACCGCAAACCTCCACCGGTCATGCAGCGCGCGGATCTGCCCCGATGGTCGCCGCGCCCAATGCGTCGAGAACGAGGCGTGCGGGCCGCGTCGGAGCGTAGATCTCGAGCCGGCCTGCACTGCGGGCGGCGGCATCGACGATCACGCATGCTGCCCCCGAGTACATGAAGGTGACCGCTGACAAGTCCAGCAGCACAACCGTTTCGCCGCGCAGAGCGTCGTCGAGCGCCTGCGCGAGATCGGTACGAGCCCCCAGGTCGAGATCGCCCGACGCACGGACGACAGTCAGGCGAGGGGAGTAGAACTCTGTGCCGATGGAGTAATGAGCATTGCCGCGCTCGACGGGGGCGAGGTGAGAATCGAAGTGGTCGGTGACAGTCACGGTGCGAACCTCTCAGTTCGGATGGCCTAGCGACCGACGTGCACGGGGCGAAACCCGAGGGCTACAGGTTCCGGTGCATGCCGTGCGGTAATCCTGACAGCGCAACGTCACCGAACCGAAGCTTGATCATCACGGACCGATAGCTAGTCGGTAACGATAAGGTAACGGAAGATGAGATGCTGCTGAGTGTCGTTCAGGGCAGTGTGTGGCCTGCCGTTCGGAACAGGCGGTACCACTCCTGCCTGGTCAGGCGTAGGTCCGAACCGCCGGCAGCTTCGACGACTCGATCGGGACTCGTGGTGCCGAGCACGACCTGGATGTCGGCCGGGTGCCTGGTGATCCAGGCCGTTGCCACCGCTGACGGGGTGGATCCGTGTGCGTCGGCGATCTCGTCCAGTGCCACATTCAGTTCGGGGTAGTTCTCGCGGTCGCCCACGAACACGCCGGAGGGCGTACCGCTCTGGAACGGTGACCACGCCTGCAGGGTGATTCCACGCGTTCGCGCGTAGTCCAGCAAGCCGTTGTCGCGGTCGATCGATTGATCCTCGGTGCCCATGTTGGCCGTCAGACCCGCCGCGATCAACGGCGAGTGCACGATGCTCAGCTGCACCTGATCGAACAGAATAGGTTGAGTGACAGCAGTTTTCAGCAACTCGATCTGGCCGGGTGTGTGATTGGAGACGCCGAAGCCCAGGACTTTGCCCGACGCGTGCAGGTGATCGAACGCTGCTGCGACCTCATCCGGCTCGACGAGGGTGTCCGGTCGGTGCAGTAGAAGCGTGTCCAGGTACTCGACACCGAGGGCCTCGAGTGACGCCTCGACAGTGGTGACGATGTGTTCCTTGGAGAAGTCGAACCAGCCCTCCCGAATGCCGACCTTGCTCTGAATGCCGATGTGCTCGCGTTGCGACGAAGTCAGGGTGACCGCATCGCCGAATCGCTTCTCGCACGTGTGAGGCGTACCGCCGTAGATATCGGCATGGTCGAACACCGTGACGCCTACGTCGAGAGCGGTGTCCACCAATCGTCTGATCCGGTCGTCGTCCAGATCGGTGATGCGCATGAACCCCAGCACGATGCTCGAGACGTCTGTCCCGGTGTGGGGGAGGGTGAAGGTGTGCATGTCGGTTACTCGAACTCCAGACGCATCGATTGGGTGGTTGCCTGCAGCAGCAGGGCGAAGCCGGTGAAGGAAATGACGATCGGAGCCCACAGGACCACCGCCACGAACGTGTCCACGCCGCGCTCGATCACGATATAGACCGCGACGACCGTGGTTCCGAGCAGGCAGAGAGCAATGTGTGTGGCCAACCGCCACTTGTCGAAGAAGAAGCCGGCAAGCATGCCGATCGGGATGAGGAATGCGCATTTTCCGAGCGTGACCTCGGGTGCGAAATCTGCCGTGATGGTGGCCCCGAAAATTGCGACGTTCGCGATGACGACGAAGGCGAACGCCTGCCCGAGCGTCGGCCACGGACCGAACCACCAGAACGCGCCCATGATGTATGCGGCGATCATGCACGTCCACTGCACTATCGACGGGATCGTCGTCGTGGCTCCGTAGCCGAATGCGAGCTCGAAGGTCACGACGATGGCCATGGCCAAGGCGGCAGCGGAGACGATGCGTTTGACCGCGGTGGTCAACGCGAGGCTGGTCATCACGCCGATACACCATTGATAATGCTCGTTGGATCTCGTCATGGCGCGAGTCACATCAGCCCCCATCGTTCCAATCGGGTCCCGATTGAAACACAGCCGCCTGCGCCGGGGTTCGACTTCGTTCATTTTCCCGCGCGGGTGCTCGCGCGATGGGCATGACTGTCAGCTGATGAGGCGGTGCAGCAAGGCGGGAAGTGTCTCGGCGATGTCGTGGCGGCTTGCAACTCGGTCCCTCGCGGCGTCCCCGAGAGTCCGCCGCCGATCCGAATCGGCCACCACCGTCGAAATGGCGGCCGCGAGGGCTGTGGCGTTGCCGGGCTCGACCAGTATCCCGGCACCGTCGACGAGGAATTCGTGGGTACCGCCGTGATCTGTTCCGATCACCGGCAGCCCGTGCGACATCGCTTCGAGTACCGACAAGGGGCCGGCCTCCGGAGACGTACTGGCCGAAATTACGACGTCCCACCTGCGGAGAGCGGACTGGGCGTCGGTGTGCCCGAGAAACTCGACCCTGCCGCCGAGGTCCGGTTCGGCCGCACGTGCGTGGAGCTCCGATACGTAGTCCCGATCGCCGGGGAAGCTGCCTCCTGCCAGCTCGACTCGGATGTCGGGAAGAGTGGCCACGGCATCGAGGAGAACTCGGTGACCCTTCCACGGTGTCAGCAGAGCCAACATACCGACGACCGGCGGGGTGTGAAGTTCGCCGCCGAAGCGAGGCACCGGCCACGGCACTCCGTTGTGGGATACCACCACGGGAAGGCCGGCCGCGCGGAGCGGAACTGCCGTTGCTTCCGACACCGACACCGCGACACGGACGGCGGGCCGCGCGAATCGAACCACCACCCGCTGCTTGAGCGAGTTCATGGTGTCGTGAACGAGCCACGACGCACCGCGGGTGGGCCTGCACAGTCGTACGACGGGGAGCGCGAACAGCGAGTTGACGACGGTTGCGGTTCCGGGGGCACGCGCGACGGTGCGCACTGCGCGCGCGGCTCCGATCCATCTGCCGACCAGGCGTACGGCGGCGACGACGCGTGCGGCCCCGTGCTCACCTCCGAGGCCCAGCTCGTCGATCCGGATGTGTCGGGTTGCGCTCGGCAGGCGATGCGCCAGTGGTCCCGCGGGGCAGGCGATCACAGTTCTGTGGCCGCGGCGCTCGGCCTCGTCGATCAAATTCAGCAGTACCTTCTCGGCACCGGAGACCTGTCCCGTATGGGCGAGGAAAAGCACGGTCGACTCGTCGGTCATGTGTGGGCCCGTCTGTGTGGCAAGGGTGGTTCGAGAAGTCGAACTCGTTACTCGTCATTCATGGTGCAGCAGAGCGACGGGGTCTTCACACATCCTCTGCAGCGCCGAATCGATGACCGCGACGTCGATCATCTTGCTGCAGAACGATGCCGTGTACGTTCGCCCACCGGCAATCTCGGCGATGAGCATGGTGCAGCCGTCCGGGCCGTCCGGTTCGAGCGATGCGGCCATCTGCGGCGGTCTGCCGTCGTCGAACCAATCGAGATGATCGAACACCCGCACTCGCCCGAGGTCGCTGACGGCCAGCCTCAGTGTTTCGGGAACCTCGACGACCGAATCGGTCTGCGAGCGAGCAACAGGCCGAACTCGCGACGCAGCATCGCGCAGCAGTGACATCGCCAATACTGCTATCGGCCAACCCGATTCGATCACCTCGCGCATTGTCGCAGTGATGCCGACGGGTGACGTGCCCGACGGGAGGTGAAGTGGAATGCCGACGGCAAAGTTCCCGTGCGAATTCTGTTGCGCCGAATCGAGATAACGTCGACTGTTGAACAAGACCATGATGTGCTCGGCGACGTCGACGCCCTCGGCCCGCAGAGCCGCACTCCACAGTGCGATCGAGATCGACGCGGCGGTCGCTCCTGGCATGTGCTCGGCCGTCCAGTGTTTGAGTTCGTCCACACGGGCTCGGCTCATGTACGCGGCTCGGCTGACCTTCGCGGCTTCCCAGTTCTCGATTCTGCGACGGGGAGCGGACTCGCCGTCGGCCTCGGTTCGGTGGCGACCGCGCAGCTTCCAGAAGTCCGCCAAGGTCTTCGGATTCCGAGAATAGTGACGCCACAACGCTTTCCATGTTGCGCTCGCCGGTAGTCCCACCGCGAGCCCGGGGACCAGTGACTCGTCGGCATCGTCGCAGAATGCCGCCAACATCATCACGCCGATCTGGCCGTCCCCGATTCCGTGCGAGTAGTCGATCGCGAGATGGTCGTCGAACACGACCACGTCGAGAGGGCTGCGTTCTCCGTGTCGAGATCGAATGTCGGTGAGCATCTTGCCCAGGTCGTCCGTGGGATCGGTGCTCGCGGAGACGTTGTCACCTGCGATGCCGGTGCGGTAGCGCCACAGACGAGCGTCCGACCGCGGTTCCAGGGCGAGGTGTGCCTCGGTACCGACCTGTTCGGCGGCCGTGAGCGTTCGTCTCGTACGTCCGACGTCGAGACCACGAACGGGGCCGACCGCGGTGACAATTCGGGTATCGGCGAAGACACGATCCAGCGCAGTTGCGCGGTATCGACGCTCAGCGGACGGCATCGACGACCTCCTGCATCCGACTGCGGAAGTTTGCCCGCGAAAAGCCCTCCGCCCACGCGCGAATGCCGGCGCGGTCGTAGTCTGCGGGGTCGAGGGAGCGCATGGCCTCGGCAAATCCGGCGATCACGTCGTCGTCGGAGCCCGGAGCCACGTGCACCCCGGTCTTTCCGGGTACCACCGAGTCCATGGCACCGCCGTCGCCCAGGGCGATGACGGGTGTTCCGGTCGCCATGGACTCGACGGGGACGATGCCGAAGTCCTCGACTCCCGGCATCAGAAGGGCGCGCGTCGTCCGATGCAGTTCGAGAAGCTTCTCGTGTGAAACTCGTCCCAGGAAGGTCGTTTTCGGTCCGGCCAGTTTCCGGCAGGCGTCCATCGCACGGCCGTCTCCCGCCACCACGAGGGGAACGCCGGCCTCCGCGGCCGCGCGCACCGCGATGTCCGGACGCTTGTAGGGGACCAGGCGACCCGCGAGCAGGAAGAAGTTCTCTCGCTCGACGGACGGATCCGGCGTGAATCCCTCGGTGTCGACGGGAGGATGGACCACCACCGCGTCGTCACGGCCCCACCAGTCCTCGATGCGACGTGCAACTGCAGTCGAATTGGCCACCACGGTGGTCAGTTTCGGTGCGGCAGCGATCTCGCATCGGCGGGCAATGGCCGACAGTGCCGTCAGGATCGCTGCTCCGGCTCTACCGCCGCCTTCGCCTGCGCGTAGTTCGGGGTCCCAGGCCCACCGTGCCGGGCTGTGCACGTAGGCGATCACCGGGGAGTCGGTGGCGAACACGGCCTGGGTTGCGAAGGCGTGGTGGCTGACCACGACTGCATCGAAACCTTCGAGCGGCATGCGCCGAAATGCCAGCGGCATCATCGGAAGGACGGGCGCGTAGGACCGCTGCCCCAACGCGTTGTACAGCCGGTTCAGGCTCGACGTGTGCACCTCGCGGCCGATCCCCGACGGGACCCCGGCCGGCCTGGAGATCGGCGCGAACACCTCGGCCGCAGGCCAGTGCAATGCGAGCTGTTCGATGACGTGCTCGGATCCGGCGATCTCGGTGAATCTTTCGTGTACTACGGCAATTCTGTCAGCTGGCATGGCTTCGGCCTTCCGGCGCGATCGTCTGCGCGGTCTGTTCCACTCGTCGGGTCGAGTTCTTGCTCTGCAGGACCAGGTGCACGGGTATGTCGAAGTCGTCGAGCCGCCGCAGCGCGGCGGTTGCTGCCTTCTTGTCCCGTCCACGGCTGGACACCAGCACCACGACGGTCTCGACTTCGCCCACCTCCGTGTGCTGCCACCACTGCTCCGACAACCCGAATTCTGCGGTGCCTCGGCGATGTTCGGTTGTCCGATGCCGATCGTGAGTCGACTCCGACACGGCACCCTCGCCGACCAACAGGACGATCACGCTGTCGCCCCTGGGAGCTGCGTGTCGAGCCCCCCTCGAGGCGGGTCGATCGCCGCGTTCGAGTGCTGCCATCCGCGCAGCTACGGCCGGCGGCACCGCGTCACCCGCCGTCGGGTCGAAGTGCGCTCCGTACTTGCGGGAGACCCGACGTGCCCAGGAACGAGAGGGCCTGCGTCCGAGGCGTCCTCGCAGCAACACGATCAGTTCGGCCGCGACGATGAGGGCTGCGAGAGCGGCTACGAGTGCCTCCGAGACCGGTTTCGGTGACACCGGTGTGGTGCTCTGCTCGGGGTTCGACAGCACGACCAGTCGATCTCCTCCCGCAGCGGCCTCGACTTCGCTCAGGCGGGTGCGCAGTTCGGCCAGTTCGGACACGGCTGCGGCCCGGCTCGGGTCGTCGGCGGGGAGAGCGTCCACTCGAGCCTGTTGCGCATCGATCGAGGACTGCGCTTCCTCCGTGCGCTCGCGAGAGTCGCGGATCGCGTTGGCAGTGCTGGTACTTGCCATGGTCGACACCATCGTGCGAGCCAGATCTGCGGCGAGCTCGGGAGATCGGGTCGTCACCGTGACGGTCAGCAGTGCAGGCGAGGTGCCGGGGGAGAGTTCGACGCTCGACGCCAGCTCGGCAGCGTTCAGTCCGGAGTCGACCTGCGTGAGGACCTCATCGAGTACACTGCGGTCGGTCGCCAACTCGACGAACGGTGCGCGCATCTGCTCGATGAACGCGTCACCGGGAACGAGGCTTTGGGCCGGTTCGATCTCGGCCACGACCGACGCGGCGTACTGCTTGTCGGTGAGTTCGCTTCTGAGGTAGAACACGCCTGCACCGACCAGCGCAGCAATGATCACGGCGGGCAGCAGTGCCCGGCCGAGTTCACGCATGTGTCCCGCCAGATCGATAGGTGGGGGCACGTCGCCCCGGTGTACGGCATCGTGGACGGACATCAACCGCGTACCCTTCCGTCGTCGATGCGAGCGGACGTACCGCTTCGGAGATTCGTGGAGCCGACAGGCTCGATGATAGCCGGGCCCGAGTGCAGTCCGCGTAACCGTGCCGCTCGTGAATGAAACTGCACATCAACAACATTCGAAGAACAAGCACGATGGTCAGCTACATCCGCGAAACCCGACTTCGACTCCGCGGGGCACGGCCCGAATCGGGCGATGTGTCCGTTGTGTCGGTGGTCATTCGGAGTGCGCACGGTGTCGTCCCTTCTCGGCCGGCCCCGGCAGTGGAGACTCGACGAGTCCGATGGCGACGAACGCGTAGAGCACGCTCGCGACCAGCAGCGCTGCCGCGACCGAGATGAGCAGCCACAGGCCGGGATGGTGCTGCACCAGGAACCAGCCGCCGACCGTAGTGGCCGCGGTCACCACGACTGTCACCGAAATGGACTGCACTGGAAGCAGTCTGGATACGGGCATGCTTCGCGCGATCACGATCCACAAGAGAACGAGGGTGGTGCCGATCGTCACGACGGTCGAGATCGCAGCTCCGTCGTACGACATCCGCGGGATCAGGAACAGGTTCAACCCGATGTTCAGGGCCAGACCGACCAATGCCACCACGGGGTAGTGCCGCTGCATTCCGGCCGACGCGAGCAGGAAGATTCCCAGCATCACCAACGACATCAGCGCCGCACCGATGACGAGCAGACGGGCTGCGTGAGCTCCGTCGACGAACCGTTCGCCGTACAGCAGGCCGATCAGCGGCTCGGCCGACGGCACGAACGCCGCGACAGCCATAGCGCCGAAGAGCGCGAACAGCAGTGCGGCCGAACGTGAGCGTGCTCGAAATGCTGTGGTGTCGTGGGGCCACGACGCGACGAGCAGGGTGCTGATCGGTGCCACCGCCGCCAAGACGAACGTGTCGATCATGTCCGAGAACTTGTAGCCGATGGAATACAGTCCCACGGCCTCGAACGTGTCGAGCAGGCTGAGCATCAACATGTCGATCTTGAGCATGGCGATGGTGAGAGCGAAGCCGATCGCGAGTGGCACGGCCTCCTTCAGGTAGGGCCCCCAGCGACGAATTTCGATGTGCCGCGACGGTCGCAGGCCCATGGAACGGTTACCGATGCCGAAACCCTTGGTCACCAACTTGAACACTTCGTTGGCCACGGCCGGGAGAACGAAGATCAGCAGGGTGGGGGCCAGCACGGCCGCCAGCACGGTCAACGCCAATTGGATTGCTTGCCCGGCGCTTTCGGCAACGGCCACGAGTACCAGACGGTGACGACTCTGGAAGAGCACACTCAATGCGTGACCGGGCGTTGCGAACACGACCACCAGTCCGCCCACCACCGTCGCGAGGACCACTTCGCTCGGATACTGCAGCAGCAGAACGTATGCGACGGCCAGCACGTACCCCACCAACCCGAGGACGGTACGCAGAGCGAGAAACGACGACGCCGTTCGACCGATCTCCTCGGGATCGTCGTCCATCAATTTCGCGAGCACGACGCGTCCGACCCCCAGATCGGTCACGACGGACATCAAGCCGAGCAGCGCGAAGACGAAGCTGAACTGGCCCCACTCGTCCGGTCCGAGGGACCTCGCGACGACGACGCTGCCCACCCACCCCAACGTCGCGATGATCACTCTGCTGATCAGAACGGCAATCGTCGCTTTGGCCGCGGCTTTCGGATCCGCTGCGATGGCGCGGTAGTCCGGGGGCTGCTCGGTGCCGTCGAGCGCGAGCTCCTCGGCCATCAGACCACGCCTGCGGCTCGATACGCGTCGGCGGTGAGTTCCGCCGTTCGACGCCAGCTGATCTCGCGGGTGGCAACGGCTGCCGCGTCGACAAGAGCTGCGCGGGCGTCCCCGTCGAAAGCGATGGGTTTCATCGCATGTACCCAGTCGTCCACGTTCTCCGATTCGACGAGAACGGCACCGTCGCCGACGACGTCGGGGAGGGCGCCGACGGCGCTGGCGACAACCGCGCCGCCCGACGCCATGGCCTCGACGGGCGGGAGTCCGTAGCCCTCGTACCGAGACGCGTATGCGGTGACTGTCGCGGCAGCGTAGAGGGCGGGTAGATCCTCGACATCGACGTAACCGAGTCCCCGGGAATTGCGGGGAGCGTGGGGACCGGTCGAGCCTGCCCCGGCCAGCAGACACGGAATTCCGAGTTTCTCCGCTGCGTCGGCCACCAGCTGAACGTTCTTGCGAGGCTCCACCGTTCCGACCTGCATGACGAAACGGTCCGGCAAGTCGTACTTGGACCGAACGACGTCCACCCGGCTGTCGGTGGGGACGGTGGCCCAGGCTGCGGGTGCCAAGCCGACCACAGTGGCGTCGCGCCCGCTGACCGCCTTGATTCGATCGGCGGTGAACTGCGAGACCGCGATGAGCAGATCTGCGCGGCGCAGTGCGCGCCGTACCAGTCTCTGTTCGCCGAGCGCGCGAAATCGACTCGAGGCCGACGGCATGTCGATGACCGAAAGGTCGTGCACCGTCGCAACTGTGAAGGCCTTGGTGAGGAACGGCAGGTCGACGTCCAGACCGTGCACCACATCGCAACGACCGACAGGAAGGGCCCCGAGCAACGCACGAGCTGTACCGCTGGTGACAGGCCGCTCCATCGCCGTGACCGAGGGAGGGAGCTCACCGACGGCGTCGCGCTGCACCGACGCGGCGAGATCGGCATCGGGTAGGCAGTGCGGTAACTCGTTCAGGAGCTCGCGAATGTAGGTCTGTACTCCGCTTCCGCCCGGCCGGAGGGCGAGCGCCCCGAAAACGATTCGTGTTGCGCTGCTGCGCATCCCACCACTCCTAACAAGAGCCAGAAATAGACATCGATCGGAAAGATCTCGAAATACGTCGAGACGAGACTGGCGAACATGGCGGCAACGATCGAGGCACCGACACCGAGTGCCAGTGCGCCGTCTCTGCCCGGTAGCGCTCGGGACAGGCGGGTGCACCACAGCAGCGACGTCACGAGCAACGCGATCACCGCCCACAGGCCGATCGGTCCGAGTTCGAGCAGTGCCTTCACGTAGTAGTTGTCGGGCTGGTAGTTGGTGGAGAGCCCCGATTGCGTGAATGCGACACCCTCGGCGGTGGAAATGCGGTCTGCCGCAGAACCACTCGATCCCAGTCCCGTCCCGAACGGATGGATCAGAATGCTGGCGATGATGTTGGCCCAGCCGTCGCCGCGTTGACCCAGACTGCTCGACGAGAAGAAGACCGACGTGATCCTGGGGACGAAGGGAACCGTGACCGCCACGGCCAGCGCTGCCAGAGCGAGCGGCGCGGCGAGGTAGCGGAAGCGCACAGCGATCAGGTAGATGGCTCCGACCGCGAGCCCCAGAATTGCTCCTCGCACGATCGAACTGGACATGGCGACGACCATCATCGGAGTCGCGCACAGGAACAACATGTTTCGTCGACGATGTGGATCGGCCAGCGCGACCGCACCACCGACGAGCAACGCCAACATCACGTACAGCCCGAACGGGAACGGCAGGTTGAACGTGCTGAACGTGCGGAGCAGTCCACCCGATGTTCGGACCTGGGTGCCGTATTCGTACCCCAACGACACCAATGCGGCGGGTCCGGCCAGGAGTTGTGCGATGCCCACCGCCGAGGTGAACACACCCATACCCATGAGAACGGAGACGAGGTGGTCGCGGTCCGTGGCGTCGAACGGTGCAAGCCACATGACGACCACCAGCAGGATGTAGAAGAAGGTCACCTTGATGCCGAACACGCCGACGATTCCGAACGTGGCGAACGCAGACACGCTGCCGAACACGACGAAGACGACGGCCGCGGGCCACCACGGCATGAACACCCGAGGCGTCGAGCCACGAACGTGTCGGGGTCGACGCAACCACGCGCACAGAACCGTGAAGACGACCAGGCCTTCCTTCCAGCCGGACACCACCCCGGGGAGGGGAACGAGAAACAGAAGGCCGTGCAGTGGAACCAATCCCGCCAACAGCAACACACCGCGTTGCGGCCGACGGTAGATGGCCGAGGCGACCGCGCAGCCCAGCGCGAGCAGCACCGCTGCGCCGAAAGCGAGCGCAACGTACGTGATCACGCGGTGACCCGAACGTGGCCGTGTTCGGCGTGGACCACGATCAGTCCTCGGCGCGCTTCAGAACGGCGAGAACCGTGAGAAACAGAATCTTGACATCGAGCCACACGGACCAGTTCTCGATGTAGAAATTGTCCCATTCGGCGCGGTCCGCGATGGATGTCTGGCCCCTCAGGCCGTGCACCTGAGCCCACCCGGTCACTCCGGCCTTGACGCGGTGCCGCTCTCCGTACCGACGGATCTGCATCTCGAAGAGATCGACGTACTCGGGGCGCTCCGGTCGCGGGCCGACCAGGCTCATGTCGCCGCGAAGTACGTTGAGCAACTGCGGAAGTTCGTCCAGCGAGGTCTGACGCATGATCTTGCCGATTCGCGTTCGTCTGTCGACTCCCTCGACACCGCCGGGCGCGTCCCCGGCCTTCCGCTCGAACTCGGCGTCGGACGCACGGGGAGGGCGCATGGAGCGAAACTTCAAGCAGTCGAACGGCAGTCCGTCGCGGCCGATTCGCTCCTGTTTGAAGAAGATCGGGCCGGGCGAACTCAGGCGCACGAGCAGTACGAGAGTCAGAAAGACAGGGGAGAGCAACAGAACACCGACTGCGGACAGGATCCGATCGAGAGCCCCCTTGACGGCGAACTGCCAGCCCTTGGGGTCGACGTGTGGAAGGACCATCAGGGGCAGTCCGCCGATGTGCTCGATGCGGGTGTGCAAACCGACGGTGTCGTACAGCCGCGGAACCACCCACACCCGCATACCGAGCCGGTGTGCAACCCTGATCGCAGCCACCAATTCTCTGTCCTGACTCGGTGCGAAGGCAACGATCAGTTCCTCGGCCCCGGTGCTGCGGGCGACTGCCTCGAAGTCGGTCGTGATCCCGAGGTGAACCAGGCTCGTCGGATCGTTGTCACTCGGGTCGAGCGTGGCTGCCGGTGCGTCGCCGACGTACCCGACGGGCGCGAGTCCGTACTCGGGGAACTGGCGCATTCGCGCGGCGAGTTGATGGGCGATGGGATCGTTGCCGACGACGATGGTCGGCGCGGCACATCCGTACTTGGAACGCATGACGCGCTGAAGCACGACCCGAGCGAGACGGGCGAGCGCGATCGTGACGGCACTCAACAGCCACAGCCTCAGCACAATGGCGCTGGGCCGATAGACGGTGTCGGACAGGAACATCGTGACGAGCAGAGCCAGTGACGCGAAGGCGACGGCCGTTTCTGCCGGCCCGATCTCGTCGAGAAAGTTGCGGCGGAGGCTTCGTCGGTACATGGACTTGCCGGCGAGGATGCCGATCAGCAACGGTACGAACAGCCAGGGGAGCAGCCCTGAGTCGGTGAGATTTCCGGCGTGCCACAGCAACGCTCCGACCACGGCCACGATGGCAGCGACCGAATCCAGAGCAACAGTGACCCCGGTGTGCCATGGATCGACTCGGAGTCGGTCGGCGATAGCTCGCGGTACGGCAGACGAATCGGTTGTCACCGGCCGAGGCCGAATTCGCGCTGGTTCCAATATTTGGGGCACAACCACTTCCGGGGGCTCGGATCGATTCGGATTCGGTAAAGATATCCCAATCAATTCATACCGACACGGGCGCGTGCTAACGATCGAGTCACGCAAAAAAGACCAAGAGTTTGTTGAGAGTCCCGATTACGGAACGAATATTGATTCGCGTCGTTTATCCGAGTATCCGCTCGCGAATGATCCAGGCAAGGTCCTGAAGAATCTGAATGTGACCGGTGGTCCATTGCCGTGGTCGCTGATCCCACACGCACACAGTGCCCACCGAATGACCGTCGTCGTCGGTGAGTGGGACGCTGAGGTACGAGACCAACATGTTCGCCTGTACCGAAGGATGGTCCTTGAGTACGTCGTGCAATCGAACGTCCTCGACCACCAATGGCCGACCGGTGTCGATCACGTATCGGCAGATCGAACCCTCGAGAGGAACCTCCTGCGCGCCATCGAGTTCCGAGGGAAGCCCGACGGCACTCTTGAAGTACTGACGCCTGTCGTCGAGGAGCGAGAATGCAGCAGAAGGGGCACTGAGCGCGTCGGCCACCATGGCGACGACCCGGTCGTATCCGGCATCGGAGCCGGTGTCCATCAGCCCTGTTCGAGCCACTGCAGCAAGCCGATCCGGGTCGTCGATCGGAGTGCCGAACTCTCCGGTCGGCTCGGCCGGACCGGCACCGTTCTCGGTACCGTCCTCCAATGCTCTGAGAAGCGCACCGACCTCGGAATCAGGATCCTCGGACAGTTCTCGCACGATTCGATCGACAACAGCTCGCCGAATGTATGCCTCGGGAGACTGGCCTGATCTGTCCGCCTGTCGGGCGAGCACATCGTTCAGGCGGTCGTCGAAACCGGGAAATCCTGTCGTCATTGTCCAGATGGTAGTACAGGCCGAGTTGTCACACCGACGCTCGAGTCGGTGCATTCCACTATTCGTATTTCCGCGGATGTTCCGCAGCCGAGGAGTGAGACAAAGTGAGCAACAATAAAGTTTTGCCGGTACCCGTTTTCTGAATCACGGCAGTTGCTAACATCTGCCGATGAAACGGAGTTCACCGCGGCGAGCGATTGCGGCACTGACGGTCGTGTTGTTGTCGCTCTCGGCCGGGACGGTGCCCGCTGCTGCATCGGTCCTGCGGCAGCAGCAGACGCCGGGCGGTAGTCCTTCGTGTGCTCGGCAATCGGACGCGGTGCGGATCGGAATATCACCCGGAGCGACGATAGGTGCTCTGTCCGCAGCGGATCTCGATCGGGAACTCACACTCGCCCGTGACGCGGGGACGTTCGCGGTTCGTCTCGACATCGACTGGTCTGCAATCGAGCCGACCCGGGGCAAGTTCGATTGGAGCCGAACGGATCGGGTGATCGATGCCGTTGTGGCCCACGGGATGTGCGTGCACGGCATTGTCGCGTACACCCCGAGGTGGGCACGCGTGGCTGCTGCCGTCAACGATTCGCACTCCCGTCCTGCGAACCCCGCCACCTTCGCGGCGTTCGCCAAGACCGTGGTTCAGCGATACCAGAGCCGAATCAACATCTGGGAAGTGTGGAACGAGCCGAACATCGTGACGTTCTTCAAGCCCGCTCCCGACGTAACGGCGTACTCGGCGCTGCTGCGCGCGACCTACACGGTGATCAAGCAAGTGCAACCCGATTCCACCGTGCTTGCAGGCGGGATGGCACCCTCCGAGGACAAGGACGGCAACATCGCGGGTACGACGTTCCTGTCGAAGATGTACGCGCAAGGATCCAACAAGTATTTCGACGCCTTCAACGTTCACCCGTACACGTGGCCGTATCTACCCAACGACCCGGACACGGCGTCGTGGAACACCGCCATGAAGATGTGGCCGATGCGAGACACCATGGTCGCCGGTGGCGACAGTGCGAAGCAGATCTGGATCACCGAGTTCGGAGCTCCCACCGGGACGGCCCCCAACAGTGTCAGCGAGCAGACGCAATCGGACAGCATAGGAATCGTCCTCGATGCCGTCCTCGGCAACGACTGGCTCGGACCGGCCTACGTCTACAGCCTGCGCGACGCCGGTTCCAACACCGCCGACACCGAACAGAACTTCGGTCTGGTGCACAGAGACTGGACGCCCAAGATCGCCTACGGACGCGTCGACGCCTACGCCGCGGAGCATTCCGGTCGGTAGCCGACCTGTTCCACCGTCGACCGCAATGGGCTACTGTCTGCGCATGAATTCGCAGACGGGGGGCTCGATCCCAGATCGCATCGATGTCACGTTCGATTCTCACGGAGACGTCTGCGCGGCGTGGCTCTATCTTCCGACCGGCACCGGCCCCGCTCCGGTGATGGTCATGGCGCATGGCCTCGGCGGAACTCGGGAAATGCGGCTCGACGCCTACGCGGAGCGTTTCCGCGCCGCGGGGTACGCCTGCCTGGTGTTCGACTATCGCTACTTCGGGGCCAGCGGAGGCGAGCCACGGCAGCTGCTCGACATCGAATCACAGCTGCAGGACTGGGCATCGGCCATCGACCACGCGCGTTCCCGTTCGGATGTGGACACCTCGCGAATCGTGTTGTGGGGCTCGTCGTTCGGTGGTGGTCACGTCATCGTCGCCGCCGCCCGAGACCGGAAGGTCGCGGCAGTGATCTCGCAGTGCCCGTTCACCGACGGGATTGCCTCCGGACTCGCGTCGAACACCTGGACGTCGACGAAGCTGTCCGGCCGGGCTCTCGGCGATCTGGCGGGATCGGTGATCGGGCGACCGCCGTTGATGGTGAACACGGCCGGACGACCGGGGACGACCGCACTGATGACCTCGCCCGACAGCTACGACGGTTACCTCGCACTCGCGCCGGACGCCGACGAAACGTTCCACAACCGAGTCGCAGCCAGAGTCGCGCTGCAGATCGTGCGGCACCGGCCCGGGCGTCGGGCAAAGGACGTTCGCTGTCCCATCCTGTTCATCGTCTGCGAGACGGATTCGGTTGCGCCGGCGAAGGCCACTCTGCGCTACGCGCGGACGGCACCGCACGGAGAGATCAAGACATACGACGCCGGCCATTTCGAGATCTACCTGGGCGAGGCGTTCGAGCGGGTCGTGGGGGACCAGATCGAGTTCCTCACCCGCACGGTTCCGCCGACTCAATAGACGTCGCGAACGTATCGCTTCTCTGCCGCAAGGGCTTTGACATAGGCCTCGGCACTGCTCGGCGCGAGCTTGCCGTGTTGTGCCACCACGCCCTTCAGAGCGGCGTCGACGTCCTTGGCCATTCTGGACGCATCGCCGCACACGTAGAAGTGCGCACCGCGGTGAATCCAGTTCCACAGCTCTGCCCCGTGCTCACGCATTCGATCCTGGACGTAGACCTTGTCCTTCTGATCGCGCGAGAATGCGACGTCCAACCGGTTCAACGAACCGTCGCCGAGCATCGCCGTCAGTTCGTCGCGATAGTAGAAGTCCGTGTCGGCGTGCTGTTCACCGAAGAACAGCCAATTGTGGCCGGTGTGCCCGAGTGCGCGACGCTCGTGCAGGAATGCGCGGAACGGGGCGACGCCGGTACCCGGGCCCACCATGATCATCGGGGTGGTGGGATCGTCCGGCGGTTTGAAGTGCGAGGTCTTCTGCACGAATATCCCCACATCGTGGTTCGACGCATGGTCGGCCAGGTAGGTCGAGCACACCCCGCGCCGGGGAACTCCATGAACGTTGTACCGCACCGCCGAGACAGTCACCTGTACTTCGTTGGGGTTCTCCTTCGGACTCGACGAGATCGAGTACAGCCGTGGTTGCAAGGGTTTGAGAACTCCCAACCAGTCGTCCACCGAGGCCCGAACCGGATGTGCAGCAAGCACATCGATCGACTGGCGACCCCACATCCAGTCGGACAGCGCATGCTTGTTGTCGGGATGCAGCATCGCCTCCAGGTCGTCGTCCGCAGTTCGTCGGTGGACGAACTTCAGTAGATCCGGTGTTGCACGAGCGATTTCGAGATGGCTGCTCAGCGCTGTGCGCAGCGACATCGGGCCATATCCAGCGAGGTCGACAGCGGTGTCACGGTCCAGGCCGGTGGCCTCGAGCCACTCGTCGACGTAGGCGTCGCTGTTGCGCGGCCATACTCCGAGCGCGTCGCCGACCTCGTACTCGAGGGTCCCGTCGGGCAGATGGAATCCGAACTGGCGTACGTCCTTGACGGATCCGCGTGCGGTCAGTACTCGATTGCGTACGAGAGTCGTCACCAGCGGTGACTTCTTGCTGTACCGCTCCGGTTCCGCTCGGGTCTGCGGGACGGTGCGCGCGGCCGACTCCACCCGTGCGTCGTCGGTGGTGGTGGTGGTGGAATCGGCATCGTGCCGGAGCCGATCGACCACCGCATCGAGCCACGCCGCGGCCTCGCTCTCGTAATCGGGCTCGCAGTCGACCCGCTCGAGCAGCCGTTGTGCACCCAGCTCGGCGAGGCGCTCATCGATCCTGCGGCCGTGGCCGCAGAAGTCCGCGTAGCTCGAGTCACCGAAAGCGAGTACGGCATAACGGATTTCCGGAAGCGTCGCCGCGGACTCGGCGACGAGGCTGTCCCAGAACGTCTCACCGTTGTCGGGCGCTTCGCCGTCACCGGTGGTACTGCTGACGATCAGCACGTCTGCCTCGGCGGGCAGACGATCGACGGTGAAACCGTCCATCGAGTGTTCGGCGATCGTCAGACCGGCTCCCCGTAGGTGGGAAAGGCAGGACTGGGCGTACTCCTCGGCGGTGCCGGTCTGCGAGGCCCAGAGCAGCAGCACCGGGCGTCGCCCCGCATCGGCGGTATCGGCCGATGCGCCGGGAGCAGTGCCGTCGGTGTCCGGTCTGCGCGAGAACAGTCCGGCGAGAACGCCGTCGAGCCATGCGTGGGTTTCGGGGGACAGGGGAGTCCGCGACGGCAGAGTGGGCGTTCCGGCTGCGCTGCGTCCGGCCTCACTGCCCAGACCTTCGAGAAGTCCTGCGATGTAACGCTGTTCGACGGTGGTCAGCGGTTCCGACGGACGTGCTGGGCGACCGACGATCGTGGCGAGCGCCTCGACCGGATCGTGGGAACGGTCGTCGCCGACGGGTGAGGGCGATTGGGCTGCAGCAACTCTGGTGAGTGTGACTGCACACGCCTTGAATTCGGGTTGTCGAGAATACGGATCGATGGCGTCGTTGGTGACGGCATTGATGGCGAGATACTCACCGAATTCGTCGTTCCAGTGGAAGGGCGCGAAGCAACCGCCCGGGAGCACTCGATCGGTGACGACGGCTGGGAGGACGGCTCGGCCTCGGCGGGACGCGACCTCGATGCTGTCGCCGTCGATCACACCGAGCCGCTCGGCGTCGAGTGGGTGCACCTCGACGAACGGGCCGGAATCGAGTTTGTTCAGCTTGGCGACCTTGCCGGTCTTGGTCATGGTGTGCCACTGGTGTGGCAGGCGTCCGGTGTTGAGTAGAAACGGGTAGTCGTCGTCGGGCATCTCCGCCGGCAGCATGCTGGGCCGGGCGAAGAACTGGGCCCGACCGCTCGGGGTGGGGAAGGACAGTGCGGGGATCGAACCGTCATCGGACACCCGTTGCCGTTGGCTGACCCCGTCGTTGAGGTAGCGGATCGGGTGCCGAGTGGTTGTCGCGTCGGGCGGACACGGCCACTGGATGGGACTTTCGCGCAACCGGTCGTAGGTGACTCCGCGAATGTCGTAGCCGGTGTTCGGGTTCCAGAACTGCTTGATCTCCTCGAACACCTCCTCGGCACTCGCATAGGTGAAGGCATCGGCATACCCGAGCGCGCACGCCATGTCGGCGATGATCTTCCAGTCCGGCAATGCACCGCCCGGTGCCTCGACCGCCGGTTGGAACAGCGTGAGGTTGCGTTCGGAATTGACCATCACTCCGTGCGCTTCCGTCCACAACGCGGCGGGCAGCATCACATCGGCGTAGTCGTTGGTTTCGGTATCGGCGAACGCATCCTGAGTGATGACCAATTCGGCGCGCTCGAGACCGTCGATCACCGTCGTTCGGTTGGCCACCGAGGCAACCGGATTGGTGCAGATGATCCAGCAGGCCTTGATCTCACCGGCAGCGAGCTTGGAGAACATCTCGATGGTTCCGCCGCCGACGTCGGTCCGCAACGTTCCGTGCGGAATTCCCCATCGGTCCTCGACGAATTCGCGGTCGGCGTCGTCGAACACCGCTCGCTGTCCCGGCAGCCCGGGGCCCATGTATCCCATTTCCCGTCCGCCCATGGCGTTCGGTTGCCCGGTCAGGGAGAACGGGCCGCTGCCGGTCTTGCAGATGGCACCCGTCGCCAGATGGAGGTTGCACAGCGCGTTGGTGTTCCAGGTTCCGTGCGTCGACTGGTTCAGGCCCATCGTCCAGCAGCTCATCCAGTTCTGTGCACCGCCGATCATCGCGGCCGCGGCTCGCAGGTCTTGCTCATCGAGACCGGTTGCGGCGCAGACCTTCTCCGGGGTGTAGCCGTCGAGGAAGTCCGGCATGGCGTCCCACCCGTCGGTGAAATCCGCGATGAACTCGGGGTCGATGTCGCCGTTCTCCGCGATGAGCGCGAGCAGTCCGTTGAGCAGCGCCAGGTCCGAACCCGGCTCGAGTTGCAGATGCAGGTGGGCCTTGTCGGCGGTGGCGGTGCGACGGGGGTCGACGACGATCAGCTTCGCCCCTGCCTTGACGCGGTCCATCATCCGCAGGAACAGAATGGGGTGACAGTCGGCCATGTTGGAGCCGATGACGAAGAAGACGTCTGCGTGGTCGAAGTCCTGGTACGACCCGGGCGGACCGTCGGCTCCCAGCGACTGCTTGTATCCGGTTCCTGCGCTCGCCATGCAGAGTCGGGAATTGGATTCGATCTGGTTGGTGCCGATGAATCCCTTGGCGAGTTTGTTCGACAGGTACTGGGCTTCGATCGACATCTGCCCCGACACGTACAGCGCGAGCGCATCGGGGCCGTGTTCGTCGATGATGGTTCGCAGTCGCCGGGCGGTGTCGTTGATCGCCACCGACGTGTCCGTGCTCTCCGGGCGCTCGCCGCGGCGCTGCCTGATCTGGGCCTTCTCGAGCCGTCCGGGCCCGGCGAGCATGTCCGCGGTGGTGGTTCCCTTGGTGCACAGCCGGCCGAAGTTGGCCGGGTGGGACTTGTCGCCGACGGACTTGGTGACGACAGGCCTGGTCGGGGTGGCATCGGAGGATGTGGTCGGGCCGCCGATCTCGAGCACCATGCCGCATCCCACGCCGCAGTACGCGCAGAGTGTCTTCACCGTGGTGACCATGGATTCCACAGTGCCCGGCCCAGGGTGCGCCGTCATTACACGTCAGTTAGCCGGATATGACGTTGTCCTCACCGTGCCCCGCCAGGGGCGGTGATGTCCGCTCGGGAGCTGATAGGAGGCGGATGGGAGGTAACACGAACTTCCCGGTACGCGATTGGTACTCGAACGTTACTCATCGAACGGGCTGTCGAGTGGAGTGTCCGATTTTCCGCTGGCACAATCGTCCGGGTCGGGCTCGAAGTGGGAAGTGGTGTGGTTCATGAGGGTGTATCGCGGATTCGTACTCGCCGCGGTGGGAGTGGTTGCTTCGGTGGCAGTCCTGTCGGGATGTAGTTCTGCGTCGGACATCTCCGAGCCGTCGGTTCCGATCGACTCCAACCCGATGACCGAGCTGATGAAGCCGAAGCTGACCTCGAGCGTCCTCGACGGAGCCGTCGGATTCTCGCCGGCGGACCCGGTGACCGTCTCGGTTGCCGACGGCAAGTTGTCCTCGGTGACGATGCTCAACCCGGAGGGCAAGCCCGTCTCCGGAGCGATTTCGCCCGACGGATTGTCGTGGACCAACACCGAACCGCTCGGCTACGACCGCGAATACCGCGTCCAGGCCGATGCGTACGGACTCGGGGGAGCGTCGAGCACGGTATCGAGCTTCACCACCAGCCAACCCGGCAACTTCACCAAGCCCTACGTTCTGCCGAACCCCGGCGACGTCGTCGGAATCGGTCAGCCGGTCGCGGTTCAGTTCGACGAACCGATCACCGACAAGGTCGCCGCGCAGAACGCCATCACCGTCACCACGACGCCTGCCGTCGAAGGCGCGTTCTACTGGGTCAACAACAAGGAAGTTCGCTGGCGTCCGCAGAACTACTGGGCACCGGGCACCAAGGTCGACGTGGCGGTCGACGTGTACGGGCGCGATCTCGGGGACGACATCTTCGGCCAGGAGAACGCCACGACATCGTTCACGATCGGTGACGCCGTCATCGCCACCGCCGACGACAACACCAAGCAGGTGACGTTCAACGTCAACGGCCAGGACGTCATCACCATGCCGACGTCGATGGGCAAGGACAGCACTCCCACCGACAACGGCGTCTACATCATCGGCGACCGCTTCGAGCATCTCGTGATGGATTCGTCGACCTACGGGGTGCCGGTGAATTCGTCCAGCGGATACCGCACTCCGGTCGACTGGGCCACGCGAATGTCCTACAGCGGCATCTTCTTCCACTCCGCACCGTGGTCGGTGGGACAGCAGGGCTATTCCAATGCCTCGCACGGGTGCCTGAACCTGAGTCCCACCAACGCGAAGTGGGTCTACGACAACACCAAGCGCGGCGACATCGTCGTCGTGAAGAACACCGTCGGTGGAACGCTGTCGGGTACCGACGGCCTCGGTGACTGGAACGTCCCGTGGGACGAGTGGAAAGCAGGGAACGCCACCACGGTCTGATCGGACCCGATTCGGCCGATCAGCTTCGGTCGCGAGTCTGGTACAGCGAGGGATCGATGCCCAGGGTCTTCAGGTACGCCACCGGTTCGATGCTCGAACCGTTGTTGCGGACCTCGAAGTGCAGATGCGGTCCGGTCGAATTTCCGGTGCTGCCGACTGCGCCGAGAACGTCGCCCGGTGCCACTTCGTCGCCGACCGCGACGGCGATGCTGGACTGGTGGCCGTAGTACGTCTCGGTGTTGCCACTCTTGACCCGGACGAGCTTGCCGTAGCCGTCGCCTGCGTCTCCGGCCTGAACGACGGTTCCGCCGGTCACCGCGTGGATGGGGGTTCCGCTGTCTGCCGCGAAGTCCACGCCCTGGTGGTACTGCGCTCCGTTGCCGGTCGGGTTGTTGCGTCCGCCGTAGCCCGAACTGATGCGGTACTTGCCTGCGTCGATGGGGAGCACTGCCCCGCCGAGCCCTACCGTCGGGGCCGCGGTCGGGAGTTCGATCTCGGGTACGTCCACTGTGCTCGGGGCGTCCGGTGAGTCCGGTGCTGTGAGTACGTCGCTGTCGAGAACGATGGCTGCCACCTGGTTGATGAGGACGCCGGTGGCGTCCAGGACAGCAGCGAGAATCGCGGCCCGTTGCTGCGCGTCGGGCTGCGGTATCGGAATCTGGGGGAGTTCGATCGTGGGTTGAGCGGTGGCCACCGCTGGGCTGAGCAAGCCGGTTGTGCCGATGCACAGTGCTGCCGACAAGATCGAACCCGCTATGACTCTGTGCATTCTGCGACCCACGAAAAGCCTCCTCGTCTGCGTCCTCCGCGCACCGTCGGATGGGTGCGAGCAGGACGTAAGAACATGTTCGGTGACGCTTCGGGGCACGCTGAACTCACGTAACAGAAAACACATGAATCACATTGGTACTTTTCTTCCCCAAAAGTGCCATTGGTAACCGTACGTCACATTAACCCCACAGGAAACCTGAAAGTTGAATTACAACAACGTAATTCGAGGTCAGGGTGGTCGCGTCGGAACCGGGAAGGCTCACGGACCGGGAGATGGACGCACAAAAAAGGCCGGTCTCGCGAGGAGACCGGCCTTCTTCGTATGGGGTGAGCGACGGGACTCGAACCCGCGACATCCAGGATCACAACCTGGTGCTCTACCAGCTGAACTACGCCCACCATTGCACGCGTCCGCAGAACCTTTTTGGGCTCTGCATCAGCAGCGTCGACAATACTAGCGGGTTGAATCCGAGGTTGCTAATCCGCCCCCGATTGCGTGTCGAGTTCGGCAACAACTGCCGCGATGTCGCTGGTAGAGGGCCCCGGCGGAGCCACGAAGGCCGTCCGGCGGTAGTACTGCAACTCTTTGATCGACTCCTTGATGTCCGCCAGGGCGCGGTGCGCAAGGCCCTTGGCCGGCTGCCCGTAGTAGATCCGTGGGTACCACCGTCGGGAAAGTTCCTTGATCGAGCTGACGTCGATCATTCGGTAGTGGAGGTAGGTGTCGAGCGCGGTCATGTCGCGAGAGATGAATCCGCGATCGGTCCCGATGGAGTTTCCCGCGAGCGGAACGGTTCCGGCCACCGGGACGTGCTCCTTGATGTACGCCAGTACGCGCTGCTCGGCTTCCTCCAGCGTCACCGTCGATGCGCGCACTTCGTCGGTCAAGCCCGACTTGGCGTGCATGTCGGTGACGACGGCAGGCATGTTCGCCAACGCGTCGTCATCGGCGTGGATGACGATGTCGACACCCTCTCCGAGGATGTTCAGCTCACTGTCGGTCACCAGCGCCGCAATTTCGATCAGCTTGTCCTTGCTCAGGTCCAAGCCGGTCATTTCACAATCGATCCACACAAGTTTGTCCTGCACGCGCTCCACCTTAGTGCGAGCTGCGATGCCACTAGGGTTTGCGGTGGCGATCGAAACCAGTTCAGCACCAGCACACGTTCATGGAGGACGCGGACATGACAGTCGACCCGACGCAGCCGGCACCCACGCTCAGTCCTGCCGAGAGGGCGAAGGCGGCCAAGGCGGCGGCCGTCGAAGCCGCACGGGTGGCTGCCGAAGCTCTGGCCGCAGCGGACGCGGCCGAAGCCGAGGCGCTTGCCGCGGAACAAGGGTCGACACCGACTGCGAACGGTAAGGCTGCCGAGATCTCTGCCGGATATGCCTCTGCGGGTGCAGCTTTGGAGCTGGGAACCGTGGTTCTCGACGGCGTCACCGATCCGGCTGCTCGCATCCGAATTCCGTTGGCGACGTTGAACAGGCACGGTCTCGTGGCCGGGGCCACCGGAACCGGTAAGACCAAGACCCTGCAGGGCATTGCCGAACAGCTTTCTGCGGCAGGGGTTCCCGTCGTCATGGCCGATGTCAAAGGCGATCTGTCGGGCCTGTCCGCGCCGGGGGAGGACAACGAGAAGATTCGCAGCCGCGCTGCGGACACCGGTCTGACGGACTGGGCCCCGACCGGACACCCGGTGGAGTTTCTTTCTCTCGGCACCGAGGGAATCGGAGTGCCGGTCCGCGCCACCATCACGGCGTTCGGTCCGATTTTGCTGAGTAAAGTGTTGGGGCTGAACAATACTCAAGAATCGACCCTCGGTCTGATCTTCCACTGGGCCGACTCCCAGGGGCTCGCCCTGCTCGATCTCAAAGACCTGCGATCGGTGATCATGCACCTGACCAGTGACGAGGGCAAAGCCGACCTGAAAGGCATCGGCGGGGTCTCCTCGGCCACCGCAGGCGTCATTCTGCGCGCGCTGGTCAACCTCGAAGCAGACGGAGGAGACACCTTCTTCGGTGAGCCGGAACTCGAGACCGAGGATCTGCTGCGCGTCGGACCGGACGGCAGAGGGGTCATCACTCTGTTCGAGCTCGGGGCGCAGGCGTCACGTCCGGTGATGTTCTCCACCTTCCTGATGTGGGTGCTCGCCGACCTGTTCCAGACGCTTCCCGAGGTCGGTGATATCGACAAGCCCAAACTGGTCTTCATCTTCGACGAGGCACACCTGCTGTTCGCCGATGCGTCCAAGGCGTTCCTGCAGCAGGTGGAGCAGACCGTCAAGCTCATCCGATCCAAGGGCGTCGGTGTCTTCTTCTGCACGCAGCTGCCCACCGACGTTCCCAACGACGTGCTCTCACAATTGGGCGCACGTATTCAGCATGCTCTGCGCGCCTTCACGCCCGATGATCAGAAGGCGTTGAACAAGACGGTGCGCACGTACCCCAAGACCGACGCCTACGACCTCGAAAAAGCACTGACGTCGCTGGGGACCGGCGAAGCAATCGTGACGGTGCTCTCGGAGAAGGGGGCCCCGACACCCGTGGCGTGGACGAAGATACGCCCGCCGCGCTCCCTGATGGACACCATCGGCAACGACGCCATCGCAGCGGCCGCGTCGTCGAGCACTCTGTCCGCGAAGTACCGCGAGACCATCGACCGCGAGTCCGCCTACGAGCGCATGAACGCGCGGGTGGCGAACGTGCCCGCTCCGGCCGAGAAGTTCGACATCCCGCCCCTGCCTGCGGATCTGCCCGATCTGCCTCCGAGCGAGCCGGACGGGCCGTCGGCCGCGGAGCGCATCATGGGCAACCCAGCAGTCAAGAGCTTCCTACGATCGGCTGCCTCGGCGGCCGGCCGCGAGATCTCGCGCAGCATCTTCGGAACCGGACGCCGCCGGCGGCGCTGAGCTTGCTCAGTCGGGAGTGGAGCCCGCGGAACGACCAGGATTCGGGTATCAGTTGCCGAGCTTCTTGTAGAAGCTGCCGATGATCGGCGCGGAGATGCTGCGCGGGCTGTACTGCCCGGCTACCGACATGCCCTTGCTCAGCAGGCCGGGCACGACGCGCATCTTGTTCTTCGCCAGGCCGTCCAGCGACAGCTTCGCGGTGTAGGCGCTGTCGATCCACAGGAAGTCGGGAACCATCTTGTCCACGATCGACGCATCGGCCGGGTCCGGTGTCTCGGTGCGAACCGGGCCCGGAGCCAGCAGGGTGACGTTGACGCCGGTGCCCGCGAGCTCACCGCGCAGTGACTCCGAGAACGTGTTGACGAAGGCCTTGGTTGCCGCGTACGTCGCATTGTTGGGGATGGCCATATTGCCTGCCGCAGATCCGGTGATGAGGATGCCGCCTGCTCCGCGACCGATCATGCCGGGCATGACCGCGAGCGTGAGGTCGTGTACGGCAACGGCATTGAGCTCCACCTGATCGCGCTCGTACGCGGGATCGAGCCCGGCCACCGGTCCGAACGTCGCGATGCCTGCGTTGTTGCACAGGATCGAGATCTCACGCTCGGACAGTTCGGTGACCAGTTCCTGGCGCTGCTCGCGGTTCGACAGATCCGACTGGCGCACCTCGACGACAACGCCGTGCTCGGCCGCGAGCTTCGCGGCCAGCGCCTCGAGCAGTTCGCCGCGTCGGGCCACCACGATCAGCGAGTGACCACGGGCGGCGAGTTCGGTGGCCAGGGCTTCACCGATACCGGAAGAGGCTCCGGTGACGACGGCGCGGGCATCGGGGCTGGGCTTGGGCAGGCTCACGGTGAGACAGGCTAGCGGACAGATCAGATCGTGGCCGCGAGCCGGGTGCCTTGCTCGATGGCCCTCTTGGCGTCCAGCTCCGCGGCGACGTCCGCACCGCCGATGATGTGCGTTGCGGTGCCCGCGGCCTTCAACTCGTCGACCAGGTCGCGAACCGACTCCTGGCCCGCGCAGATCACGATGGTATCCACCTCGAGAACGCGCGGACGTTCGTGCTTCTCGCCGAACGAGATGTGCAGCCCCGCGTCGTCGATCTTCTCGTAGTTGACACCCGAAAGCTGATGCACGCCCTTGGCTTTCAGTGCAGCACGATGGACCCAGCCGGTTGTCTTGGCCAGGCCTGCGCCGATGCGTCCCGGCTTGCGCTGCAGCAGATACACCTCGCGCGGAGACGGTGCGGGCACCGGAGTCGTCAACGCCCCCGGCGCGGCCTCGGGCTCGGTGACGCCCCACTCCTGCTTCCATTCCTTCAGATCCAACGTGGGGGAGGCGTCGGTGGTGAGGAACTCGGAGATGTCGATACCGATACCGCCGGCTCCGATGACCGCGACCCGATCGCCGACGGGCTTGCCGTCGCGCACCAGTTCCGCGTACGACAGCACCGACGGGTGCTCGATGCCGGGGATGCGGGGAATCCGCGGGGTGACACCGGTAGCGAGCACCACTTCGTCGAACTCGCCTGCGACGAGTTCGGCGGCGGTGACTCGGGTACCGAGGTGAACGGCGACGTCCGCGCTACGAAGTGCGCTGGAGAAGTACCGGATCGTTTCGGCGAACTCCTCCTTGCCGGGAATCAGTCGCGCGATTCCGAACTGCCCGCCGATTTCTGCTCTGGCCTCGAACAGGCTGACGGCGTGTCCGCGCTGCGCGAGATTGAGTGCGGCGGCCAGGCCTGCGGGTCCGGCTCCGACGACCGCAACCTTCTTGGTCCTCTTGGTCGGCAGTAGCTGCAGGTCGATCTCGCGTCCGGCACGCGGGTTGACCAGGCACGAGACCTTCTTGTGGACGAAGGCGTGGTCCAGGCAGGCCTGATTGCACGCGATGCACGTGTTGATCTGGTCGGCGTTGTCGGTGGCGGCTTTTTCGACCCAGAACGGATCGGCCAGCATCGGCCTGGCCATCGCGATCAATTGCGCGTCGCCGCGCGCCAGAATGTTCTCGGCGATCTCGGGCATGTTGATGCGATTGGACGCGGCGACGGGGATTGCCACGTGCTTCTCGAGTTTGCCGGTGATGTCCGCGAATGCGGCGCGCGGAACCGAGGTGACGATGGTCGGCACCCGCGACTCGTGCCAGCCGATATCGGTGTTGATGATGTTCGCGCCCGCAGCCTCGACGTCCTCCGCCAGCGCGACGATGTCAGGCCAGCTCTGGCCCTGTTCCACGAGGTCGGCCATCGACAGCCGGAACACGATGAGGAAGTCGGGGCCGACCGCTGCCCTCGTCTGCCGCACGATCTCGACGGCGATCCGACGGCGATTCTCCGCCGAACCGCCCCACTCGTCGCGTCGCTTGTTGGTGCGTTCGGAGAGGAACTGGTTGATGAAGTAGCCCTCACCGCCCATGATCTCGACGCCGTCGTAGCCGGCGCTCTGGGCGAGCCGGGCGCAGCGTACGTAGTTGCGGATCTGCCAGCGGACGCCCCTCGATGTCAGTCGCCGCGGCCGAAAAGGATTGATGGGAGCCTTGATCGACGACGCCGACACGCTCAGCGGCTGATAGGAATAGCGTCCGGCATGCAGGATCTGCAGTGCGATCTTGCCACCTTCGCGATGGACGGCCGCGGTGATCCGGCGATGCCGACGGGCTTCGATCCGATTGGTCAGCTTGGCTCCGAACGGCAACAGCCAACCGGTGCGATTGGGGGCATAACCCCCGGTGATGATGAGTGCGACTCCGCCGCGGGCACGCTCGGCGAAATAGGCAGCCAGGCGTCCGGTGTCGCGGGCGCGATCTTCGAGGCCGGTGTGAATCGATCCCATGATCACGCGGTTCTTCAGCGTGGTTGCGCCGACATTCAACGGCGACAACAGAATCGGATACGGGCCAGCGGTCTGCTCGGTCTTCACAGCTTCTCCAATACCTCGGTGCACCACTCGGTGAATCCTTCTTCGACGCGAATTCCGCCGCGCAGCACCAGGTATTGATGCAACGCGGTGCCGGTGAGGGCAGCGGGGGCCGGAAAATCCTGCTTCTCGATCAGTCGGTAGACATCGAGGCGAGTGGCATGGACATCGCGATGGCGGGCAACTTCGACCTTGAGGGCATCGATGTCACCGTTGGCGGCACCGCGGATCTTGACGGCGAGCTCCTCGCGTAACTGCGAGGGATCGGTCGGCGCGGCGATCCAGCGATCGAGCTCGGCGCGACCCGCAGCGCTGACGGAGTAGACCTTCTTGTCGGGTCGACCGTCCTGCGCGACTGCCTCACCGGTGATCCACCCGGCTCCGTCCATCCGCGTCAACGTCCGGTAGATCTGCTGATGCGTTGCGCTCCAGAAGAATCCGATGGACTTGTCGAAGCGGCGGGCGAGTTCGTATCCCGAGCCGCTGAGCTCGGTGAGGGAAACCAGAATCGCGTGTTCCAAAGCCACACCCGAGAGTATGTATGCAACACGATGACTATGCAACTAGGTGCAGTAAAACCCGACGACGCCGCGGTCTAGTGTTGGCAACCATGGGAACCCAGCCGGAGGCCGCTGTCGTCGGAGTCGCCACAACGCGTAAGCAGGTCACCGCCTGGGGGTTCTGGGACTGGGGCTCGGCGGCGTTCAACGCCGTTGTTCTCACGTTCGTGTTCTCGGTGTATCTCACCGACGCCGTCGGCGACGACCTGCCCGGTTCGATCTCGGCCACCACCTGGTTCAGCTGGACGATTGCCGTGTCCAGCGTCGTCATCGCACTCCTCGCGCCGGTGTGCGGGCAATACTTCGACGCGCGCGGCAAACGCAAGTGGCTGCTGGGAGTGTTGACCGCACTGACCGTCGTGGCCATGGCCGGCTTGTTCTTCGTCCAGGACGACTATCACTATCTCTGGCTCGGCCTGCTGCTGCTCGGTCTCGGATCCATCATGTTCGAGTTGGCCAGCATCCCGTACAACTCGATGCTGCGGCAGGTCTCGACTCCGGGGAACATCGGTCGGGTGTCCGGATTCGGTTGGGCGATGGGCTATTTCGGCGGGATCGTGCTGCTTCTCCTGTGCTATCTCGGCTTCATCGTCGGCGACGGCGACACTCGGGGTTTTCTGGGCCTGAGCACCGACGGTGGTCTGAACATCAGGCTCGTCGCCGTTCTGGCGGCCGTATGGTTCGCGGTCTCGGCCATCCCGGTGATGTTCGCAGTTCCCGAAGTGCCGAGAGCCGTTGCCGATCCGAAGGCTGCACAGGCCGGGTTCGCGGAGTCCTATCGCGTTCTCTTCCGCGATGTGCGCGAGTTGTGGAGCGCAGACCGGCGCGCCGTCTACTACCTGATCGCCAGCGCACTGTTCCGAGACGGACTGGCAGGTGTCTTCACCTTCGGGGCCGTTCTCGCCGTCAGCGTCTACGGCATCGGCGCGGCGGACGTCCTGCTGTTCGGCGTCGCCGCCAACGTCATCGCGGGTCTCGGAGCCATCGTCGCCGGACGGTTCGACGACAGAATCGGGCCGAAGAAAGTCATCGTCTTCTCCCTCACCTGCATGATCGCCGCCGGGACAATTCTGCTGTTCGTCTCGGGACCGACGATGTTCTGGATCTTCGGGCTGATCCTGTGCCTGTTCGTCGGACCGGCGCAGTCGTCCGCGCGCACGTTCCTGGCGCGGCTGGCTCCACCGGGACGAGAAGGTCAGTTCTTCGGGCTGTTCGCGACGACGGGGCGCGCCGCGTCGTTCCTCGCGCCGTCGCTGTTCGGTCTGTTCGTGTGGATGTTCGACTCCGACCGCGCCGGTATCGCCGGGCTGATCATCGTCCTCGCTGCCGGACTGTTGGCGCTGCTGAAGGTGCGGGCTCCGGAGCGGGTCTAGACGGAGTCGATACGGGCCAGGATCTCGGCCGTCAGTTCCTCGGGCGCTTCTTCCGGGATCCAGTGCGAGATGCCGTCGAGTTCGACGAATCGGTACGGCGCATCGACGAACTCGCCGCAGCGCTCCGCTCCCGCTCGGCCGATGGCTGTGTCGCCGTTGCTCCAGACGTAGGTGGTGGGGACGGTCACCGGAGGAAGGTTCGCGAACTCCTTGGTCATCGCGGCGTACCAGCTCGATGCGGCCGTCAGCGCCCCGGGGACGGTGAGGTGCCGAACGTATTCGTCGTCGAGGCTGTCCGCACCGAACATCGCGCGCAGACGCTGTGCACCGTTCTCGACCAGAACTCGCTCGGCCTTCTCCGGTTCTCGAAGCAGGCCGAAGTACTGCGACCGCTCCTGCTGATCCGGATCCTCGCGGATGGCCCAGTTGAACGCGGCCGAGTGCGGGACCGACGCCGCTGTGAGAGTGCGGACGCGGTCCGGATGCTCGGCTGCGACATGCCAGGCGACCACCGCACCCCAGTCGTGTCCGACCAGGTGCGCCGACGGGAGATCGAGTACGTCGAGCAGGGCGAGGACGTCATCGGTGAGACGTTCGATGCGATAGTGCTCGACGCCGATCGGACGGGCACCGGGGGAGTAGCCCCGCTGGTTCGGGGCGATCACGCGACAACCTGCGCCGACCAAGCCGGGTGTCACCGCGGTCCACGATGCGTTGGTCTGCGGAAAGCCGTGCAGCGCAACCACCGGAACACCGTCCGGTGGTCCCGACATCGCAACGTCGAACACGTACTCGCCGACACTTACCTCGGTCATGAACATCCCTTCGTGGCCGTCTCGTTCTCGAACGGTCAAGCCCGTCGTGGTTCCCATCGGCTCATCCCGAGCATGATCATGCGGATCTGCTTCTCGGTCCGCTCGATCAGATCCTTCTCGTTCTGACTACCCGGTCTGTCGATTTCCAACAGGCCGACCACCGCAGTGAGCATCGTCGAGACCAGGAGATCGGCGGTCATCTCCAGATCGGCGACGTCCCACTGCTCGAGGCCGGGCATGCGAGAGAGGTCGATGGTCAGCTCGCTGACGAACAGTCGCAGCTCGGTGGCGAAGGCACGCCGGACCTCGGTGACGCCGCCGTACCGTTCGCGACTGAGAAAACGGAACTGATCCTCGTGGCTACGAACCTGGCGGACCAGGATGCCGAAGGATTCGGTGGCCGTCTTGGCGCTCGGGTTGCGTCGGGCATCGCGCAGCATCTGTCGCAGCATGCGCATGCTGTCCTCGACCAGGGCGACGCCCAGATCCTCCATGGAGGCGAAGTGCCGGTAGAACGCAGTGGGGACGATTCCGGCGGATCGAGCGACCTCCCGCAGGCTGACGCTGGCGAACGATCGCTCGCGTAGCAGATCGAGGGTGCCCTCGATCAGGGCCTGACGGGTGCGCTCTTTGCGCTCGGCGCGGGTCCCCGGTTCTGTCACAACGTCCAGTTTATGGGCGCGCATTCTGTGATCTCCCTTCCGGTTCCTCCCCGGCACCCCGCAGAACTGTCGATTCGTCCTGTAACGGCCGTCACATAAACGTTGACAGGTACCGGTGTCGCTCTGCCACACTCATGTTAGTGCACAATCGTTCACTGAATGGGTCGTAGGTTTCGATCCGGTTAGGGAGGATGGAATGACGCTTCAAGAACGTCCGTCGCGGACCTCGGGTTCGCGCAAGTTCTCACTTCTTTCCCTGTTCGAGGCCATGGCCACGCCCCACGCGCTCGATCGGTACCTCGAACTCGTCGACCCCATGACGACCGTTCGTGACCTTCGCGGCGAAGTGACCGAGATACACCGGTCCACCGAAGACTCGTTGACTCTCACCATCCGTCCCACGCGTCAGTGGAAGGGATTCAAGGCCGGCCAGTTCGTTCAGGTCGGGGTCGTCATCGACGGAGTACGGCATACCCGCTGCTACTCACCCGCGTGCTCGCAGTACCGCAAGGACGGGCGGATCGAACTGACGATCAAGGCGCATCCCGAGGGCCTGGTGTCGCAGTACCTGCACAAGAACGCGCACATCGGCCTCGTGGTCAGCCTGTCGCAAGCGGACGGCACGTTCGAGCTTCCCGAACCACGCCCGGCAAAGACGCTGCTGATCAGCGGTGGCAGCGGCATCACGCCGGTGCTGTCCATGCTCAGGTCGCTGCTGGACGAGGGGTACAGCAGCGACCTGACCTTCCTGCACTACGCGTTCACCGAGAACGACGTGGCGTACAAGAAGGATCTGGAGAAGATCGCCGCCGAGCACGAGAACGTCGATATCGTGTTCGCGTACACCGAGCAGAAGACGGGCGGTGATCTGTACGGGTTCTTCGGCCAGGAACATCTCGACGCAGTGGCCCCGTGGTTCGCCGAGGCCGACACCTTCCTGTGCGGACCTCCCGGACTGATGAAGGGTGTGACGTCGTTCTTCGACGACGCAGGTCTGGGCGAGCGGCTGCACCTCGAGGAATTCACGCCCTCGTTCGCCACCGTCAGCGACGACGTCACCGGAACCACCACGTTCTCCGGCAGCGATGTGTCCTCGGAGAACGACGGTGAGACGCTGCTCGAGCAGGCCGAATCAGCAGGGCTCTCACCGGCCAACGGCTGCCGGATGGGTATCTGCTTCACCTGCACCTCGGTGAAGAAGTCCGGCTGCACCAAGAACATCAAGACCGGTGAGACCGACACCGAATCCGACAAGAAGATCCAGTTGTGTGTGTCCGTCGCCGTGGGCGACGTCGACATCGACATCTAGATCCACCTCGAACACCGACAACCCAGACCCATCTCGACCCGATCGAATTGGAGATCATCAGATGCTCGGAACGATTCTCTCGATCCTGCCCACCGCCGTCCTGCCCTTTCGCCGCAACGAGACCCTGCCGGACCAGCCGACCGTGCTGACCTTCGAGCAGGTCGAAGAGCTCGGCCGCGAACTCGACGCACTGCGTGCCCGTACCGTCGCCAAGCTCGGCGACGAGGATCGCGAGTACATCTACAAGATCATCAAGGCGCAGCGCGGCCTCGAGATCACCGGACGCGCGTTGATGTACCTGCCCTTCCTCCCGCCTGCGTGGCTGGCAGGCGTCGGTGCACTCGGTGTGGCGAAGATCCTCGACAACATGGAGATCGGGCACAACGTCATGCACGGCCAGTACGACTGGATGCGCGAGCCCGGCCTCAACTCCGAGGTGTTCGAGTGGGACACCGTCTGCCCGGCGGATCAGTGGAAGCACTCGCACAACTACATGCATCACACCTTCACCAACATCGTCGGCATGGACCGCGACATCGGTTACGGCATCCTGCGCATGGACCAGGATCAGAAGTGGAACCCGTACTACCTCGGCAACCCGGTCTACGCGTTCCTGTTGATGACGTTCTTCGAGTGGGGCGTGATGCTGCACGACCTCGAGACCGAGAACATCGTCGCGGGCAAGCGCAAGTGGCACGACGTCAAGCCGCTGCTGCAAGGCATGTGGCGCAAGGCGGGCAAGCAGGCGCTCAAGGACTACGTGATCTTCCCCGCGCTGACCGGTCCGTTCTTCGCTTCCACCGTGGTCGGCAACGTCGCCGCGAACCTCATCCGCAACGTGTGGACCTACTCGATCATCTTCTGTGGTCACTTCCCGACCGGAGTCCAGACCTTCAGCCAGGAAGAGACTGCCGAAGAGACCCGCGGCGAGTGGTACGTGCGTCAGATGCTGGGATCCGCCAACATCGAGGGCACCCCGCTGTTCCACATCATGTCGGGCAACCTCTCGCACCAGATCGAGCATCACCTGTTCCCCGATCTGCCCGCGCATCGCTACCCGCAGATCGCGCCCGAGGTCAAGGCTCTGTGCGAGAAGTACGACCTGCCGTACAACACCGGTGGCTTCTTCCACCAGATCGGCACCGTGTGGGGCAAGATCTTCAAGCTCGCGCTGCCCAACTCGCTCACGGGATCGGCGGCTCCGGCCGGTGTTATCGTCGAGCGTAAGAAGACCAGCGCAGCGTGACGACTTCGAAGGGGGCGGTCCTGTTGGTAGGAAAGTTCGAGCGCAACAAGGACACCGTGCAGGAATTCACCGAGTCGGCCGCGACTCATGTCGGCCGGATCGTGGTGATCATCGCCGGAGCCGTCCGCGACGTCACTCGTGAAATCGGCGATCTGATCACCGACGGAATCGAGATGCGTGAGGCGGCGAAGAAGGCGGAGCGTGACGCACCGCTTGGCACCGTGATCAACGGAGAGTTCGAGACCCGCGAGCGGTAGAGCAGTACCCGATCCACACTGCAGCACCCGATCCCACAGCAGTACCAGATCCAATCAGCGCCGCCCGAGCATTGCTCGGGCGGCGCTGTTGTGTGCGGACCCACGGTCAGCGTGCGCGTAGCCGCCACAACGACGTGGTTTCGCGCGAGCGCGCCTCGTGCAGCACATCGGAGCTGTCGGTGACGCGCGAATGCGTCGGAGTGGTGTCGGTGCGGCCGACGACCGCCAGCCCTGCCGCGTCGATGGCCGTGAGAAGGTCTGCGCGAGTGACCAATTCGAGTAGCTCGGCGAGGTCGGAGACCACCAACCATGCCTCACCGTCGGGTGCCAAGTGCCCGCGAAGTCGGCTGAGGAAGGACTTGAGCATCCGCGAGCCGGGGTCGTACACCGCATGTTCGATGCCCGACGTCGGTTTCGTGGGAATCCACGGCGGATTGCACACGATCAGCCCCGCACGCCCGGACGGAAAGATGTCGGCCTGCACCACCTCGACCCGATCGGCGTACCCGAGCGCATCGATGTTGGCTCGTGCGCACGCGACCGACCGTGGATCCTTGTCGGTCGCGACCACCGAGGTCACGCCGCGGCGGGCGAGTACTGCAGCCAGAACGCCCGAGCCGGTGCCGATGTCGAACGCTCGCTCCGTGTCCGGCAGTGGTGCGGCGGCGACGAGCTGAACGTACTCGCCGCGGACGGGAGAGAAGACACCGTAGTGCGGGTGGATCGAAGCGTCGAGCGCCGGAACGAAGACGCCCTTGCGTCGCCACTCGTGTGCGCCGACCATGCCGAGGAGTTCGCGCAACGAGAGCACGCACGGCGCAGCGTCCGGGCCGAGAGCTTCGGTCACCGCCGCCCGCACGTCCGGTGCCCGGCCGAGATCGAGACGGACATCCGAATCGAGTTCCACCAGAAGCATTCCCAGTACTCGCGCACGTCGCGCCTGATACTGGCGATGCAGATGGAACCTTTCCGCACCCGACGCGTCCGGCATGTGTTTGGCGGCCGGTACCCGCCGGGTCATCGCCGCCAACAGCTGCCGAGCATTGTTGTAATCGCCGCGCCACAGCAGGGCCTCACCGATCGTGGCCATCTTGTATGCCACGTCGGCAGTCGTCGAATCGTTCACGATCCGCACCACGCGGGGCGGGGGAGCGCCGTTCTCGGACTGCCAGCGGGACGTCCGCTCGCGCCCGCCCTCGGTCCACGTGATGGTCGACGCCGAGTCCTCGTTCATGCTGCGGTGTGCGGGTACTCCGCACTGCGGTGTTGGAACGCAAGGATATTGGGGTTCACGATGACGCCGTTCCTGATCTCGATCGATCGCTCGATGGTGGCATCACCACTCCAGGCCGTGGGGCCGTCGAGGACGGTTCGCAGATACGGCAGCAAGGATTCGCTGATCTCCCAGGTGGCCGAGTTCCACAGATAGGACGGGCTGTGGTCGACGGCGTAGTACTTGACGTTGTCGCCGACGGTGAACATGGGATCGGTGAACGAGGTGGGTCTGGCCCACTCGAAGCCCATTCCCTCGTCGCAGGAAACATCGACCACGAGTGTGCCGGGTGCGAGAGTGGCCAGATCGTCGTTCATCAGGAACGTCAACGGTGCATTCGTGTCCTGCAGAACACAATTGACGATCACGTCGTGGTCCCCGAGGAACTGGGAGAGAGGCACCCGTCCCTCGGGCGTGAGAGCACGGCTCTGTCTGGGATCGGCGTCATCGAGATCGAAGTTCACGATGTTCGCCGAATGGATCGGCGAACCGACGGCCGTGACTCCGCGTTGGGTGAGAACGTCGACGTCGTGGATGCCATGGGCGTTCAGGGCGGTGACTGCACCACGAGCGGTGGCTCCGAAGCCGATGACCGCGGCACGCAACCTGCGGCCGTAGTCGCCGGTGGAACCGATCAGTTGCAGCGCGTGCAGCACCGAGCAGTAGCCGGCCAATTCGTTGTTCTTGTGGAACACATGGAGATTGAACCAGCCGTCCTGCGTCCAGTGATTCATGGCCTCGAACGCGATCAGTGTCAGCTTGCGTTCGACGGCGAGCTGAGTGAGCTCCCGATCCTGGACGCAGTGCGGCCAACCCCACAGCGTCTGTCCGGGTCGCAGCGCGGCAAGATCCTCGGCCTGCGGCTTCGGCAGCAGAATCACATCGCACCGAGCGATGAGTTCGGCACGGGTGCCGATGCCCGCAACCTGCGCGGCCAAGTGTTCGTCGGACATTCCGAACGGTTCGCCGTAGCCGGATTCGAGAAACATGCGGGCTCGGATATCGGCATCGATGCGATCGAGATGAAGCGGATGAATCGGAAGTCGCCGCTCATTCGGCTTGCGTGAACGTGAGAGGACTCCGAGAGTGAGCTGATGCACGTGTGACCCTTCGTTATGCGAAGTCAACCACAGTGAGCCGGAGCGTCTTGCGTTTGTGCTGGTCCGGGCCATACCCGCAGGCATCGTTCACGAGAGAGATTGGGTACTTGGGTTGTGTCGGCAGTGCGCACCGATGGTGCTTGCGACTTGGGGATGCACCCGGCCAAGACTAAGGACAGCAGAGCGGCACCGACCGCCAAGCCCATCGTGACGTGGAAAGTGGCCCCGGACGGCATCTCCCAGCCGCCGGCGCTGACGGTGAGCTGGGCCAGAATGACGCCCGCCAGGGCGCTTGCGAAGGATGTTCCCAGCGACCGCATCAGCTTGTTGAAGCCGTTGGCCGCTTCGGACTGCGACGCCGGAATCGCGCCCATCATGAAGTGCGGGCAGAGCGCTGTATGCCAGGCCGATACCCGCGCCGATCACCAACGAGATCAGGACCCGGATCCGGACGGCGACGAGCGTCTCTGCACCGATGAGGTAGCTGGCTGCGATCACCGCGAAACCCAGCATCAGTGTCGTCATCGCTCCCTAGCTACGGTATTGTGCGAATTTGACCATATTCTGCACAACTGGCGGCAGCAAATTGGTCACACCGAGTGCGCTGACGTGACCCGAGAACGTGCTCCAAAAAATGTCACGTACTGTCGATAGCTCTAAACCGTAAGCAGCGGAAATTGAACGTTCAACATCGAGTGTGTGGCCAGGTTGCCTGGGTGCATCCCCACGACGATTGCCACTTGGATGATCCGTTTCGGGAAGTAGCGAAGTAATGGGGACCCCTGCCAACTTTAGCCGCAAGGGGTCCATTTGTTGATTGACGGAGAATAAGCAATCTAGATCGAGAGCCCTTTGTGTTTCAGCTTTTGAGCCCCGCCACCAGTGCAGAACTGCGCCGTGGACGTTCGTTTGCTCGATCGTATCTAAGATTTGGCCGGTGGCTCTGGAGCTATGAACTGAAATTAGTCGTGGAGACGCGGCTACCGCGGTGAGTATGGCCAAGAGGACTTCGGTCTGCTGACACATGGTGACCGATGACGAGCCATCGAGCCCAATCTCGCCGATGTAGGCGGTCCTCTGCATTAGCTTCGAAAACTCCGACTCATTAAAATCCCTCTGAGCTTCAGCCACCCCAGGATGGCAGCCAAGTCCCCAAACGGTTACGGCGTCTTGTCGATGCAGTACATCCCTGAACTCCTTGAGTGAACGAGTCACTGCGAAGACAACTGCGCCGAGGTTTTCCAGCGTGCGCGCAGAGACGTCGATCTCTATATGGGCGTGCATGTCGAGCGGTGGGAGTGATCTGCTCATTCCAGGAACGCCCTTAGTTCATTCACTCCGGCCCGACAGAGTGCTAGTGCCTCTCCTGGAGGATAGCTTTTGGGCAGTGACATCTTCATGACCATGCGTGGTTTCGGGTCGTTTAAGGCGAAGTCGAACATAGCTTCAATAATCGACTTGCTCCGAACGAAATCCGCATAACGATCGGCCGGATCAATCGAGAGGTACGGCGTTGGGTCGGAGAGGCCGGCCGCATCAAAGGAGGCTCGGCGAACTATGCATCCGAAACAAACCCCACACGATGACCCCGGTGCGACGCCGCTGTACCGCGCATCAGTGTGTGCGCAAGAGTTGGTTGCACCCAAGTACTCAGACGCCCTGTCGTTGCCTATCTCTTCGAGTACGAGGCTGAACATCTGCCCCTTCGTGAGGTGCTGAAACGGATTCTGTATGACCCCATGTGCGCCGACCGTAGTGAGCACATCTTGCAAATCCGCAAGGAAGCGTGGATGAGTCGTGTGGGTGGACAGAGAGCCGCGCCGCTCAGGACCAAGCGGAGGATTGAGCGAAGCGAATCCGTTCTCGGGGATCTGTAACGGTTGACCGGACCGTTCAGCAGAGGCAAGGCCTAGGCTAAGAAATAGCAGCGACCGGGAACGGCTTGACGGCTCACTCTTGAAACTGGTTCCATTCAGCCGCTTTGCAGTCCTATTAAGATTGGTTTGCCGTGGTATGACAGTGATATCTGGGGCCGCGGCCCTGATTCGTTTTGCTAGGTCTTTCTGAAATGGAGAGATGCAGGTAGCACTGAAATGCGAAATAAGTTGAAGAGTCGCGCCTTTATCGAGATTCAGCGCAGTCAGCAGCGCGCCCGCTGCGGAATCCGCTCCTCCGCTCAGTAGAACGGTCGCCGAAGGTGTCACTTCGTTCAGTTCAAGTCCGACAGCCGCAGCTTCGTCCCCCTGAGTGAATGTGAAGCTCCAACGATCGCCAGTGAGGAAGCCGACCGTTTCGGCGAGCTCAGTCGCATACTTCTGCCATGCAGCCGGATTGCCAACCTCGACGGTCAAATTAAATTCGCGGGCGTTCCAGTCTGCTCCACGGGCTCGACGATGCACCGACCGATCTGCAGAAAAAACGGCAAGAGCTATCCGAACAAAGTCGATGTTCTCCTGTCGGACAGGTCCGAATGAAGTCAGGTGAGGGTCCAGGGCACCCGTAAACGTCGATTTACCTAAACGCGTCCATAGAAAAGTCTCATCAAATCCAGATGCACTCTTCGCTCTATTTTCATCAATTGTGAAGAGAAGATTTGTCATTCTCCACCGCCAAAAATCTGCCCGAGTTCTGCGATCCCCGACTCGATCGCGGCTGAGATCTCCCTGTCGGACGCGCCAGTGTTGGAGAGGCTGGCCTGGCTTGCATAAACCTCGGCTGCATCACGAACCTCTTGCTCGGCCGCCCGCCGTTTGTCTCGAGAAGACTCGGCTCGGATGCGGTCACCGACTTCTGTCAGCGTCGCATTGGTAATAATAATCTCTATCGATCGTCGCACTATATCGTCCGGTGTCGGAGTTTGGTCGGCAGGTGCTTCAAGGATCCACTCGACGATTTCGGCGACTGTTTCCCGGGACTCGTCATCGGCGAGCGTGCTGTCAGCCTGATTCTCGAAGGCTGCCTCAACGATCCGAGTGCCAACCGCAACAACGTCTCCCAGCGAAAGCAGCTCATCATAGTTTAGACCGGCGTCTTCGAGCGCGGCGCGGTCGCCGGTCGAGTAAGCCCGCGCTAACGCTCCGCCTCGCCCTGCAGCACGGGAAGTGGTGCTCGTCGATCGTTGGGCTCCGCCGCCGGAACGGCCACTACCCCCACCACTGTCGCCCGATGGTCCGCCTCCACCGCCGCCGGGTCCATCACCACCGCCCTTGCGCGAGTTGAGGATTCTAAGTGCTGGACGCAGGTCTACATTTGGTGGGGAAATACCCACCGGGTTCTCTGCGGGTTGCGAAGGGGTATCGGTCAGCCAGTCCGCGATATTGTCTCGGAGATCTGCTGCATCTTTGCCGCCGCTTCCGCCGAACGCTTTGCTAGTTCCCATTTGATTCGCCCCAAGACTGACGGACACTAGTTATGGCTTGCTTGACCTGACTTGTAGCTGTCGCAACATCCCAGGCCGCGACTACCGGCTCGTACACCCCTCCGGCTCGCGGCCTGAGCAGCATGACGGTCGCCACCTGTACGTCAGGCGGGGGAAGTAGCTTGAGCGCGCTCACTACTGCGTCATCAATCCCGTGGTGTGTACTCGCGAGTCTGAGCATCCCATTTATTGAGTACTTCTGGATGGTCGGCTGATCGCGGGTCTGACGCCCCAAATACGTGATGAGGGTTCGTGCATCCTGAGGGCCGAGGGCACTCAGTGCGCCGTCGCCAACGGCTGATCGTTCCGTTCGAAGAGATGAGGTGAGGGCGCTCGCAATATCACGGAGGCGCTCCGGTAGTCCGTCATCGATAAGTTCGATACCGGAGAACGATGCCGCGAGATAGAGATAACCTCCGACGTCTGAAGCGTCCAGGATGGGTGGGAGTTTTGCCCATCGAATCAGTGTGTCGCTGAAGCCGCCGACAGTTCTTGGCGCGTCATCGGCAGAGTCGTTGGACGTTTCGGCTTCTCTTGAGCTTTCCTCAGTGGGTCCGTCTTCTGGCAACGAGGTTGGAGCGTTCGCTACCTGATCGAGTGCTTCAAGTTGGTCACGAAGCTTATTCTGTGCCAACCAATCGAGGACGGTTTCAAAATCCTCGAAGAGTAGCCTTTCGAGAACCATGAGCTTGGCGATAGCGTCCGACGGAAGTGTGATTCCTCGGCGATTCGCAATGCTTTGGCGCACATTGAGGTCATTGAGGAATCTTTTGATACGGCGTGGATTGCCGCGGAACTTCTCGTACAAAATAGGAGTTAGACGGGCTGCGACAGCGAGCTCGTCAGTGAGGTCGACACCTCCAGGGATCGAGACGTCATCGAGAGACCCACTTGACCGGCGAAGATCACTGCACGATTCCACGAGTTTGGCATGATTCTCTGGTGAGACACTGTCTTGTGAAAGGAGCAGAAATAGGTAAGCGTGAGTATCGAAACGACTCAAGGCGGGAAGCGGGATGGTTGTCTGGACAATTTTGTGCAGATACAATTTTGCTGGCGACTCGACGTTGATGTCAGTTGATGGCGGTGACTTGAAACGTTGCTGGATGGCTTCGGCGACGCGATCTTCATCAGCTGCGATTACGAACGACATGCCTTTAGCTGATAAAAATAGGCGAATGGCTTCAAGGGATTCTACTACCGTATCGGGGAGACAACGGTCGAGATCGTCAACTAGCACCACGACGCGTGATATGTGTGCTAGGGCTGGATCTTGCAGTAACCTTTCGAACTCCGTCCGAAAGGCCGCCATCCCTTTCTCGGATTCGAGGGATTCAGGATCGTCGCTAACCAGGCCGAATATATCCTCGAGCTTGGGTATCTGCATCGTTATTGCCGTCGTAGCTGTCATCTTGACAGCCTTCGACCAATTTACTTTCTTGACAAGCTTCTTGAATGCATCCAAGCCTGCCTTGCCAACAGGATCCTTTTCGTTGAACTCCGCGCCTAGAGTCTCAAGTACCTCGGCAATAAGACTCTCCTTTGGTCCCACAGCGGGGTCGTATCGCCAGGGCTGGGTCGACACCACGAGAACCTTGCCGTCCGCCGTACCTGATCGCGTTTCGATCTCGGCTTTAATCAACTCAAGTACGCTCGTCTTGCCGCTACCCCATGCGCCAGACAACCCAATTGCTACGGGGTCAAGCGCATCATTAAAGATGGCGTCTGCAGCGGTCTCCGCGACGGCGTGAAACGCTAACAGGTCTTTGGTGGCGGGCTCGTCCGACCAGAGAGGAAAAGTCGATGATGTCATCGGGCGCTCCGACTGTAGGCAATATCTTGTTGACTGTCGTCTGGATCTACAATGAATGCTGATCTTCTAATGGATACTTTCATTGGTGACTAAATCTCCTCCACGCCTGTCGGCGTGACTATGAAATGGCCTATCTGTGTTGACAGTGCTTATTCGGCAGGCCACATCAAGGCGGTGGGCGTATCTGTTCGGACTTAAAGAGCCTGACGGGGCTGGGTTCTCTATCGGTGTCACAGTAGCTGATTTCGTCATCACCTTAATGACACCCCTTGCGGAGGGTCAATCTGCAGAGAATGTTGGAGTTTAGGTAGAACTGCGAGAAATGCGTTCTGTAGATTTATGCACTTTCTGTACACCACCCGGCTTAGGTTTCACGCCACTTGTAGTGCATGTTCGACGCCAATACCTCGTGTGCAAACTGGCGAACGAGCGCGCGATGCATATTGGGAGCATGAACGTCTACGCCTTGCTCGAATGGTGGTTCGGCCCCGCCATACTCAAGGTTTCCCACGATGCTTAGCCCTTGCAGTCCGCGTCGAAGTGTCTCGTAATACGGCTCCAGCTCTCTATCTACGTGAGCGCCCCCGTCTTTGTCCGCCATACTCAGAATGACGTCTTTGCGCGAATAGACCTTGTCTTCGTAACGAAATATCGGTTCGCCAGTCCACCAACTTTCGAAGGTCGCTTCGTTGAACTGATCTCCGAGTTGTGGCTGAGTTGTGACCGGCTGCGGACTGTTGAGGTCGATCTTTATTTGCAGCAGGTCTCGCCAATCATTGTTGTTGTAGATCGCGCTTGTGAGCATGGATGTGTCCTGAAGCCCCAGATGTGACAGCACGGAGACGTTGTTGCGACCTTTGGTATGCAGCAGAACTCGCAGCGTGGTTGCAAGCCGGGCTGCTTCGTCTTCGTGTCCTGAGTCGTAGCTCTCGCACGAGCGCTTCAGATAACCGAGTTGGCTGTCCAACTGTTCGTGGAAACGCTCGGTGTCGGGGCTCACGGTCTCATTGTGCTTTAACGCGGCGAACCTCAGCGTCGCGACATGCGGCCGACTGGCAGCGGGTCGTGCCGACCCCATCGACTCGGGGTGTCTGAGCCAGCGACTTAGGTAGTGGTCCACGAAGGGCGTGAGGGCGAGGATCACGAGCAGGTAGGCGAAGGCGACTGCGAAGTCCAATGCAGATCTCCTGGGGACGGTGGGGCTCGAAAGCGACCCGGCCCACAGCCAGCAGTCAGAATGCATCGACGGCGACCGGGATCGAGAGCGCTTCGAGAGCGACCCGGCCCGAGGCCAGCAGTTGCCAGGACAGAGTATCCCGGCGGCGAGCGCGCAGACGCTGCGACACGCGCGGGGCCCGTTCCGAACCCGAAGTGCACCGTGTGTCAACGAGCGACCGAATTACCAACGTTTCCACTGGTCAGAGAGTGCCCCCGGCAGGATTCGAACCTGCGACCAAGGGATTAGAAGGCCCTTGCTCTATCCCCTGAGCTACGGAGGCTGGCGCATGCGGGCGGACCCGCGCGAGCACGGTTGACGAGTGTACCTCCCTGCATACTGGGTCGGCGCAGGCATGGGTTCGCACGGAAATGGGTGGATACCGATTGCGCGGGTAAGACTGTGAACTCGGAATCGTTCCGACCGATGCCGAAGGAGTTTCGATGCACGACATCCTGGACGAGGTACTGCACATCTGGCAGTCCGGCGACGTGGCAGCGGTCGCGACGGTGATCCGCACCTTCGATTCCGCACCGCGTCCCGTCGGAGCGTCCATGGTCGTCGGCTCGGACGGTGCCGTTGCCGGCTCGGTCTCGGGCGGCTGCGTCGAGGGTGCGGTCTACGAACTCGCACAGGACGTGCTGGATTCCGGCGCCCCGGTACTCACTCGATACGGGATATCCGACGACGATGCCTTTGCCGTCGGGCTCACGTGCGGCGGAACGCTCGACGTATTCGTGCAGGGGATCTCCCGGCGCACGTTTCCCGAATTCGAGGCCCTCGTCGCGGACGTTCGCGGCAACGTGGCCGTGGCGATGGCGACAGTCGTCGCACACGCCGATCCGGAACGGCTCGGCCGCAGGATCGTCGTCGGAGAATCGGGCACCCGAGGCTCGCTCGGCAGCGAGCGCGCCGACGCTGCCGTCGCCGACGATGCGAAAGGACTTCTCGCCGCAGGCCGTTCGGCTGTCCTGACCTACGGGCCCGACGGCCAGCGACGGGGGGAGGGGATGGAAGTGTTCGTCTCGAGCCACGCTCCGCCGCCGCGGATGCTGGTGTTCGGAGCCATCGATTTCGCTGCCGCGGTGGCGCAGCAGGGTGCCTTTCTCGGTTACCGCGTCACCGTCTGCGACGCACGGGCAGTCTTCGCCACCCCGCAGCGGTTTCCCGCCGCCGAGCAGGTCGTGGTCGCGTGGCCGCACGACTATCTGTCCGAGCAGTTCGCAGCAGGGGAAGTGGACGAACGCACCGTCGTCTGTGTGCTGACCCACGACCCCAAATTCGACGTGCCGCTGCTCGAAGTGGCGTTGCGCATTCCCTCTCTGGCGTTCGTCGGTGCGATGGGATCGCGCCGTACCCACGACGACCGCACGGCACGGTTGCGTGCGGCGGGTCTGACGGAGACAGAGCTCACTCGTCTGGCCAGTCCGATCGGGCTCGATCTCGGGGCTCGGACGCCTCAGGAGACAGCGGTATCGATCGCAGCGGAGATCATCGCCCACCGTTGGGGCGGTACCGGTGAACCGCTGCGCGCCCGACACGGTCGCATTCATCACGACGTGACCGAAGCCGCGCGCACGACCGAGTACGACGCTCTGTAGGACTCGCGTTTCGAGTACCGTCGATCACCTCTTACTCTGGTGGTATGGCAACACCGGATCTCGAGAAGACCGAACCCTCGACCGCCGAACTCCGCGCGGACGATGTCCGGACGGATGATGTCCGGACGGATGATGGTTCGACGAACGAAGATCCGCGTTCAACCACGACGACGGTGTTCGTCACTGCCGGGGTCATCGCCGGTGTGGTTGCCGCGCTCATCGTGATGCTGTCGGCCTCCGACGCGCTGGTGCTGTTGGGCATTCCGGATCCGGGCCCGGCCACGACCTACGGTCTGCCCGCCCTGCGGGCAATAGGTGAGATCGCCGCCGTCATCGCCATCGGATCGTTTCTGCTGGCCGCGTTCCTCGTGCCGCCGCAGAAGAACGGCGTGCTCGACGTCGACGGCTACCGTGCCGTGCGCACCGGTTCGGTCGCCTCGATCGTCTGGGCCGTCTGTGCACTGCTCCTGGTGCCGCTGACACTGTCCGACACCTCGGGGCAGCCGTTCTCCGAAGCCATCAAGCCGGCGAACCTCTGGATCGCACTCGACCAGGTGGAGATCGCCAGTGCCTGGCGTTGGACGGCCATCATGGCCGTTGTGCTCGCCATCGCGTCACGCACGGTGTTGCGGTGGGCCTGGACGCCCGCACTGCTCGGATTCTCCCTGGCGACGCTGCTGCCCATCGCGCTGAGCGGACACTCCTCGGCGGGCGGATCGCACGACATCGCCACCAACAGCCTGATCCTGCACCTCGGGGCCGCGTCGCTGTGGGCGGGCGGACTGTTCGCGCTGCTGGCTCACGTTCGCAGGCGCGGTGCGCATGCCGATGTCGCGGCTCGCCGATTCTCCACGATCGCCGGAGTCTGTTTTGTGGTGATGGGCATCAGCGGCGTCATCAACGCCCTGGTCCGCGTCTCGATCGCAGACCTGTTCACCACCACCTACGGCCTGCTGATCGTGGGCAAGATCGTCGCCCTGATCGTGCTGGGCGGCTTCGGCTGGATGCAGCGTCGCCGCGCACTACCGGCCCTGGTCGCCGATCCCTCGGCCCGCGGGCCGCTGCTCCGCTTCGCCGGTGCCGAGGTACTCGTCCTCGCGGCGACCATCGGGCTGGCCGTCGGGCTCGGCCGCACACCGCCCCCCGCCGAGATCGACCCCGACCTCACGACCACGGAGGCGGCTCTCGGGTACAACCTCAGTGGCCCGCCGACGTTCGCGCGCATGGCTCTCGACTGGCGCTTCGATCTGATCTTCGGCACCGCCGCGATCGTCATGGCCGTGGTGTATCTGATCGGAGTCCGCCGTCTGCGGCTGCGCGGCGACGCGTGGCCCGTCGGTCGTACCGTCGCCTGGGTCCTGGGCTGCCTCACGCTTCTGATCAGTACGTCCTCGGGAATCGGTCGCTACTCCACGGCCGTGTTCAGCGTGCACATGACCGGGCACATGATGCTCTCGATGCTGGCGCCGGTCCTCCTCGCGCTCGGTGGTGCGCTGACGCTGGCATTGCGGGTACTGCCTGCGGCAGGCAAGGACGGCGTGCCCGGACTGCGCGAATGGCTGCTGATCGGACTGCACAGCCGGATCTCGCAGTTCCTGACCCATCCGCTCGTCGCCTCGCTGATCTTCGTCGGCGGCTTCTACGTCATGTACCTCGGCGGCATCTTCGGAGCGGTCCTGGACAGTCACGGCGCACACCTGCTGATGAACCTGCACTTCGTACTCAGCGGGTACCTGTTCTACTGGACCGTCATCGGCGTCGATCCGTCTCCGCGCAAGATCGCGCCCGTCACCAAACTCGCCGTCGTGTTCGGTTCGCTGCCGTTCCATGCCTTCTTCGGTGTGGCGCTGATGAGCATGAACACCGTGATGGGTGCCTGGTTCTACCGGACGCTCGGGCTGGACTGGAACTCCGACCTGCTCGGGGATCAGAAGCTCGGCGGCGGTATCGCCTGGGCCACGGGCGAGGTGCCGCTGGTGCTCGTCATGCTGGCGTTGCTGATCCAGTGGTCTCGCAGCGACGATCGCGATGCCCGCCGCGGCGACCGCGCCGCCGAGCGCGATCACGATGCCGAACTGGCCGCGCACAATGCGATGTTCGCCGAGCTCGCTCGACGTGATCGGACCGGCGAGCACTAGTCGGCGGGCGGTTCAGCCGGTCTCGGCGATCTTGCTCAACAATCGGTTCAGCTCGATGCGTTCCGCCGGCTCCAGGCCGTCGAACATTTCCGACGACACCTGACGGCGCGCGTCGTCGATTCTGTCCAGCAGCGCACGGCCGGTGTCGGTCAGCTCCACCAGGACGGCTCGCCGATCGCTCGGATCCTGTTGCCGCGTCACCAGGTGCGCCGCCTCGAGGGAGTCGACGATGTCGGTGGCCGATCGCGCGACGATGCGCAGGTGCTCGGCGAGATCGCGCAGTCGCACGGACTCGGGCTCGCGCGCCAACACGTGCAGGGCGCGGCTCTGCGAAGGATTGAGCCCGAACGGTTCCAACGCAGTCATGTGGCTGCGCCTGATCTGCCGCGCGACGGCCATGAACTGCTCGCTCAGGTTGGGCGAGTGTCCGGTTTCCATGTACGGGATCATAGCGACGGTTGCTCGTTACCTCATAGTGAGGTAGCCTCTGCATATTACTTCAGCTACCACGGAGGTCTACTTGGAAAGCCGACCCGAACGTTCTCTCCTCGCGTCCGACCCAGCACCCGTGCGCCGAGTCCTGGCTCTGTTCACGCCTTACCGACGCCGGATCGCAGTCGTCAGCGCGATCATCGTCGTCAGCGCGATCATCGCGCTCGCATCCCCACTGCTTCTCCGCGAACTCCTCGATCATGCGATACCCGACCGCGACGTCACACTCGTCAGCCTCATCGCACTCGGCATGATCGCAGTTGCAGTCGCCACCAACACCCTCGGTGTCGTGCAGACCTGGATGTCCAACGGCGTCGGTCAACGACTCATGCACGATCTCCGCGTCCAGGTCTACTCGCACCTGCAACGCCAATCCCTCGGATTCTTCGCGCGCACCCGCACCGGCGAGGTTCAGTCACGCATCGCCAACGACATCGGCGGCATGCAATCGGTGGTCACCAACACCGCAACGTCCATCGCGCAGAACGCGACGACCGTTGCCGCAACGGTGGTCGCACTCTTCCTGCTCGACTGGAAGCTCGCCACGTTCTCGTTGATCATCCTGCCGGTCTTCGTTCGAGTCGCCCGCCGCATCGGCGACGAGCGGCGCAAGATCTCGACGAAACGACAGAAGTTGCTCAGCGACCTGTCGGTGCAGATCGAGGAATCGCTCTCGGTCAGCGGCATTCTGCTGGGCAAGACCACCGGTTCCGCCCAGGCACTCACCGACAAGTTCGCCGACCGATCCCACGAGGTCGCCGGCGTCGAACTCGCGGCCATGATGGCAGGGAAGTGGCGCATGGCCACGATCCAGATCAGCTTCGCCGTCATGCCGGCCCTGGTGTACTGGTTCGCCGGCATCACCATCGGGCAGGGGAGCGCACTGACGATCGGAACCCTGGTCGCGTTCACCGCTCTGCAAACCCAATTGTTCCGGCCCACCATGCAATTGCTCAACACCGGCGTCGAGGTGCAGGCCTCGCTCGCCCTGTTCGGCCGAGTGTTCGAGTACCTCGATCTACCGATCGACGTGGCCGAGCCCACTCACCCGGTGGCGCTGCCCCGCGAGACCGTCCGTGGAGACGTCGCCTTCCGTGCCGTCGACTTCACCTACACCGCAGCAACGGTCCCGACGCTGAGCGGCATCGACCTCGAGGTACCGGCGGGCAGCACGCTCGCTCTCGTCGGCGCAACCGGCTCCGGCAAGACGACGTTGGGCTATCTCGTTGCGCGGCTGCACGATCCGACGGCCGGATCGGTGACCATCGACGGTATCGACCTGCGCGAGATGGCGTCGGAGACCATCGCCGACCTGGTCGGTGTCGTCTCGCAGGAGACGTACCTGTTCCATGCCACGATTCGGGAGAACCTGCGATTCGCCAAACCCGACGCCACCGACGAGGAGATTGTCGTGGCCGCCCGAACGGCACAGATCCACGACTTCATCGACGGCCTCGACGACGGCTACGACACCATGGTCGGCGAACGCGGGTACCGCTTCTCGGGAGGTGAGAAGCAGCGCATCGCCATTGCGCGGACCGTGCTGCGCAACCCGCCGATCCTGGTGCTCGACGAAGCGACGAGCGCCCTCGACAATCGCACCGAACGCGCAGTGCAGACCGCGCTCGACGGCCTGATGAAAGGGCGAACGACCATTCTCATCGCGCATCGACTGTCCACGGTGCGCTCTGCGGACCGCATCGCAGTTCTCGACCACGGCGTCGTTCGCGAGGTCGGAACCCACGAGTCCCTGTTGGAGGACGACGGTATGTACGCCCAATTGGTCCGAGCCGCAGACGATGTGGTGGACAGTGTGGCTGCATGAGAGTGATCGGGTGACCCCACTTCGTACCATCTCGAGCCGCGTCGAGTGCGAGACCGAGGTCAAGAAGTCCAGGTTCGTCGCCGTCGTCGATCGCGCGTCGACCGAAGCGGAGGCGCGGGCCGTGATCGCCGCGGCTCGCAAGGCCGATCCCGCTGCCGGACATCATTGTTCGGCGTTCATCGTGGATTCCTCGGCAGATGATCCGCTCGCCGACCCGATGCAGAGCATCGAGCGATCCAACGACGACGGTGAACCGAGCGGGACGGCAGGCACGCCCATGCTCGACATGCTGCGTGGGCATCACCTGACCAACGTCGTTGCGGTCGTCAGCAGATACTTCGGCGGAACAAAGCTGGGCACCGGAGGACTGGCCCGTGCCTACGGCGGAGCGGTGACCGAGGCGTTGTCCCGAGCGATGTTCCTGACCCGGGAGCGACGCGAGATCATGACTCTCGAACTCGACCACGCCGAGGTCGGTCGCGTGGAATCGGAATTGCGCGGGCACGGAGTTCTTGTGCTCGGCACCTCGTACGGCGCGTCCGCGGTACTGACCGTCGCGGTTCCGGACGCCGATTCGATTGCGGCGCTTGTTGCTTCGCTCACTGCGGGTCGCGTGATCCCCACGCTCGACGGCCATATGTACGCCGAAATTCCCGACTAGCACACCGCCCCGACATTCTCGGGTCGCGCGGGCCCCGATTCGGGTCGTTCATCCACAGGACGGGCGGTTGTCCACATTTCGCCAACTCGTTCACCACGGACGTTCCCCGCGTAGCAGTGTCGATCTCGATCGCAATCACGCGACATCGATCGAGGGGAAGACACCATGTACGAAGCACAGTGCGCAGTTGTCGGAACGGTCATCACCAATCCCGTCAAGCGCTCCACACCTACCGGCGACGAGGTCCTCAGCTTCCGGATGGCCAGCAACGCCCGACGTCAGGACCGCAACACCGGCGAGTGGACCGACGGCGGAACCCTGTACCTGACGGTCACGTGCTGGCGTCGCCTGGTGCGCGGCGTCGGAGCGTCGCTGATGAAGGGTGACCCGATCGTTGCCTACGGGCAGCTGCGGACCAACGAGTACACCAACCGTGACGGAGTCGAACGCGCCGATCTCGAGATGCGGGCCAGTGCCGTCGGACCGGATCTCGCGCGCTGCAACGTCTCGATCCATCGGACGAAAACGGTGTCATCCGACGCTCCGACGGACGGCGATTTGGAAGCGACCGAACCTGTGGACGGGGATCGGGATCACGATCGCATCGACGACGACGTGCGCGAGTCCGTCCCTGCCTGAGGGCTCGCTGCATCCGCCGTCCACGCTGCATCGGAACCTGCGATCGAGTGTGGACGGCGGCTGCGCGTCGGGCCCCGCTCGGGCGGTGGTGCCGGAGACCCGCTCGCACCGATAAGCTGGGCATCATGGCTGAATTCATTTACACCATGAAGAAGGTGCGCAAGGCGCACGGCGACAAAGTCATCCTCGACGACGTGACGATGAGCTTCTATCCGGGAGCGAAGATCGGCGTCGTCGGCCCCAACGGCGCCGGTAAGTCCAGCATCCTCAAGATCATGGCGGGAATCGATCAGCCCGGAAACGGTGAGGCGTTCCTCGCTCCCGGTGCCTCGGTCGGCATCCTCATGCAGGAACCGGTCCTCGACGACACCAAGACCGTTCGCGAGAACGTCGAGGACGGTCTCGGCGAGACGATGGTCCAGCTCAAGCGGTACAACGAGATCGCCGAGTTGATGGCCACCGACTACTCCGACGAGCTGATGGAAGAGATGGGCGAGCTGCAGGAAAAGCTCGATCACGCCGATGCCTGGGAGATCGACTCTCAGCTCGAGCAAGCGATGGACGCGCTGCGCTGCCCGCCGCCCGAGTCGCCCGTCACCAACCTCTCCGGTGGTGAGAAGCGCCGCGTGGCGCTGTGCAAGCTGCTGCTGAGCAAGCCGGATCTGCTGCTGCTCGACGAACCGACCAACCACCTCGACGCCGAGAGCGTGCTGTGGCTCGAGCAGCACCTGGCCGCATACGCAGGCGCTATCCTCGCCGTCACTCACGACCGGTACTTCCTCGACCACGTCGCGCAGTGGATTGCCGAGGTCGACCGTGGACACCTGTACCCGTACGAGGGCAACTACTCCACGTACCTGGAGAAGAAGGCCGAGCGTCTCGAGGTCTCGGGCAAGAAGGACCAGAAGCTGCAGAAGCGACTCAAGGACGAACTCGCCTGGGTTCGTTCCGGTGCCAAGGCGCGTCAGGCCAAGAGCAAGTCTCGTCTGGCTCGCTACGACGAGATGGTGGCCGAGGCCGAGAAGACCAGGAAGCTCGACTTCGACGAGATCCAGATCCCCAACCCGCCGCGCCTCGGCGACGTCGTGGTGGAGGTCAAGAGCCTGGACAAGGGCTTCGACGGCCGCGTGCTGATCAAGGACCTCTCGTTCACGTTGCCCCGCAACGGAATCGTCGGCGTCATCGGCCCCAACGGCGTCGGCAAGACGACGCTGTTCAAAACCATCGTCGGCCTCGAGGAGCCGGACGGCGGCGAGGTCAAGATCGGTCAGACCGTCAAACTCAGCTACGTCGACCAGAACCGCTCGGGCATCGACTCGAAGAAGACGGTGTGGGAAACGGTGTCCGACGGCCTCGACTTCATCACCGTCGGCAGCTCCGAGTTCCCGTCCCGCGCGTACATCAGCTCGTTCGGATTCAAGGGCCACGATCAGCAGAAGCCTGCCGGAGTGCTCTCCGGTGGTGAGCGGAACCGTCTGAACCTGGCGATGACGCTCAAGCAGGGCGGCAACTTGATCCTGCTCGACGAACCGACCAACGACCTCGACGTCGAAACGCTCGGATCGCTCGAGAACGCGCTCGAGGAATTCCCCGGTTGCGCCGTGGTCATCTCGCACGACCGGTGGTTCCTGGACCGCACCTGCACCCACATCCTGGCCTGGGAAGGTGGCTTCGGCGACAACGAGGCCGCGTGGTACTGGTACGAGGGCAACTTCGAGGGCTACGAGGCCAACAAGGTCGAACGCCTCGGACCCGACGCGGCCCGTCCGCATCGCGTCACGCACCGGAAGCTGACCAGGGACTGACATGCCGGCAAGAACCTTCACCTGCACACTTCAGGTGCGGTGGGGTGATTCCGACCGTCTCGGCCACGTCAACAACACCCGCTTCGTCGAATACCTCCAGGAAGGCCGCGTTCAGTTCCTGAACGCGGTCTTCGGGGGGCCGGGGGTGCGTGGCGCAGCGGTGGTACGCAAGTTGACCACCGATTTTCTGCATCCGATTCTCGACGACTCGGGTCCGCTGACGATCGAGCTGTGGATCACCCGCGTCGGGACCACCTCGTACGGCGTCCGGCACGTGGTGACCGACCGCGACGGAAAAGTCTGCGCCGATGCCGAGGCGTTGATGGTCGCCTTCGATCTCGATACCTCGTCGTCGCGTCCTCTGGACGAAAGCGAGCGCGGTCTGCTCGCCGAGTACCTCCACGTCGGATAGAGCTGTCGACCGGTTCTGACGCGCTGGGTCCGCGAGGTCACTGCGGTAACAGGGTGTTCGACACTAAGGTCGAGGAGTCATCGACGACCGGCGATCGGCGGGCGTCGGGAAAATCCTCACGAGGGAGTACTCGAACACCATGCCACGCTCGCTGGACCTGCCCGACAACGACTGGGCCGACGGCCTCGACGACCGACTCCTGGCCGAGCTGGCGACACTGCGTACCGAGTATTTCGAGCACGTGGACACGACGGCAGTCGGGGCGTCCGCGCACACTCCCGACACCACGTCCTTTCATCGACATGTTCGGTTGGCCGCTCGGCGGCTGCCCGAGACCGCGAACGTGGCGGTCCATCGACCCAGCGAGTCGAGTTCGGCTGCCCATCAGGCCGCGGGCAGCTACCTGCAGATCGTCACCGACGACATGCCGCTTCTCGTCGAGTCGGTCATCTCGCTGCTCTCGAGACTCGGCATCGAGTACACCGACGTGGTTCATCCCATTCTGTCGGTCGCCCGCGACGCCGACGGAGAGCTGACGGGTCTGGCCGCCGACGGCCGACGCGAATCCTGGATTCACGTCCAGCTGCATCCCTCCACCTCCGATGACGCCCTCGCCCGCGTCGAGTCGGAGGCGAGCCGGGTATTGGCCGACGTGCGTCAGGTGGTCGGCGACACCGATCGCATGCGTCGGGTGCAGGCCGAGGTGGCCGATCTCCTCGACGGTGCGGCCCCGCGGGCCGGTGATGCGGAGTCCGACATCGCCGTCGAACATCGCGACGCAGCCGCGTTGCTGCGTTGGCTCGGCGACGGGCACTACACGCTCCTCGGGTACCGCCGGTACCGGCTCGGCGGCGTCGACGGCGCACGGACGGCCACCGGCGACGAGTCGAGCAGCCTCGGTGTGTTGCGCGACGCGGCGCACGACGTGGACGGTTCGGAACCGCTCGGTCGGCGCGACCTCGTCGCCCTGACGCAGGGAGCGAGTCCGGCCACGGTGCACCGCGCCGTCTACCCCTACTTCGTGAGTGTCCTCGACGCCGAGAACTCCGCCGAACACCGCTTCGTCGGAGTCTTCACCGTCACCGCCCTGCACGAGAACGTGCTCGACATTCCGGTGATCGAGCGTCGGGTGCGCTCGGTGATCGCCCGGGCCGGTCATGATCTCGGGTCGTTCTCGGGTCAGGCGATGCTCGAGGTGCTGCAGTCGATGCCGCGCTCGGAACTCTTCGCCACCTCGGCAGCCTGGCTGTTCGAGACCGCGAGTGCTGTTCTGGCACTGGGCCGTCGGCGCAAGGTCAAGCTGTTCGTCCGGCCCGATGCCAGCGGGTCCTTCGTCTCCGCGCTGGTGTACTTGCCGCGAGATCGCTACACCACCCGTGTTCGCCTCGCCATTCAGGATCGGTTGCTCCGCGAGCTGGGCGGTACCTCTCTCGATTACACGGCGCGCGTGACGGAATCGGACCTGGCTCTGTTGCACGTGACCGTCCGTCGCGCGCCGGGAACGGCGTCGACGGAGCTCGCTGCCGAGGACATCACCCGGATCGAGGCGGCTCTCACCGAGACCACCAGAACCTGGGAGGACTCCCTCGGCGACGCCGTCTCGCTCGACCGCACCGTCGACCCGCTGCGGATTCAGCGGTACACCGAGGCGTTCCCCGAGGCCTACAAGCAGGATTTCAGTCCGGCTCGGGCCGTGACCGACATCGCTCGCCTCGAAGCGCTCGGCGACGAGTCGATCGACATGCAGCTCTACCGCAACGAGCAGTCCGCCGTGGGCAGCTGGCGTTTCTCGCTGTACATCGGCGGCGCGGGCGTCTCGTTGTCTCAGGTGTTGCCCATCCTGCAGAGCCTCGGCGTCGAGGTCGACGACGAACGGCCGTACCCCGTGGTGCGGCCGGACGGAATGTCCTGCTGGATATACGATTTCGGGCTCTCCGCTTCACGTGAGATGCTGCGCTCGGCAATCGACGGTGACATCGACGCGGAGTTGTCCGAGGCAGGCACCGCCGATCGCGAGAGCCGAGTGCAGCACCGCTTCACCGACGCGTTCGCCGCAGTGTGGAGCGGCGAGGCGGAGGCAGACCGGTTCAACGAGCTGGTCATGCGCGCCGGCCTGCACTGGCGGCAGGCAGTGGTGTTGCGTGCGTACGCGAAGTACCTGCGCCAGGCCGGTTTTCCCTACAGCCAGTTCAACATCGAAGGTGTGCTGCTGACGCATCCGCGCACTGCCCGATTACTGGTCGGGTTGTTCGAGGCGCAGTTCGATCCCGAGGCGAGCTCGGAGGAGAACGCGCAGTCGATCGGCACCCAGCTGGGGGAACTGATCGACGAGGTCGTCAGTCTCGACGCCGACCGAATTCTGCGCAGCATGTTCGAGCTGATCCGCGCGACCTTGCGCACCAACTACTTCGTCGTGGGAGTCGACGGCGAACATCGCGAGTACCTCTCGCTCAAGTTCGATCCGCAGTCGATCGCCGAATTGCCCAAGCCGAAGCCGAAATTCGAGATCTTCGTGTACTCGCCCCGCGTCGAAGGTGTGCACCTGCGGTTCGGGGCCGTGGCCCGTGGCGGACTGCGCTGGTCGGATCGACGTGAGGACTTCCGGACCGAAATCCTCGGACTCGCCAAGGCCCAGATGGTCAAGAACGCCGTGATCGTGCCGGTCGGAGCCAAGGGTGGATTCGTCGTCAAGCGGCCTCCGGTCGTGACCGGTGACGCCGATCGAGATCGTCAGGCCCATGCCGAGGAAGGCAAGGCCTGCTACCGACTGTTCATCGCCGGGTTGCTCGACATCACCGACAATCTCGACCGCGCTACCGGAACGGTGACGGTTCCCACCGGCGTCGTACGCCGCGACGGAGACGACACCTATCTCGTCGTGGCCGCGGACAAGGGAACCGCGACATTCTCCGACATGGCCAACGACGTGGCCGCGAAGTACGGCTTCTGGCTCGGCGACGCCTTCGCCTCCGGTGGTTCGGCCGGCTACGACCACAAAGCCATGGGCATCACTGCCAAGGGCGCGTGGGAGAGCGTCAAACGACACTTCCGAGAGCTCGGAATCGACACGCAGAGCCAGGATTTCACCGTCGTCGGCGTCGGAGACATGAGCGGGGACGTGTTCGGCAACGGCATGTTGCTCAGCCGGCACATTCGCCTGCTCGCCGCCTTCGATCATCGGCACATCTTTCTCGATCCCGACCCCGAGCGTGAGTCCTCGTTCGCCGAACGGGAGCGGTTGTTCGCGCTGCCGCGGTCGTCGTGGGCGGACTACGACACCTCGCTCATCAGTGCGGGCGGTGGTGTGTGGGAGCGAACGCGCAAGTCGGTCCCGATCAGTGCGGCCGCGCGCGCAGCACTCGGGCTGGGGGATTCCGTGGACGCGCTGTCTCCGCCGGAGCTGGTGAACGCAATCCTTCGGGCTCCGGCCGACCTGCTGTGGAACGGCGGAATCGGCACGTACATCAAGGCGTCGACGGAGACCAATGCCGAGGTCGGCGACAAGGCCAACGACGCGGTGAGGGTCGACGGAATCGACGTCCGCGCTGCGGTGGTGGGGGAGGGCGGCAATCTCGGTGCCACCGCGCTGGGCCGCATCGAATACGCCGCGGCCGGAGGCAAGATCAACACCGATGCCGTCGACAACTCCGCCGGCGTCGACTGTTCCGATCACGAGGTCAACATCAAGATCCTGTTGGAAACGGCCATCACCAACGGCAACCTCGCGCGCGAGGATCGGGACGAGCTGCTCGCGTCCATGACCGACGAGGTGGGCAGGCTGGTGTTGTGGGACAACATCATGCAGAACGAGTTGCTCGGCACGTCCAGGTTCGACGCACCGAGCCTGGTCACCGTGCACAGTCGGGTGATCGAGGATCTGGAAGTGCGCCGAGGGCTCGACCGTGAGCTCGAGGCGCTACCGACCGACGCCGACCTACGACGACGCAAGCAGGACGGCCGAGGGCTGACCTCGCCGGAACTGGCGACGTTGATGGCTCATGTGAAGTTGGCGTTGGAAGCGGAGCTGCTCGACAGCGAACTTCCCGACAGTGACGTCTTCGCTCCGCGGCTACCCAAGTATTTCCCGGAGCCGCTGCGCGAGCCGTATGCCGACGCGATCACCGCGCATCCTCTGCGGCGGCAACTGGTGGCCACGACGCTGTCCAACGAGGCCATCGATTGCGGCGGGATCACTTTCCCCTACCGATTGACCGAGGATTCGGGTGCGGCCGGCACCGACGCCATTCGCGCGTTCGCTGCCGCCACCGAGATATTCGGACTCGACGAGGTGTGGAACTCGATCAGGGCAGCGGACGTGCCGACGGCGGTCTCGGCCGAACTGTTGCTCGAGTCGCGGCGCATGCTCGACCGCGTCTCGCGCTGGCTGCTCGCCAACCGTCCGCAGCCGCTGGCCGTCGGAGCCGAGATCAGCCGGTACGCCGGTCAGGTGCGGGCACTGCAGCCGTCGGTGTCCACGTGGATCTCCGGGCATCAAGCGAGCGATCTGGATTCGCGATCGGCTGCGGCGATCGAACGCGGCGCGCCGGCCGAGCTGGCACGTCGGATCTACGGATTGCTCGATGTGTACTGCCTGCTCGACATCATCGATATCGCCGACATCGTCGACCGGGACGGAGCCGAGGTCGCCGAGCTGTACTTCGCCCTCGACGCGCACATCGGGATCGACTGGTTGCTCACCGCGGTGTCCAAGCTGGCCCGCGGCGACCGCTGGCATTCGTTGGCGCGCTTGGCGCTTCGTGACGATCTGTATTCCTCGTTGCGAGGAATCACCCAGGCCGTACTGGCGGGCGGTGAGCCGGAGGAGACGGTTGCGGAGAAGATCGCGGAATGGGAGTCGACCAACTCGTCCCGCCTGGCGAGGTCTCGTGCGGCGTTGACCGAGATCGCCGAGTCGGGAACCCTCGACCTGGCCACCCTGTCGGTCGCTGCCCGACAGGTCCGCAACATGGTGCCCTGACCTACCGCACCCCATCGCAACTGCCGACACCGCCGACACTCGACCGAGAAGAGGGAACGACCACGTGAGTGTGCCCGACGCCCATCTGTCCGACAAACGACCTGCCACCCAGCGAGTGGGCTTTCACGCCACCGTCGATGTCCGGTGGTCGGATATGGACGTGTACCAACACATCAACCATGCCCGGATGGTCACGCTCCTCGAAGAGGCACGGATTCCCTGGCTGTTGGTGGACGGGAGGCCGACGGCGAATCTGCGCCACGGAGCGGTGATCGCGGATCTGCACGTGAAGTATCGGGGCCAGCTCCGGCACGAGGACGGCCCCCTCGACGTCTTCATGTGGATCGACGCCGTGCGGGCGGTGGACTTCGTCGTCGGATACGAGGTGCGGGCCCGTGGTGCTTCACTGGACACCCCTGCGGCCGTGGTGGCGTCGACGCAGATCGCGGCGTTCGACATCGATGCGCAGCGGTTGCGTCGGCTCACCCCGACCGAGCGTGAGTTTCTCCTGAGCTGGCAGCGTGTATGAGCGCGTACTGACCGTGCCCGATGCGGTCGAGCGGGAGAACCTCGCGACGTTCTGCACCAGGGCGCTGCGTCTGGACGAAGCTGCGGTGATCCGTATGCGGACCCGAGCGGGCGGCGGTGTGTCCTGCTGGGCCGCAACGGGTTTCGATGCGCTCGCGGCTCGGGTGATCACCGGAACCGTTGTGCCCGACGACACCAGCGCCGGTGCCGACGTGTTGGTCGCGGCAGTCCAGCAGGCGGTCGACGGTGTGATCGACCCGGGATTCTCGATGGATTCCGCCTGGCGCGGTGCCCTGCCGCCGGACGGCGGATTCGGCCACGTCGACGATGTGCCCGCCAGGGTGCTCGTGGAGCTCGCGCAACGTGGCGTCGCGCTGGCCAAGGAACACGGCAGCAGTCACGGACCGCCGAGTTCGTTGCTCGAACAGGAAGTTCTGCACGTCGCGGGCGACAGCGACGACGTCTCGATCTCCATGCGGACGGTATTCGCGCTCACCGCAATGGGTTTCGTTCCACACAGTGGCACCGATCCGATGACTGTCGACGTGGACCCGGATCGGATCGCGCCCGACGAGGTGGTTCGTGTGCGGGTGTCGAAGGTCTGGCTACGCCTCGATGCCCGCTACGGCTCGGTCTTCGCTCGTCGCGCGGGACAGCAGTTGTCGCTCACCGTCGAGCGTTAGACGAGCCACGCAGCAGCGTTCGCCGGAAGCCTGCCGTCCACCAGTGGAGCACTGGCCAGCAACAACTCGCCGGGAGGCAGCGGGATCGATTCCTCCGACGCGTTCAAGGCGCAGATCAGGCCGCCGCGTCGACGAAACGCCAGGCAGCCGGGAGGTGCTCCGTACCAATCGATTCCGTTGCCGGTGAACTCCGGTCGCAGAGCCCGCAGCTCGAAGGCGGTCCGGTAGAGGCTCAGCATCGAATCGACGTCTTCGAGTTGAGCCTCTGCGGTGTACCCGTCCCACTCCGGCGGCATCGGCAGCCAGGTTCGATCGGTGGCGGAGAACCCGAACGGCGGTGTGTGCCCCTCCCATGGCATCGGCACTCGGCAGCCGTCGCGGCCACGCTCGGCGTGCCCGGATCGCTCCCACACCGGATCCTGCAACGCACTGTCGGGAAGTTGCACGTTGGGCAACCCGAGTTCGGCACCGTTGTACACGAAAATCGTTCCGGGAAGCGCCAATTCCACCAGGATCATGGCGCGGGAGCGCGCCCGACCGAGCTCCCCACCGCCGTACCGGGTGACCTCGCGCTCGACGTCGTGGTTCGACAACGTCCACGTGGGAGTTCCGTCGACCAGTTCTACTGCGGCAAGGGAATTGGAGATGGCATCGCGGATGGTCGCGGCATCGAAATCGACACTGGCCAGCCGGAAGTTGAAGCCCAGGTGTAACTCGTCGGGCCTGATGTACTCGGAGAAGCGCACATTGTCCTGCACCCAGATCTCGCCCACGGTCACCGCGTGGGGGAACTCGTCCATGACGGCTCTGATGCGTCGATGCAGGTCGTGGACCCGAGGATTGTTGAACCGGGGATCGTCGTCGTCGTTCTTCATCAATGCGTTGAGTTCGAGACTCATGTCGGCCAGGTCCACCGGTTTGGCCATGCCGTGCGCCACATCGAGTCGGAAGCCGTCGACACCGCGGGAAAGCCAGAACCTCAGGGTGCGCGCGAAATCGTCGAACACCTCGGTATTGTTCCAGTTCAGATCCGGCTGTTCGGGCGCGAAGATGTGCAGGTACCACTGGCCGGGGGAGCCGTCGGCCTCGGTGATGCGAGTCCAGGCCGGTCCGCCGAAGATGCTCGGCCAGTTGTTCGGTGGCTGCGAACCGTCGTCACCACGTCCGTCTCGAAAGATGTAGCGGGCTCGCTCGGCACTCCCGCGCGCTGCCGTCAGGGCCGATCGGAACCACGGGTGCTCGCTGCTGGTGTGATTGGGCACCAGATCCATCGTGACCTTGATGTCGCGCGCATGAGCTTCGTCGATCAACGCGTCGAAGATCTCCAGGTTGCCGAACAGGGGGTCGATGTCACGGGGATCGGACACGTCGTACCCGTGATCGGCCATGGGCGACCGGGTGATGGGTCCGATCCAGACTGCGTCGATGCCCAGTAGCTCGAGATAGCCGAGCTTGTCGCGAATTCCGTCGAGGTCACCGATGCCGTCGCCGTTGGAGTCCGCGAACGAGCGGGGATAGATCTGGTAGAAGACGGCATCCTGCCACCACAACAGCTCGGAGCTTTCGATCGGATCGGTCACAAGGGGCAATAGTGCCAAACGATCGGCCGCGGAACGATTCAGGGGCGTCGGGCACGATCGGAAAGCGGAATTACAGGTCAACCAACAGTAAAGCTTTGTGCTCATTCACATGACCGACTCCTGTCAGTTCGTTGGGAAAGTGTTGTATGTTCTGCTCTGGAAACCAGTAGCGGCGGAAGCCGCGCCCGACGGTGAGGACGCGACGGAAACCATGATCACTTCGACCATCGAAGCCGTACGACTCGGCGATATCGCGCTCGACGACAGCCCCATCGAGCCGGCCTGGATTCTCGACGGAAACCCGCAGGCGCGGCTCGCCGAGTGGTCGAAGAGCATCGACGGCACCACCACCACCAACGTGTGGGACTGCACGGCAGGACGCTTCCGCTGGTACTTCGCCGTCGACGAGATCGTGCACATCATGGACGGTTCGGTGACCGTCTCGAGTGACGACCACGAACCGCGCACCCTGCTCCCCGGTGATGCCGCACTGTTCCGTGCGGGCACCTGGTCGGAGTGGCACGTGGAGAACTACGTACGCAAGCACGCCATCCTGCGCCAGCACCTGCCCGCGCCCGTGAGCTTCGCTCTCAAGATGGCCGGTTCCGTTCGCGCCCGCGTGGGGAAGCTCAAGGCCGCCGTCGGCGGTAAGAGCCCGCAGCGCGTCGGATCGCTGTAGCCCACGCCGCTCCGGACCGTCAGATCGCCGAGTTCATCATCGAATTGGCGGCCATCTCCATGTAGTCGATCAACTGGGCTCGGTGTGCGGAGTCCATGACCTCGGTGCCAATCGACGCGATCGCGATGTGCATGCAACGAAGCCACGCGTCTCGCTCCATCGGTCCGATCCGAAACGGGTTGTGGCGCATCCTCAATCGAGGATGACCGCGCTCGTCGGAATACGTCCGCGGACCGCCCCAGTACTGCTCGAGAAACATCCGCATCCGCCGTTCGGCCGGTGCGAGATCCTCCTCGGGATACAACGGTCGCACTATCTCGTCCTTGGCGACTTCCTCGTAGAACTTCGCCGTGAGTGACCGGAACGTCTCGGCACCGCCTACCGCGTCGTAGAACGTCTGCTGCGGTTCGGTCATCACACTCTCTCTGTTCGATCCTGGTCGGCGTCGGTCACGTTCATTGTCCCTCAGCTGCTGCGTTCGACCGCAACCCCACCCGGACGGCCCAGTGCGTACGGTGCCTTGATGTCGGCATCGTCGAATGCCTGGAGTATCTCCTGGTGGAGTCGTCGCTGTACGGCCCATTGGCGTCCGGGGCGGGTCTTGATCGTGATACGGATGGTGACCGTGTCGGCGCTGACCGCGTTGACTCCGAGCATCTCGGGCGGCTCGAGGATGTCGCTGGCGAAGTCCTTCGACTCCACCACCGCCAGTGTGGTGCGTTCGGCGACTGCGCGGGCCTCGTCGATGTTGGCCGTGTGCGACACGGGCAGATCGAGAACGGCGACCGCGAAGCCCTGACTCATGTTGCCCACGCGCAGCACCTCGCCGTTGCGGCAGTACCAGACCGTGCCGTTGACATCCCTGATCGTCGTGACACGCAATCCCACGCTCTCGACCGTGCCGGTCGCTTCACCGAGGTCGACGACGTCGCCCACTCCGTACTGATCCTCGAGGAGCATGAAGATGCCCGACAGGAAGTCGCGGACCAGGTTCTGAGCACCGAAGCCCAACGCGACACCGACGATTCCGGCCGAGGCGATGAACGGAGCGACATTGACTCCCACGACATCGAGCACCGAGAGCACGAACCACGTGAGAATCATGACCGAGACGGCCGACTTGAGCACCGAGCCGATCGTGTTGGCCCGTTGTTTGCGTCGCTCGTTGAGAATTGCACCCTTGACGGTGCTCGACGACCGGTCGCGGAGCGGACGCAGCAGCGTCGGAGCCTTCCCGACGTTGTTGCGGGTGAATCGGTCGATCAGTTTGTGCAGGACGAGGCGCAGCACGATGGCGAGGGCCAGATAGCCCAGAGCCTGCAGCGGACGATCGACCAACCAGTCGCGTCCGGTCTCCGTCAGCTCGAAAGCTCTGGTGTCGAGATCTCGCAACAGCGACGGTTCGGGAAGGGACGATGCGGACAGGAAGGTTGATACGGACACCCGAAAAGTCTACGGAGACGCAGAAATCTTGCCAGTCACGCAGCGCATGGAGCCGTCGATCGTCGATCGTGAACGCGAGGACGCGAAATGTTCACCGATCGGCAACAGAAAATGCCGAGAAAAAGGCTGTGCGTGGACGGTGCATTCGTGTTCCACTGTGACTCGTGTTCCACGCAAGCCATGCGCGGGCGCCAACTGTCTCTGGAGTAACGCATGAAGAACTCGCAACACCGCCATCGACAACTCCCGCCCACTGAGGGCCGCACCACGCACGACCAGCGTGAGACGGCCTCGGGGGCTTCTCCGCTGCGTGTGGTGCCGACGGCCCACAGTGCCATGGGCGACGACGCCGTACCGGCGTGGGTCAAGCGCCGTGTGCTGCTCCTCAATGCCACCTTCGAACCACTGACCGCGCTTCCCATGCGCCGGGCGGTGGTTCTTCTCGTTTGTGGGAAAGCCGACGTGGTGCACGACGATCCGGGAGGGCCGTTCATTCGGTCCGCCGACTTCTCGGTCCAGGTGCCGTCGGTGATCAGGTTGCGGACGTTCGTCCGTGTTCCGTACCGAGCGCGAGTGCCGATGACGCGCGCAGCGCTGATGCACCGCGACCGGTTTCGGTGCGCGTACTGCGGAAGCAAGGCCGAGACCGTCGACCACGTGGTGCCGCGCAGCCGTGGCGGTGGCCACTCGTGGGAGAACTGCGTCGCCTGCTGCGCCTCGTGCAACCATCGCAAGGCGGACAAGCTGCTCAGTGAGATCGGTTGGACGTTGCGCGCCCAATTGGTGCCGCCGAAGGGTCCGCACTGGCGACTGCTGGCGACGACGAAGGAGCTGGACCCCAGTTGGCTCGCGTATCTCGGTGAGGGCGCTGCCTGACGCGGGCGCGTCTGCACAGTTGGGTCACAACACCGGCCCCGACGTGGTCCGACGCGCAATTGTCGACTAACGTCACACCCTGTGAGCATTTTTGAGACCACGCTGATATTCGGGGTGATTCCGGTTGCGGTGATCGGACTCATCGGCGCGTTGTCCTTCTTGACCGACAAGCAGCCCGGTATGGACGTTCCCCCCTACCGACTGACGGACGAGTGGACGCGCGAGCCATTGCTGTGGAGTGCTACGGACGAGGTGACTCCCTTCGGAGGCCACGGTTCGCACGACGCCGACACAGCCGATTCGATCGGAGGTTCTGCAAGTGGCAAGTGGTGAACTCGTCCGCAGTGACGTCAGAGAAGAAGACCTGCCCTTCGGTGCTGCGCTCACCGCGAGTGGCCGCGTCTCGGCTGCTCACGAGTTCGGGACGACCAATCCCGAGCACCTGCCGTTCGCGACGCAAGATTTGGTTGCGCTCGACGACGCACTCACGCAGGCGATCCGGCAGACCAAGATCCGGTTCAACGTCTACATCGGTGATCTCGGCGTCGATCCCGCCGCGGGTGCTGATTCGGTGTTTCCCGGCACACCCGATGCCATCCGCTCGGTCCTGATCGCCGTCGACCCCAATCGGCATGCCCTCGAGATCCGCACCGGCAAGCGAGTGTCCAACCGAGCCACCGACCGGGTTGCACAGTTGGGTGTCACCGCCGCGCTCGGCCCGTTCCGCGACGGCAACCTCATCGACGGTCTGGTCGCGTCCGTTCGGGTGATGGCCGCGTCCATCCTCAGCCCGTAGCGCTTCGGCTCCGGACCGCGCACCTACGACGAGGGCCGGTTGCTCGCGCCTCGAAGTGTCGAGGACGGGGCGTCTGACCGACGCCTCGCACACTCTCGGTGTGGACCACACCAC
>NZ_JBEYIW010000013.1:0-136086 GCF_040636045.1 Rhodococcus sp. NPDC006774 | reverse complement strand
GCATCAACTCGTGCATGTACATGCCACTGCGGGAGATCGCGCCCTGATCGAAACCGACGAGGTAGAGCACGACGAAGGCGAGCAGGATCGTTGCGGCGACGATGACGGCGAGCGCAGCCGACTCCGTCGCATTACTGGGGGAATGAGTGATTGCCATGGTTGTCCTCCTGGGATATGCGTCCCGTAGTCCCCGCTCGAAAACGGGGACGGCCATGCGATGAACGAGTTTTCTGACTCTCGAATTCGGACATATGCCCGACGTCGATCACAGTGGCGCAACCGCTCCGGATTTTCACCGGATTACCTGCGTACATCGCGTATTACCAGCGAACTGTGGCATCGCTCTGGACTCTGTGTCAATCGCTGTGTCGGCGGACTTCGGCTCGATGCCAGAATGGTCGAGTGACTGCGCCCGTGACCCGACTGATCTTGGTCGCTCACGCGAGAACCGAGGCGATGCGCACCGGCCGGTTTCCCGGCGACGAACCACTCGACGACGCGGGGCTGCGCGATCTCGCCGCGGTGACCGATCCACCCCGCGTAGACCGCGTCCTGTCCGGCCCGGAAATCCGGTCGACCTCCACGGCCCGCATCTTCGGCTCGGACGTCTCGATCGAACCCGCGTTGGCCGACATCGACTACGGCCGGTGGTCCGGCCTCGAGATGACCGATCTGCCCGACGCCGACGCGATGGCCTGGCTGGGTGATCCGGCGTTCGTTCCACCGGGTGGCGAATCCCTCGATGCGTTGTTCTCTCGCGTCGGGACGTGGCTGAGTGCTGTCGGATCCACGCCCGGCCGCACGCTGGCGGTGACCTCTCCTGCCGTCGTCCGAGCCGTGGTGGTGTCGGTGTTGGCGGCTCCGATGTCCTCGTTCTGGCGTATCGACGTCTCCCCGCTCACGCGTACGGCAGTCAGCCGTCGAGGCGGCAGGTGGACTGTCGGCTCGGTGGCCCAGAAGTTCGTCTGAATTTTTTCTCGCGCAGAGGGAACCGAACCGAACACTGCGGCGTCCTACCTACCGACAGCGCAAAGTTCTTCGATCAAGGAGCCTCGCTCATGACCGTCATCAAGGTGGATCCGGTGGCACTGCAGCTCGCTGCCTCCGAACTCGATGCGGTCGCCGCTCGATTGCAGGCGGCTGTCACTGCGACGGCAATCCCCGTGCGGCCACTGCCACCCGGTACCGACGAGGTGTCGCTGCTGACCGAACGATTCTTCGGCACCGCAGCCGAGACCTTCGGACCTGCTGCAGCGCAGGGCATTTCGGAGTTGCACCGGGCGGCCGAGGAACTGCGGAAACAGGCCGCGGATTACGTGGCCACCGACGACGACACAGCCGGGGGGCTGCCCGGTCTACCCGGCATCTGACGCACCGAACTCGACCGCAGCAAGAATCTCGACACAACGCTCGAACATCATGGGGGCTAGAGGATGACGCTCGGAGTGACAGGTGTGGTGTGGCTGCCACGCACGGCGACAGGAAACTCGACGCGATTGCTCGGGCCCGGACCGGTGCCGTTGCACGTCGCCGGTGGCGCGTGGGGGTCGGTCGCCGCGGCATTCACCGAGGCATCGGCGAGTATCGCCGCCGTCACCGCGGCTCTGACCGCAGGCTGGGAGGGCGAGTCGGCTCTGCTCGCTCAGGCTGCGCTCGGCCGTTTCGCGACCTGGACCGCCGCCACGGCAGTCAAGGCGGCGGCGCTCTCGGTCGAGGCCCCGGCCGCAGGCACCTCGTACGGTGTCGCGTTGGCGACCATGCCCTCGCTCGTCGAAATCGGAGCCGTGCAGGCCGCGAAGGTCACCGCCGCCTCGACCGGTGGCGTGATGAACGGCAGCTACGAGGCGGCCGAGGTGGCCGACCGACTGCTCGACATCCGCGCCGCGATGGTGATGGAGGGCTTCGAGCTGGTCTCCTCGCACCGCATCGTCAAGACCACGTTCGATCAGCCGCCGGCCATCGTCTCCGATTCCGGGAGCGGGCTCGGCAGATTCGCGAACGGCGCGCTGATGACGTCTCCGGTTCAGGCCGCGATCGGCGGCTTGATGGCCGCAACCCAGAACCCCGGCGTCGCCGCGGCGGCGGGTCAGCTCGGCAGTGCTGCCACCTCCATCGCCGGTACCGGCGTGTCGGCCGTGGCCACCGCCGCGTCCAACATCGGGTCCAGTGCACTGTCCGGCGGATCAGGAGCAAGCGGCGGTCACGGTGTTGCATCCGGTGGTTCGGCCTCTCCTGCCGTCGGCCCGGCGTCCACACGTCCGGTGTCGTTCGGCGGAGGGGCGGGTGGAGCAGGCGGGCTCGGCGGTGGCGTCGGAATACCCGGTTCCGCATTGGGTCCCACAGGTGGTGGCTCGATGCCGGCCGGTGCAGCCCAGAGCGGTCCGACCGCATTCGGCCCACCAGCCTCGGCCGATGGCGGCCTCGCTCAGCGCGGAACGGGCGCGGCCGGCGCTCCGGCCTCCGGCACGCGCGGGCAGGCCGAGGACGACGAACACGAGACCCCGGACTACCTCAAGCAGTTCGAGCACTTCGCGGACGGCCGCACCGTCGCGCCGTCCGTCATCGGTGCGGATCCGACCCTGCCCCACGCCACCCTGCCCCACACCAGCGGGAACGGCCGTTGATCGACTTGGGAACCGTGCCGGTGGGCCACACATTGCCGACCGCCTCACTCGGTGTGGACGAGATGGACTTCCTGGTCGACGAGCTGTCGATCGCCGAGCTACCCGTCGTCCTGAACGTGTTCCCGCGCTTCGACGACGTTGCTGCACGGGATTCCGCGCTCGAACGTGGCCGTTGCGCCCTCGACTCGGCCGGACTGTTGGCCGGCGGCCTCGTCCACGAGGATCTTCGGCAGTGGATACGAGTTCTCGAACAACCTCGCTGGTACGTCTCGGCCCGCGTGTTCGACGTCGAGAGCGCCGAGCCCGTTCCGACCACTCGGATCTGCGTGGCATCCGACGATCGAACAACGGTGTCGGCGGTGCGGCGGGACGACGCGGTCACCATCCGCACCGTTCACGGTGATCCGGCCCGAGACCTCGCGTCGACGATCGGCTCGGCTGCGTCGTTCGACCCGGGCAGCATCAACGCGCCGACCGATCTGCTGGCCGAAGCACTCGATGCGGCACCGACCGACGTCGGAGCAACCGCGTCTCGCCTCCGCGGTATCGGCATAGCGGACGACCGCGCCGCGGCTCTGGCGTCGGCGATGGCCACCTGCACCGGCAGAACCGAGATCACTGCCGTCGCCCGCCGACACGGCACCCGCCACGTCGCCGGGAGACCCGTTGCACTGTTGGACACCAGAGCCGGACGCATCGTCGCCACCTCCACCCTCGCCGCCGACGGCATATCGTGGAGCTCACTGACCGGCGCAACGGATCGCAGAGTGATCGGTGCCCTGACCGAGCTGATCGCATCGGCCGGTGAGCATCTCCGCTAGCTGATCGGGTTGTCCGCCTTGTCGCTGCCCTTGCCCTCGAACGGCGGCAGGAACGTGCCCCATCTGGCGCAGGACCATCCTCCGTCGGGCAGCGGCAGCAGCTCGACGGTGTGGGTGTTGTCGAGGTGGTTGTCGGCCGCGAACGTGCCCTCGACGCCCGCCAGTACCGCCGCGACCAGTCGGATTGCGGCACCGTGGCTGACGACGACGACGTCACCTGCCGTGTCGTCGCTCAGGTACTGCGCACGGAGAGTGTCGAGCACCGGGACGTACCGCTCCAGGACCGAATGTCCGCTGTCGCCTCCGGGCACGGTCGCCGCCAGATCTCCAGCATGCCAGCGACTGAAGATCTCGGTGAACTCGCGGTGCGCATCCGCATCGTCGCGGTCCTCCAGATCGCCTGCGAAGGTCTCCTGAATTCCCTCGGCCACCACGAGGGGAACCCCTGTCGCGCGCTCGATGTAGCCGGCAGTCTGCTTGGCACGCAACGCAACCGAGGACACCAGCACTGCGGGTGGGCGTCCGATCCAGGTCTGCGCATACGCGTCGGCCTGCTGGTGCCCCAGCTCGGTGAGCTCGGCTCCCGGCGGTGAGGTGTCCAGTATCTTGGCGACGTTGGCTGTCGTCTGACCGTGCCGGACCAGAATCAGTTTGCCCATCACAGATCACCGCGTCCGGCACGAATGTCTGCGACCCACTGCACGTGTTCGTCGATCGGCGGCGGTACCGAACCGCCCGATCCTGTTGCAGTGGGCCAGGATCCGAGGAACCGGAGGGGCATCTTGCGGTGGAATGCGGCCAACATCTCCGCGACGAGTGGGTCGTCGATGTGCCCGGCGCAGTCGATGAAGAACCTGTACGTTCCGAATCGTGAACGGGTGGGCCGTGATTCGATGAAGGTCAGGTCGATGTTGCGAATTCCGAACTCGGCCAACGCTGCCGGCAGCGTGCCCGGGTCGTTCGGCGGCTCGAGTACCACCGACGTGCGGTCGGCGCCGGTGCGCGCAGGCACCGATTGCGGCGCGGTCACCAGCACGAAGCGAGTCCGCGCGCCCTCCACGTCGATGATCCCGTCGGCCAACTGCGGCAACTTCAGACGCTCACCGGCGAGCCGCGTCGACACCGCAGCGTCGACCATTCCGGCCGCAACATCCTCTGCTGCACCGGCATTGGACGACGCCGATTGCACCACGGCGTCGGGCATGGCGGTCTGCAGCCACTGGCGCACCTGATTGAGTGCGATCGGATAGGCGCTGATCGTGCGGGCCGAGTCGAGAGTGACACCGGGACCGCCGAGGATGGTGAAGGCCACCTCGATCTCGGTCTCGGCGACGATCTGCAATCGGCGGCCCTCCGACAGCGCGTCGAGCGTCGGTGGAACCGCTCCCTCGATGGAGCTTTCGATGGGGACCACGGCCGCGTCGGCCGCACCCGATCGCACGGCCTCGAGCGCTGCAGGCGGGTTCGACGCCGAGACCCGCTCGACCGCCCCGTCCAGACCGACCGCGCCGAAGGTTCCGAGCTTTTCGAACTGCGCCAGCGCCATCTCCGTGAACGTTCCCGATGGTCCGAAGTAAGCGATGCGAGGCACGCCTCGAGGTTACGTTGTCGACGTCTCCGAAGCGATCAAACCGACGTCGACGAGCCGGTCGCGAGCCCGGGCGGCGTCGACGATCTCGATTCCGAGCAGCACCTCGCGCACCGCCTCGGCGGCCTCGGGGATGAGCGCCCGCAGTGCGGCGACGTTCGGAGCAGCAAGGGCCGCGGCGATGTCGTCCCCGCGGAGCGACGCCACCGTCGCCGCAAGGATCGCGAGCACCTCGTCGCCGGAGTCGGCGCGGGCGACGAGGCCCACATCGGCGTGCGAGACCACGGCGAGCACGTCGGCGATGCGACGCGGGGTGTCGGCGACGCTGATGCCCGGAGTCCGGTGGGCAAGGACGACGGCCTCCGCGGTCTCGGCCACGTCAATCGCGTCGAACATCGGGAAGACGACCAGCGGCGAGGGCAACCGCAGCGCGAGTGCGTCGGCGAGGTGCTCGGCCGGCGCGTCGACGTCGAACCGGACGGCCTCGTACCCGCCGGTCGGACCTGCCCGGAGCTCGTCGGGGTCGATGTCGAGATGCACCACGATACGTCCGTGGTCGTCCGAGTCGGACAGTGCGAGCAGGGTCGACGCCCGGACGACGGGCGGTCCGTACTCGGCTCCACGCGGGGCCGCGGCCAGCGCGTGGGCGTCGGCGCACATCGGCTGCAGCAGTCCGTGGACGAGCGCGTTCGGGTCGGGTCGGTGTGGCACACCGAGGGTCAGCGGAATCGGCACGCCTACACGGTAGACCCGGGTCCAGGTCGTTCCGCAGGCTCCACTCCTGTGGTCCGGGTCGTTCCGCGGGCTCCACTTCTGCGGTCCGGGTCGTTCCGCGGGCTCCACTCCCGTGCACGGCCTTGCGATCCTCGCCACACCGCGCTAACTTAGGTTTGCCTCACCTACTCGCCTGACCGATCGCATCGGAGGAGCTCATGCTCGGCGCAACCACCACCACCGGACCGACCACTGCCGAACGCGTACGCAGTGCCTGCATGCGCGCCGAGGGCGCAGCCCTGGCCATCGACGGCAGCGACCCGGTGATCACGTCCCTGCATCATCTGCGACCCAACGGCGAGATGATCCTGGCCGTCCCCACCGACTCCCTCGACGACGCGCACACCTGGCAGTCCTCCCGTGCCGGCATCCCCGCCGTCCTCGAACTCACCGATCACGCGCCGCTCGCGCTGCGTGAACCGGTGCGTTCGCTGGTGTGGCTTCGCGGCGATCTACGCCCGGTCCCGGACTCGCTGATGCGCCCGATGGCCGGAGCGGTGGCCGCCGAACATCCGCATCCCGCTCTCCTCGACGTCGGGCACACCACCTCGCTGATGCGGCTGATCGTCACCTCCGCCGTGGTCGCCGACAGCACCGGAGCCGAGCCCGTCGACGTCGACACGCTGCTGGCAGCCGAACCCGATCCCTTCTGGGAGATGGAGACCAGCTGGCTCGAGCACCTCGACTCCGACCACCCGGACCTGCTCGCCCAATTGGCCCGACGCCTCCCGCCGTCGCTCCGGCAGGGCCGAATCCGGCCGCTCGGCATCGATCGCTACGGCATTCGGCTGCGGATCGAAGGCGAATGCGGCGACAACGACGTCCGGCTGGGGTTCGCCGAGCCCGTCGAGGACGTCCTCTCGCTCAGTCGCGCGCTGCGCGTGCTCGCCGGTTGCCCGTTTCTGAACGGACTACGCGCCCGCGGCTGACGCACGTTCGGAGAAACAGGGCAGACTCGTGCGGTGATCGACTTCAAGAGCTGGTTGACGCCACCGCCGCCCGCGAGCACGGCTCCACCGCCCGATGCCCGCGAACGCACCACGATCAAGGTCGAGATCGCGATCGTCCTTCTGGTCACGTTCGGGCTGAGCGGTATGAGCAGCATCCTCTCGCTCGTCGAGGACGCGCTGCAGACCGCTGCCCTGTCCGATCAGACCGTGGCGCTGAACTCGTCACGGTCGAGTTTCAGCCTGATCGATCTGCTGTTCCAGCTGCTGAGCATCCTGCGTCTGTGCGCCTGGGGCGCACTGGGGTTGTACCTGCTGTGGCGAGCAGATCTGGCACCCCGCGCGATCGGGCTGGCCCGGCCGCGGCTGAAGATCGACCTCGGTCACGGCGTCGGATTGGCCGCACTGATCGGGCTGCCCGGCCTGGCGCTGTACCTCGTGGGCAACGCCCTCGGATTCAACCTCAACGTCGTTCCCAGCGCCCTCGACGACCACTGGTGGCGCGTCCCGGCACTGATTCTGTACGCGCTGGCCAACTCCGGTGCCGAGGAGATCATCGTCGTGGCGTACCTGATCTCTCGCCTACGCAGACTCGGACTGAGCGAGAACGCGTCCCTGCTGTGCTCGTCGCTGCTGCGCGGCAGCTATCACTTCTACCAGGGCGTGGGCGGTGGGGTCGGAAACTTCCTCATGGGTCTGGTGTTCGGCCGCTACTGGCAGCGCACCGGCAGACTGTGGCCACTGCTGATCGCGCACGCTCTGATCGACATCGTCGCCTTCGTCGGCTACGCCCTCCTGCGCGAACATCTGTCGTGGCTCCCGTGAATCGGGAGTCGAGGAACCCGGTCGTTCGAGCGGCGGTAGGTACAGTCGATTCGTGAACGACGACGATCGCCACGGACGGCACGGCGCGCCAGACCGGCGAACGCCGCCTCCCGGTCGAACGCCGCCACCGGACCGCACCCCACCGAACCGCACGCCACCGGACCGATCGATGCCCAGCCGGCACGGTCGTCCCGATCCCGCGCCCCGGCCTGGCCCAGCGCCCCAACCCGGTCGCGCTGCAGGTCCACCCCCGCACCAGCCGGGTCCACCACGCCCCCGTCAGCAGCCGCCCGGCCACCAGCCGCCCCCGCCACGACCCAACCGCCCACCGCCCGGCCAACAGCCGCCCCCACGTGGATATCGCCCGAACCAGCCGCCACCGGAGGGCACCGAGTTCATCCGACGCGACGGCCGCCCCACTCCCAGGCCGGACGTGCCGCCTCGGCCGGCGCCACTCCCACGCCACAGCCCTCAGCAGGCCTGGTCGCAGGCACCCGAACCCCGATCTGCACAGTCGGATCTCCCGAATTCGACGCGTCAGTATTCACGCCCCCAGGACGATCCACCGGGTCGCACCGGGTATGCGCCGCGTCAGCAGCCGGAGCCGTTCACCGAGGAGCGCAGGCAACCGGCAGCACCTGCGCAGCGTGCGCTGAGACGCCCCGAACCCGCTCGGCCGCAGCGTGATTCACGGCCACCGAAGGTCGCGAAGCCGCGCAAGCGCAGACGCTGGGGTCGACGCTTCCTGATCGTGCTGCTGGTCCTCGTGCTGGGAATCGGCGGTGCCGTCTACTACGTCGACAGCTCGTTGACGCGCGTGGACGCCCTCACCTCGTATCCCGGGCGCATCGGCGACACCCCTGGCACCAACTGGCTTCTCGTCGGATCGGATTCGCGAGCCGGCCTGACGCCGGAGCAGGAAGCCTCGCTCGCGACCGGCGGCGAGGTGGGCCCGAGCCGCACCGACACGATCATCCTGATCCACATCCCCGAGGGCAGCGGCGCGCCCACGATGGTCAGCCTGCCGCGCGATTCGTACGTGTCGATTCCGGGCAACGGCCAGGACAAACTCAACGCGGCCTTCGCATTCGGCGGTCCGCCACTGCTGGTACAGACGGTCGAGGGTGCAACCGGTGTGCACATCGATCACTACGCCGAGATCGGATTCGGCGGCTTCGCCGGGATCGTCGACGCGGTCGGTGGCGTCAACGTATGCGTGCAGAATGCGATCGACGATCCGTTGGCGGGCATCAACATCGCCGCCGGCTGCCAGGATCTCACCGGAGCCGAGGCGCTCGGATTCGTGCGGTCCCGCGCGACGGCATTGGCCGACATCGACCGGATGAACAATCAGCGCGCGTTCATGTCCGCCCTCCTGGAAAAGGCAACCAGCGCTTCGACTTTCCTCAACCCGTTCCGGCTGTGGCCGCTGGTGTCCGATACCGCCTCGTCATTGAGCGTCGACGAGGGAGATCACATCTGGAACCTCGCCGCACTGGCCTGGGCGATGCGCAGCGGTCCGGTGACCACGACGGTTCCCGTCGGCGGATTCCAGGACTCCGACGTCGGAAACGTACTGCTGTGGGACGACACTCGCGCTCCGGCATTCTTCGACGCCATTGCGCAGGACCGTGAGATCCCGCCGGAACTGCTGACCGGTGGCCCCTGAGCGACCCTGATTTCCCCATGGGCAGCCGGTAGGCGGGAGTGGAGCCTGCGGAACGACCCTGAATGTAGGTTGTGGACCATGACATCGCCGTCTGCCCAGCCCGCCGCGACGCCCGGTGCGTCGTTCCACGATCTTCTGCGCGCCCAGGTGCGGCACGAGTTCACCGCATCACAGCAGTACGTCGCGATTGCGGTGTGGTTCGACCACAACGATCTACCGCAGTTGGCCACGCGCTTCTACGCTCAGTCCGCCGAGGAGCGGCGGCACGCCATGATGATGATCCGCTTCCTCATCGACAATCGACTCGAGGTCGACGCCTCGGGCATCGACGACGTGGTGACGGAGTTCCAGTCGGTCGTCGAACCGGTGGAATTGGCGCTGGCTCAGGAGTCGACGGTGACCGAGCAGATCACGGCGCTGGCGCGCGCTGCCCGGGCCGAGGGCGACTACATCGGCGAGCAGTTCACGCACTGGTTCCTCACCGAGCAGGTCGAGGAGGTGGCGGCGATGCAGAGTCTGCTCAACATCGTTCGCCGGGCCGGATCGAACCTGTTCGACATCGAGCAGTACGTCGCTCGCGAGATCGGCTCCACGGTGATCCGCGCCACCAATGCCCCGAAAGAAGCCGGAAGGGCGTAGTTTGCGCCCTGCTCAGAGACGACATTTAGGATCGACTGTATTAGGCAACGTTCGCCTCAATAAGGATCGACTTGGATGACAATGCCCTCTGACCAGGCATATTGTCCTGAGCATGAGCGCAGACATCAAGGAAACCAGCCACACCAAATTCCACGCACTTCTCCGCGACCAGATTCGCAACGAGTTCAACGCCTCGCAGCAGTACATCGCCACCGCGGTCTACTTCGCCAATGTCGATCTGCCGCAGCTGGCCAAGCACTTCTACGCGCAGTCGGTCGAAGAGCGCAACCACGCGATGATGATCGTGCAGTACTTCCTCGATCGCGACATCACGGTCGAGCTGACCGGCGTCGACGCGTCGAAGTCCGTCTTCACCGATCCTCGTGAGGCCATCGCCCTGGCGCTGGCGCAGGAAGAGACCGTCACCGAGCAGATCATCGCTCTGGCGAGCACCGCACGTGAAGAGGGCGACTACCTCGGCGAGCAGTTCATGCAGTGGTTCCTCAAGGAGCAGGTCGAGGAAGTTGCCAGCATGAAGACGCTGCTCAACATCGCAGATCGCGCGGGCCACAACCTGTTCGATCTCGAGCAGTTCGTCGCCCGCGAGATGAACACCAGCGTGGTCGCCGACTCGGGCGCACCCACCGTTGCCGGCGGATCGCTGTAAATTGCACGTCGCAATTTCCCACGAGTAACGCGCGAACCCTCGCGCTCATAGAGGTGGTCGCCCGAACAAGCAGTTCTGTTCGGGCGGCCACCTTCTCGCGTTCTAGCGCAGAGTGACCTGGCGGCCGCGTAGGCCGTCGCGCGAACGCAACTGCGCCGCCGTGAGCGGAGCGTCGACAGCCAGTGCCTCGCCCAGCTTCTCGCCGAATTCCTTTGTGGGCCCTGCCCATTCGGTGGGGTGCATCTCGGGATCGAGATCGAACACCGGCACCAGTACCCCGTGCGTGCGGAACGAACCGGCGTAGCGCGATCCCTCACCCAAGTTGAGATCACCCGCAGCGTGCAGGCGCGCGAGGGCGAGCATCACGTCGTCCTCGCTCTCCGGACGAACCCACCGGATGTGCGCCTTGTCGCCTGCATCCACCCACCAGGCCGCGACGACGCCGTCGGCCTCGATTCGCGCCGAGGGCATGATCGCCTGGTTCGCGCGCTCCACGGTGGCAGTCACATCGGCTGCGGGAGTGGCACTTTCGGGAATCCACCAGTTGAAGTCCTGATGGACGGTGATCTCGAGCAGTGCGGACGCGTCGAGCATCTCGGTCAACGCGGGGGTGCTGTCGGTGATCTTCGCGGCTTCGAGCGACTCTCCCGGGGACGCGGTGGACGCCCAGCCGAGCGCACTACTGATATCTGCTGCAACGTCTTTCGACTGGTTCTGCACCTGCAGGCCGACAAAGCCCTCGACGGTATCGGCGTCTTCGCGCACCAATGCCGCGACGGCACCGGGTAGCACCGTGGCCAACGTGATGGTGCGACCGTCCACCGTGATCGGCGCGGTTGCCGTAGCCGACGGGACGAACTCGCGCAGCGCTACCAGGTCGCATTCGGCGGCGAGGCCTTCGAACGGGCGAGCCGACGCCGATTCGATGCTCGCGCGTTCCGCTTCCCGCTGAGCAAGCTTCGCTGCTCGGTTGCTGTCCTGCTTCGGTCCACTGTTTCTTTTGCTCTTACCCACGCCCGAAAACCTACACGTTCTTCGATTCGAGCCAGGCTCGCGTTCGACCGGGGTGGTTGGTGGCGATCCACCCGACGCCGAGCTCGCGGCACAGGTCCACGTCCTCTTTCTCGTCGACGGTCCACACGTAACTGGCCCGGCCGGACGCTGCTGCGCGGTCGATGATGGACGGGTGCTCGCGCAGAGCCCGTATGGACGGCCCGACGGCGGTGGCGCCGACGGTTGTCGCCGCTCCCCCACCGAGGTAGTGCGAGCTGTCGCCGAGGAGCACCGTCGGAAGCATCGGAGCCGACCGCCGTACGCGCCAGACGGCCGACGGCGCGAACGACATGATGACCGCCCGCGAGTGGTCCGCCGACGCAGGTGCGCCGATGCCGAACTTGTGCAGTTCGGCGAGCACTGCGCTTTCGATCAGCGAGCCGTACCGCACGGGATGCTTGGTCTCGATGAAGAGTTTGACCGGCTTGTTGTTCCAGTCAAGGACGAGAGAGATGAGGTCGTGCAACGTCAGGAGTTCGGCGGGTTCGTCGGCGTCGCCGTAGTTCAGTCGGGCGAGATCGGCGAAGTCCATCTCACTGACGATGCCGGTGCCGTTCGAGGTTCGATCGACACGGCGATCGTGCACGCACACGATATGGCCGTCCTTGGTCAGCCGCACGTCGCATTCGACGCCGTCCGCTCCCTCGCGCAGTGCGAGGTCGTAGGCCGCGAGAGTGTGTTCCTTCTTGGCCGCCGACGCACCTCGATGCGCGACGACCAGTGGCCCACGCCGATCGGGACTCACGACGCCGTCACCGCCTCGGGTTCACGCTCGGGCTGCTTTTCCTCGGGCTGCTTTTCTTCGGGCTGCTGTTGTTCGGACTGCTGTTGTTCGGACTGCTGTTGTTCGGACTGCTGCTTCGGTTTCTGTTCGGTGCCGGTGGCGATCACCCAGCGGGTCGGACGCGACATGGCGGAGCCGCGCAGCGTGCGGCCTTCGAGTCGGCGCATCACGGCCAGGGTCAGCACGGCCGAGACCGCGGCGACCAGTGCCACGAATGCCGACAGCAGAACTCCGTCGGCGCGGGCCTGGAGGGAATCGCGCAGGTTCCACAGCAGTTGGACGACGACCAGCGCGTTGCTCGCTGCCCAGACGGCCCACCAGACGCGAACCAGTGTCAGTTCGCGGTGCACGTCGGCATCGGCACCGCCGCGGAGCCGGACCACCTCGGTGAGGTAGACCCCTGGCATCACGATGCGGACCAGCGGCAGCATCGACAACAGCAACATCGTGCGCACCGATCGCGGATCGGTGGAGCCGGCGGCGGTGAAGGCGCGTCTGCGCTGGTCGATCAGCCAGCAGGACGAGGAGATCAGCGCCGCCAGACCGATGAGGAGCGCGCCGACCTGGGCGAAGTACACCAATGCGTCGGACACGGCCAGGGTGATCGGCGAAATCAGTCGCTCGCGGTTGTGCAGCAGGATGCCGTACCGGAACACTTCGGCGAATGCGGCCAGCGTCAGCAACATAGCGGTGACGACGACCAGGTTCTGAGCATTCGCGGCGTACCGCTCGACGCGACCGACGCGGCGATCGGCGTCGGGATCGCGCGGGATGTCCCGCAATCCCCAGGTGGGCGTCGAGGCGTAGTGCGGCGTCGGGGTCGGGGATGCGGATCGGCTGCGACGCTCGGACTTTGTCGACGAGGCCGAAGGGCGGGCCACCCATCGAAAGTTTCGGGCACCCTGTGCGGGTGCCCTGGTCGACACCGGTGACAGCAGCACGCCGTGGCAGCGAGGGCACCAGGTGCCCGGCCGTGCGCCTACAGCCCAGCGGGTGCTGCAGCGGGCACAGACCTGGAACGCCTGAGCGCGTCCCTGCGGTGCCGACATCTAGATGATTCTCGCTTCGTGGGCATCGTCGTCGCGCTGGATCGGTCGACCAGCGGCCTGCCAGGCGAGCATCCCACCGTCGACGTTGATCGCGTCGTAGCCCACGCGATTGAGGTATTCGACTACGCGAGCCGAGCGACCACCGGCTTTGCAGACGACGTACACCTCGGATTGGTTGTCGATCTCACCGGCGCGGGACGGAATGTCGCCCATCGGGATGTGGACGGCGTCAGGTGCGTGTCCGGCCTGCCACTCGTCGTCCTCGCGGACGTCGAGCAGGATGGCCGCCGGCGGGAACGGCACCGGGAGACGATCGACGGTGACGGCAGGCGACTGCTCGGGATGAGACACACCTCGATCTTGTCACGCGTCCGCGCGGGGTTGCCACCCGTGTCCTCGCGACCGAAGCGCTGCCTCGCTATGACCTATGTCACTGGAGTCACAGAAGTTATCCACAGTATCCACAGATCGATCCACAGAATCGGGGCTCGTGCCGGTTTCTATCCACAGGTCAAAGCTCCGAGTAGGCCTCGCGGTGTATCGAGTACCAACTGGGCCTGTGGATCGATGGTGATTTGACACAGCCGCCGTCTGCGGTCCTGTGAATCCGCTGTTTAGGCTGGCGAACATGACTTCCATCGAGCTACGCGTCTTCACCGAACCGCAGCAGGGCGCCACGTACGACGAACTGCTCCGCGTCGCCAAGGCTGCCGAGGAATTCGGCTACGGCGCATTCTTTCGATCCGACCACTACCTCGCGATGAGCGGCGACGGCGGCCCCGGCCCCACCGATGCGTGGATCACCCTGGCCGGGCTGGCCCGCGAGACCTCGACCATTCGGCTCGGCACGCTGGTCACCTCTGCGACCTTCCGCTACCCGGGGCCCCTGGCCATCAGCGTCGCCCAGGTCGACGCCATGAGCGGAGGTCGCGTGGACCTCGGCCTCGGTGCCGGCTGGTTCGAGAGCGAGCACACGGCGTACGGCATTCCCTTCCCGCCGCTCGGCGAACGCTTCGACCGACTCGAAGAGCAACTGGCCGTCGTCACCGGGCTCTGGAACACGCCCGTCGGCGAGACCTTCTCGCACGCCGGCACGCACTATCCCGTCACGAACTCCCCCGCGCTCCCGAAGCCGGTGCAGACCCCACACCCGCCAATCGTCATCGGCGGCGGAGGCAAGAAGCGCACCCCGGCACTCGCAGCGAAATACGCCGACGAATTCAACATCCCCTTCGCCTCGCTGGCCGACACCGAGACTCAGTTCGGTCGCGTCCGCGCCGCCTGCACAGCCGCCGACCGCGACCCCGATTCCCTCGTCTACTCCAACGCCCTCGTCCTCTGCTGTGGCCGCACCGAGGAAGACATCACCCGACGCGCCGCCGCCATCGGCCGCGAAGTATCCGAACTACGGGAGAACGGTGCCGCAGGAAGCCCCGCCGAACTCGTCGACAAAATCGGCAGCTTCGGAGCCATCGGCGCGACACGCGTGTACCTGCAGACCATGGACCTCACCGATCTCGATCACCTCGAACTCGTCGCTTCCGAGGTACTCCCGCAGCTCTGACCCTCCAGAAACCGGCCCGCCCGAGTCCACTCAACGTGACATTGACTGCCCAAAAGTCCACTGGATGTCACATTGAGTACCCGGGGGGGCTCGGTCAGGTGGCGGATCGGGCGCGTAGGCGAGCGTATTGGGCGCTGATGTGTCGTGCAGCGGGCAGTTCGATCCATCGGTACATGATTTCGGCGAGTGCGGCGGTACCGGCCAGGAATGCCAGGACGGCGGCGCTGGGGCCCAGGTGCGGTTCGACGGTTGCGTAGATCCGGTAGAGCACGAGGGTGTGGATCAGGTAGATCGCGTAGCTTCGGGTGCCGATCCATCGGATGACGGGCCAGCGGGTGATGGGTCCGTTGTATCGGGCGAGTATCAGGACGGTTCCGGTGACGACGAGCAGTGTCCAGAGGTAGGTGTCGCCCATCCAGAAGGTGTGGACTTCGATGGCGAGTCGGATCACTTCGATCTGAGCGATGACGCCGACGACGACCCAGCGCCAGGTGATCAGGCGTGCCCATCCGAGGTAGGCAATCTGGCCGAGGAACAGGGTGGGGAGTACGCCTGCGACCTTGGTCAGGAACGGGACCGTGTAGGGCTGCGGCAGGTAGAGGTTGTAGACGATCACCAGTGCGCACAGTGCAGCGCCGACGAGTGGCACCACGATGGGCCTGGTGTTCAGTGTCCCGCGCATCGAGATGCAGTAGAGGTAGAACACGATCTGTACGACGAGCGTCCAGGTGACACCGAGGACGGCGACCTCGGGTCGGAGGAAGAAGCCGCCGAGGAAGAAGCTGAGGACCGCCTCGCCGTTGGTGATACCGGGTTGGCCGCTGAACATCCCGTTGAGGCCGAGCTTGACGAGGATGACGGCCATGGCGATGGCGAACCAGAGGGCCGGGACGAGGCGGGCGAGGCGCGCGACCATGAAGTCCCGACGCGATTGCCGCATGGCGGATCGGGTGATCAGCAGGCCGGTCAGCAGCATGAAGATGCTGACGCCGACGAAGGACAGGTGCAGGTTGAGGCCTGCGTCCTCGATGAGAACGGTGTTGACGACGTCGATCATCCACCAGCCGCCGCCGATGTCGTCGAGCAGATAGAACGAAATGTGTGAGTACAACACCGCGAGGACGGCGATGACGCGGAGGAGGTCGGCACCGTCCATCTGGACTCGGGGTGCGTCGACGCGCTGTATGGAGGCGGACTCGTCGACCGTGCTCTGGCTCGGCCGGTCCCCGTTCACACCCGCGAGTTTAGGTTCCGTTCATGTATTGGACCAATCCGCAGTCGCTCCGCAACTGTTTCGTGATATTCGGAGCGGATTCACAGTCGAACAATTCGACTGCGACGTTCACACGGATTTATTCCGAGAAAAGCATCTCGGTTACAACTGTTGCACTGAGGGTAGGAATGAGATTGGGTTGAACCCTACGAAAGATCCGCAGTAGGACGAACGTGCCCGCATCACACGATGGGTACGGCGTCGTTAGAGAAGGGAACCACGTGTCCGAGTACACCTTGCCCGACCTTGATTTCGATTACTCCGCCCTCGAGCCGCACATCTCGGGCGAGATCAACGAGCTTCATCATTCCAAGCACCACGCCACCTACGTCGCAGGCGCGAACACCGCGGTCGAAAAGCTCGCCGCAGCGCGTGACAACGACGATCATGCAGCCATTTTCCTGCTCGAGAAGAACCTCGCGTTCCACCTCGGCGGCCACGTCAACCACTCCATCTGGTGGAAGAACCTCTCGCCCAACGGTGGCGACAAGCCCGAGGGTGAGCTCGGTGCCGCGATCGACGACCAGTTCGGTTCGTTCGACAAGTTCCGCGCACAGTTCACCGCTGCCGCCAACGGCCTGCAGGGCTCCGGCTGGGCAGTTCTGGGCTACGACTCGCTGGGCAAGAAGCTGCTCACCTTCCAGCTCTACGATCAGCAGGCCAACGTGCCGCTGGGCATCATCCCGCTGCTCCAGGTCGACATGTGGGAGCACGCCTTCTACCTGCAGTACAAGAACGTCAAGGCCGATTACGTGAAGGCGTTCTGGAACGTCGTCAACTGGGCCGACGTCCAGGCTCGTTTCGAGGCCGCAACGTCGAAGACCCCGGGTCTGATCTTCCCGTAGGTCGTCGCACCACTCGCTTCACCGACAGCGTCAATGGACCATTGCCCCGCTCAGACGGGTGCAGTGGTCCATTGACGCTTCGAAGGGGGGAGCCCGCTGGCACTCTCCCCATCTTGTGTGCCAGCCGTTTTCGCGTCATTCTCTTCCTACCCAACGTCGTGTACCCGGCTTCGAGCCCTGTACCTGTCTGGGAGGAACGATCGAGATGGACGAGCGAGATCTCATCGGTGTTTCACCGTTTCATGCCGCCGGTCTGCTGCGCGGATTCGTGATCTCCGGCCGCTGGCCGGACACCACCAAGGAATGGGCACAGTTCCTGGCCCTCGCTGTGCGGGTGGCCTCGGTGCCGGGCCTGTTGGCGACGTCGACGGTCTTCGGGGTGCGTGAGGAATTGCCCGACGACCCCGCGCCGGGGACGGTCGGTTTGGTCGTCGCCGAGGGTCCGGTGATCGGGGATTTCGCGTTGGCTCCCGGACGGTTCGCCGCACATCAACCTGCGGCACTGCTGATGCTGCATCCACCGTCGGAGACGACCCCGACGCTCCCTGAATGCGCGGGCGCTGCGTCCGGCTGCGTTCTGCTCCCCGGACTGCCACACCTCGGGCTCGATCATCGCGCGGCCTGGGTCGAGGCAGAATCCGACGGCACCGTCACCTCGATGGTCAGCCGGGTGGGTCTCGATCCCATCAGCGATCCCGACACCGCAGTTTTGGCGATGCTCCTCGCATCCTGACCGCCGTCCGCACTCGAATTTTCGGTAACCCAAACTTATTGGCGCATTGGACATTTCGCGGCGAGGCCCCTAAAGTCGTATGCAGCGAAGGGGAGTAGCCCCCAATCATCGTGTCGACATACTGGTCGCTCATTGCGACCCGGCACCTGAACCGGCCAGTTCCGGTGGGCGAGACCTTCGGTCCATTCGACGACCGAGGAGCCTGCTGTGCTGTCCGCATTGTTGCTGAGTTTTGCTGTCATTTTCGTCGCCGAGCTGGGTGACAAGTCCCAGCTCATGGCCATGACGTTCGCCCTGCGCTACAAGTGGTACGTCGTCATCGGCGGCATCACCGTTGCCACCACCGTCGTGCACCTGGTCTCGGTCGCGGTCGGCCACTTCCTCGGGGTGTCGATCCCCACCGAGGCGATATCCATCGTCGGCGGCATCGCGTTCGTCATCTTCGGACTCTGGACGCTGCGCGGCGACTCCCTGTCCGACGACGAAGGCGCGAAAGCCTCCCGGGTCACCAAATCCGCGTTCCTCGCAATCGCGTCGGCGTTCTTCCTCGCCGAGCTCGGCGACAAGACGATGCTGGCCACCGTCACTCTCGCCGCCGACAACGACTGGGTGGGTGTGTGGATCGGCTCGACCATCGGCATGGTCGCCGCCGATGCTCTCGCCATCGTGGTCGGCGCGGTACTCGGAAAGCACCTGCCGGAGCGCATGATCCAGTACGGCGCGGCCATCCTGTTCTTCGTCTTCGGTGCCGTCCTGTTCTTCGAGGGCCTGATGCCAGGTACCGCAGCCCCGTACATCGCTGCCGGCGCGGTCGTCGCGATTTCCGCCGTAGTCGTCGCCGTGTTCGTCCGGCGCTCCCGCACCAGGGCAGCAAGGGAATCGGAGAAGCAGGACACCATCGAGCGCGCCTGACGTTGGTTTACACTCCTCTCCCGGGAGGGGTGCATGAACGACGACCAGCAGGTGAGCAAGACCGACGCAGCGCACCGTTCGACCGATCGGCTGATCAGAATCTTCGGTCGTTTCGTCGGTACCGGCTATCTCATCTATCTGCTGCTGTTGATCCCGGATATCGCGCGGAGCAGCGAGGTGGTTCCCGGTTGGTGGACTCCGGTCACCGTCGTGGTCGTGTTCGGCAGTGGTTTCGCATTCGGGGCCATCACTTTTCAGCCGAGTATCACCGCCATCAGGATCGCCGGTTCGATCGCAGCAGTGACGTTCCCGATCATGGCCCTGCTGTGGTGGGTGGCCTGGGACGGTGCCACCTTCGACCAGGCCCCGACATTTCTCGCGGCGTTTCCCGGCCTGGCTGCACTCGCCGCCGCCACGGTGTGGCGACCCGTCCCGGCGTTCGTCCACATGAGCGTCAGCGTTGTCCTCGCACAGTTGATGAATCAGGCTGTGCGAGAGCCGTTCCCCCGCAGCAACATCATCGCGGAGATCTTCTTTTCGATGATGTTCTGCACGGTGTTCGTGGCCGCCACGCTGGCGGCGGTACGCACCGGACGCATTCTCGACGCGACGATCTCGACGACGCACGACGACGCAGCCCGGGCGGCTGCGGCCACCGCACGTGAGGTCGAGCGCGAACGGTTCGACGCGTTGATCCACGACGAGGTCATGTCGTCGCTGCTGGCTGTGGCTCGCCATGGCCGCACGCCCAGCCTGGCCCGTCAGGCCCGCTCGGCTCTGATGCATCTGGATCACCTGACCACCGGCACCGTCTCCGAGACGTTCTCGGCCGACGAGGCTCTGGCCCAGCTTCGTTCTGCCGCAACGACAGTCGACGAGTCGATCGAATTCACCGTGCACGAGGGCGCGCTCGAGCTCACGGAGGTCTACCCGGCCGACACAGTCCGAGCCATCGCTGCCGCATTGGCAGAAGCGCTCCGCAACAGCCTGATTCACGCGAGAGCATCACACCGTTCGGTTGCCGTGGAGCTGAACCCGTCGTCGATGCACATCACCGTGCGGGACGACGGCATCGGCTTCGATCGACGTTCGGTGCCGCCCCACCGACTCGGCGTCGCGGTCAGCATCGAGGGCAGAATGCGTCAGCTCGACGGCGGATCGTCCGAGATCGAATCCTCCACCGCAGGCACCATCGTGCGATTGGGCTGGAAGCGATGAACGGCCAGGACATCCGCGATCTGCTGGCGATGAAGTCGGCAGCAGCGTATGCAGTTGCCGGATTCTTCGTCCTCGCCTGCCTGGTGTCCGCATCCGCAACCCTGACCGGGGTGTCTGCAGTGTGGCCCGAATACGCAGCGGTGCTTGCGCTCTCGGCCGCGGTCATCCTGTTGCTCCGCGCGCCGGGTGATCCGCCGAGCGCGCGGTCGACCGTACTGATGACCGTATCGGGCCCGGTGGCAGCGGCTCTGGTCTTCGCCGTGCTGCCGGTTCCACTGGCCGGAAGCCTGCAGACCTGGCCGCTGGGAATGTCCGTGGTGATCTACACCTTCATGTGTGTCCGCGGCCGCACGCCGGCCGCGTGGCTCGGGCTGGCACTGACCATGTCCGTCGCCATCGGATGGGCGGTGGTGACGGGTCAGGGATTTCTGTACGGGCTCTCGTTCAGCGCCATCAACATCGCGCCGCTGTTGATGGCGACGTTCTTCGCGTTCACCATCCGGCCGTTGGCCGCGGCGATTTTCGCGCTGCGTACGCAGTCGACAGTGCGCATCGCGTCCCAGGCCGCGGCGGCGGCGGCGCTGGAAGAACGGGACGCTCGCCTGGCCAGTCTCGACGCGTTGGCCCGTCCGTTGCTCCAACGCATCGCCGACGGTCCCGATCCCACCGACGAGGAAGTCCTCGCGTGTCGGCTTCTCGAAGCCGAACTTCGCGACACCCTGCGCGCCCGCGGTCTGGTTCGGCCCGATCTCGCTCGCGCCGCCAGGTCCGCGCGGGCCCGCGGGGTGGAGGTGATGATGCTCGACGATCGGTCCCCGGACGCACTCGACGACGACGTCCGAGACCGCATCGTGGCCGCTACGGCGAGGGCACTCGATGCCGCAGAGGCAGGCGCGGTGACGGTCCGCCTCCTGCCTCCTGGCCGTCCCGTGGCGGCCACGATTCTGCTCGACGACCTGGGCGACAATGCGCACCGAGTCGAGTACGACCACACCGGTCACATCCGGCGTTGACAGGATCTACGGCACCCGTCGGTACCTGAGGTTCCCCGCCGGTTATGGTGCAGAACGACCACGAGGTCGCTGCCTGTGCCGCGGCCCGTCACTGTGAGCGAAGGGGATCCACGACGTGGAGATTTCAGGAACAGCAGCACTTGTCACCGGCGGGGCATCGGGCCTCGGTGCCGCAACGGCCGCACGTCTGGCCGCCGCCGGCGTCACCGTCTTCGGGCTCGATCTGCCGCAGTCCATCGAGCGTGCCGGAGACAGCGTCCCGGCCGGAGTGACACTGCTCCCTGCGGACGTCACCAGCGAGGCAGAGGTCGAGGCCGCACTGGACACGATCGTCGCATCCGGTGTCCCCCTCCGCATCGTCGTCAACTGCGCAGGCGTTGGCTGGGCCGGCCGCATCCTGTCCAAGAAGGGGCCGCACGATCTCGAGCTGTTCCGCACCGTCATCACCATCAACCTGCTCGGCACGTTCAACGTGATGCGGCTGGCCGCGAACCGGATGCAGTCGCAGTCGACCGTCGACGACGCGGGCCAGCGCGGCGTCGTCATCAACACCGCGTCGGTCGCGGCGTTCGAGGGCCAGATCGGCCAGATCGCCTACACCGCGTCCAAGGGTGGCGTGCACGCGATGACCATCACCGCCGCTCGCGACCTGGCCCAGGTCGGCATCCGCGTCAACACCATCGCCCCCGGCATCGTCGACACCCCGATGCTGGCAGGCGTCACCGAGGAATACCGTCAGGGCCTCGAGGCATCGGTGCCGTTCCCCTCGCGTCTGGCGCAGCCCACCGAGTACGCGCAGCTGGTCCAGATGATCGCCGAGCACGATTACCTCAACGGCGAAACCATCCGCATGGACGGCGCAATCCGCATGGCTCCGCGTTAATCACTGACCACTCCGGGTGGCCCCGCCGATCGAGGCGGGGTCACGCGCGAGCGCGCAGGTCCGCCACCGTAGGAATCTCCTTCTCCGCGCGGTCGGACATCCACTCGCGCAACACTTTCGTCGCCAGAACATCGTCCTCGTTGTAGACAAGCAGTCGCTCGCGCTGCGTGTGGTCGGGCTCCGCGTCGTATCCGACTGCTTCCCGATACCACCCCATCGACGCCTCGCCGCCGGCTTCGTCGTCCCGCCACGCGAACCCTGCGACGGGCGCAATCTTCTTCAGTCCCTTGCCGTTCGGGCAGATGAACTGATCGCTCACGGCCTGGTAGATGTCCACCCATTGCTCGCTGTCGATGAATTCACGAATCTGCGCCTCGGTGGGAACCCCGGGAACGTCCGCGAAACGGCGGGCCGAATCGAGCAGCCACTTGTCTTCCGCCTGCCGCGAATAGCAGTACGCGGCAAAGGTTTTGCCGCGCGCGGCCGCGTCGGCCCTGGTGTCCATCAGCCAGTTCCAGAACACCGCGAACGAGCGGCCCTCGTCGACGGTCGGCAGCGGATCCCAGGTGACGAAACCTCGATACGACGGCGGCGGACCGCCTGCCTCGGTGAGCAGCGTGCCCCACAGATACGCGCCGTGTTCCTGGTAGCTCTCCATGTCCACGTCCACCTCGACGTCGGCGCGATGCACCGAGACGGTCTCCGAGCGCCGCAGCAACGGCACGTCCGCTCGCCAGGCCAGCGCTGCGGACACCGCGTCGTCGAAGTTCCCGAAAGGCCACTCCTCGGGAGCCGGGCCGGTCCATTGCGCCAACTCGTCGATGGTGCGGACGCCGGCGCTGCGCAGCACATCGGCGCGGGAACCGGAGGCGACCAGTGAGACGTCACGAACGGCCTCGAGTTGCGGCTTGCAATCGAACCACCACGAACACGACCGACATTCGCTCACCTGGGAGGGAACGGTGAACGAGATGCCCTGGGCCACCGAGAGCCGGTCCGCGAAGCGAGTGTCGTATTCGTCGAGGACCGTCGTGAGATCGTGCACCAACATGCATTCACCCTTGTAGCCCACCGCGCCGCCGACGGGCGTGGCCGTGGCCAGCCCCTCGTGCGCCAGCATGCGATACAGGTGCGCGAGCCTGAGCTGGTCGCGTAGCTGACTGCGCACCTTTCGGGTCTCGTCGATCGACGGAGACCACTGGTCGAGTGGGGTGGTGCGCGCACCGCGGCCGGGGTCGGTGACCTTGTGGTTGACGACGATCACCGGGATGTATCCACCCGCCGGGTCGCGGACGAGCAGTTCGCTGCGACCGCGTCGGCCGGTGTCGCGTTCGAGGGGCAGTACCGCATTCCAGATGCGTTCCACTCCGGCCCGGCAGGCGGCGACGGTGGCGTCGGCAGCGTCTCGGGCGGTGGGTCGGTCGATCTCGGTCCACAGCATCGAATCGTCCACGGCCAGCTGCGCGCGGACGTTCTCACGATGGGCCTGAGCGGCTTCTCGGCGCTGCCGCACCCCGGGGTTCTCGGGTTCTCCGCGCAGCAACGATCCGTACGCGGTGTCGAGATAGAGCCGATGCCGACAGCGCGTCAACGACCCGGCGTCGAGCAGCACGGGCACAGGTGATGTGGCTGCCGCGCCTCGTTGACCGTTCACACTGTTAGACACTAGGTCAGCCCTCCGACAGCCAGGAACGATCACCTGCCCGATAGGGTGTAGGCAACGCACTGTTCCCGCCTAGCAGCACACGTCAGGAGCCTTTTCGATGGGTTTGTTCCGCAAGCGTAAGGGTCGAGCCACTCGCAAGGCAGAGGCCAAGGCGCTCAAGCACAAGGCAACACTCGAAGCGAAGCTGGGCGCGAAGAACGAGCGCAAGCAGTTGAAGTCGATCGCCAAGGCGCAGCGCAAGCTCAGCGCGGTGGAGGCGAAGTCGCAGAAGAACGTCGAGAAGGCCCAGGTATCTGCTCTGAAGGCGCAGCAGAAGGCTGCGGTGCAGGGAACGCTCAGCGTGGCCCAGATTCGCAAGTACCTCGGCATCGCTCGGCTGCTGATTCCGGTGCTGGCCCCCATCCTCTACCGCGGTGCGACGGTCGTGCGCGCGCAGCTGGACAGCCGCAAGGCGCAGCAGCTCGGGGTCGCTCCCGACCAGCTCAGCGAGTACACCGGCCACGGCGGCAAGCTCAGCGCCCGCATCGCCGGTGCCGAGAAGTCGCTCGACACCATCGGTGCGCGCCACTCCGATCCCGAGACCAAGAGCTTCGGCGCCGCGATCAGCGAGCGTCTGGACGATCTGACCACCGCTGTCCGCGCGTCCGAGCAGATGCCGCCCGCTCGCCGCAAGACCGCACACGCCGCGATCTCCGCCGAGCTCGACGGCATCGAGGCCGACCTGCTCGCCCGCCTCGGCGTGCGCTGACCCCTGCACAACCGATGACCGACAGCTCAGCCGCACCGCTTCGCGGCGGAGCTGTCGGTATCGTCACCGCGACACTCGCGGTGGCCGCACACGGCATGGCAGGCGGCGGTTGGCCCGATGGTTCCGCACTGGCCCTGCTGATCCTCGTCGGCATCGGTATCGGTGCCATGACGGCCCTGCCCAGACGTTCGACCGTTCTGTTGCTCCCGGCCCTGCTGGCAGGCCAACTCGTCGCCCACATCGCGCTGAGCCTCGGCGGTACGGCCGACATGCACGCACACTCGCTGTTGCCCAGCACAGCGATGATCGCCTTCCACGCGGCCGCCTCGGTCGTCGCCGGTCTGACCATCGCCGCGGCCGAGCGCCTCTACGGCCCGATCACGTCCATCGTTCGCGCGGTTCTCGCGCTCCTCACTCCCCTGCCCGACGGTTCCGCCGTCGGTCGCGTGTCCATGTCCGTCGCGGTTCCGTCCGTAGACGGCGCCGCTCTGGACTGGGTCATCTCTCGTCGCGGGCCCCCGGTGTCGCTTTGCTCATTCCGCGGGCTCCACTCGCGGTCTCGGTACTGATCGACATCCTTTTCCGCTCATCTCTGCACAGAAATGACCCAATTCATGAAGAGCTCTCTTTCCCGTGCCCTGTTCGTCTCAGGAGCCACCGTCGGCGCGTTGCTGATCGGCGCAGGTGCCGCGTCCGCACACGTCGTCGTCTCCGCTCCCGACGCCGCGCAGGGCGGCTACTCGGTGCTGACGTTCCGTGTTCCCACCGAGTCCGATACCGCCTCGACCAGTTCGGTCAAGGTGACCCTCCCCGGCCTCAATTCAGCTCGTACACAGCCCATCCCGGGCTGGACGTCCACCGTCGAGAAGGACTCCGCCGATCTCGCGGTGTCGGTGACGTGGACGGCGAACCCCGGTTCCGAGGTCGGGCCGGGCCAGTTCCAGCAGTTCCTGCTCTCGGCGGGCCCGCTGCCCGAGCAGGAGACCGTCTCGTTCCCGGCCACCCAGACCTACACCGACGGTGAGGTCGTCGACTGGAACGAGCCGATGACCGAGGACGGTAGCGAGCCCGAACTGCCCGCTCCCACTCTGACTCTCGCCGCGGCGAGCGGCGATGGGCACGGCAGCGCCCATACCGAGACCACCGCCACCACCGAGGCGTCGGCGTCTTCGGAGGACAACACCGCCCGCTGGCTCGCCGGCGTCGGACTCGTACTCGGAGCCGTCGGCGCAGGTCTGGGCATCGGTGCGACGGTCCGGGCGCGGCGCTCATGAGGTCGCTCGTCCTGTCCACGAAGGCGCTGGTCGTCTCGGTCGCAGCACTGCTGATGCTGTTGGTCGCCGCACCGATCGCGTCGGCGCACTCGCAGGTCACCGGATACAGCCCGGCCGACGGCTCCTCCCTGGACTCGTCTCCGGCGACGGCATCAGTGTCGTTCAACGAGGTGCCCCAGTCGCAGTTCGCCACGCTCAACGTCGTCGGGCCCGACGGCAACATCTGGTCGAAGGGCGACGCCCGCATCGAAGGCCAGAGCGTCGTCGTCGACGTCGGCGAACTGGGACCGATCGGCGAGTACACCCTCGCGTATCGCATCACCTCGGCCGACGGGCATCCCGTGAGCGGTACCGCGACATTCACGCTGACGCAGGAAGGATCGGGAACTCCGGGGGCACCGGCCGACGCGTCGGGAACTTCCGAGGAGTCCGAGGGCTCGTTCCTCGGCGGCTACGGGAACATCGCGCTGATCGCAGTGGCGGTCCTGGCCTTCGCCGGGGCATTGGGATTCGCCCTGCGTAAGCCGAAAGCCCCGAACAAGACGAAGACCGGGAAGTAGCACCGACGTGGCTGCGGTGGGCGAGAGAAGCGTTCGGCTGGTACTCGCCGCCGCAGCTGCAACGTTGCTGGGGGTCGCGGCAGCGTTCGCGCTGGCGTACCCCACCTTTCCCGGTGGGTCGTCGTGGCTACGGGTGATCGCGGTGGCGTCGGGCTCGGTGGTGTTGGGGTTCGGGGTTCTCGCTGTCCTGGACGGCAATTCCGATTCCCGACGCCCCGCCGTCGACTCGCTGGTGATGTGGCGCGCGATCGGTTATCTGTCGGGACTGTGGGCGGTGGCCGAGTTCGTTCTGCTGGTCGCGGCGGCGGCCGATTCCGCCGGGCGTACGCCACTGACGTTGTCGCCGAGCGCTTTCACCACGTTCGCCACCTCGATCTCCGTGGGCCGTCTTGGTTCTGCGACGGTGGTCCTGACGCTCGCTCTGTGTGCCATCGGCGTGGCCGGGTATCGGCTGGGGGCGAGCTGGTCTCCGATTCCGGTGATCGTGCTGGCGTCCCTTGCCCTGGTCGCTCGGCCGATCACCGGGCACATGTCGCAGTTCGCGTTCGGGTCCTTCGCCGTTGCCGTGCATGTGGTGTGCGCGTCGGTGTGGCTCGGTGTTCTGAGTGCGATGGCGCTGAGTCTGCGGAGCAAATCGGCGTGGGCGACGCTGTTGCCGGTCTATTCGCGAGTCGCGTTCTGGTGCGTCGTCGGAGTAGCCACCACCGGGGTGCTGGACGCGGTCCTGAAGCTGGACGGCCTCACTGCCGTGGTCGAGACCGGTTACGGCCGAATCGTTCTCGCCAAGGTCCTCGTCACGGTCATCCTGATCGCGTCGGCTCACCGGATCCGTGGGACGTGGTTGCCCACCGTGTCCGCACACCGATCCACGGTGGAGCACTCGGTGGGACGTGCGGCGGCGCACGTCTGCCTGCTCGCGGTGGCGTTCGGCTTGGCTGCGGCGCTTGCGACCACTGCGTGAGCCGGCAGTAGCCGAAACCTTGTCGGCACTCTGTACTAGCCTGGGTGCATGCCGAAGTTGACTGTGGTGCCGGGTGGTTCTTCGGCACCTGCGCTCGGTCGGATCCACACTGTCGCGGAGTTCTTCGCCGGTATCGGTCTGGTGCGAATGGGCTTGGAGCAGGCCGGTTTCGAGGTCTCGTGGGCCAACGACATCGAGCGCGACAAGCATCACATGTATCGCCAGCACTTCGGCGACGACGCGGGCCATTTCCAATTAGGCGATGTCGCTCGCACTCGAGGAGACGATCTGCCCGAGGGGCTGTCGTTGGCGTGGGCGTCGTTTCCCTGCACCGACTTGTCGTTGGCCGGCGGCCGGGCCGGGCTTGCGGGCAAGAACTCCTCTACGTTCCGGCATTTCACTCGGGTCCTGGGCGAGCTCGGTGATGCTCGGCCCCAGGTGGTCGCGCTCGAGAACGTCGTCGGGCTGGCGACAAGTCACGGTGGGGACGACCTGGCCGCAGCGGTCCGGGAGCTCAACGAGCTCGGCTACTCGGTCGATGTCCTCACCATCGATGCTCGACGCTTCGTCCCGCAGTCACGTCCACGGCTGTTCCTCATCGGGGCGCAGAATCCCCCCGAGGATGCCCGCGATCCCAACAGTGAGCTTCGACCGGATTGGTTGCAGGCGGTGTACGGCGACTCGACGTTGCTGACGCATCGGGCTCCGCTGCCGAGTCCACCGATTCCGCTGACCAGTGGTCTCGGTGATGTGGTCGAGCGCATGGACTATCGCGACGAGCGGTGGTGGGATGCGGCCCGAACCGCGGCGTTCGTGCAGTCGTTGTCGCCGATTCAGTTGCAGCGCATCGAAATTCTGAAGAAGGCTCGCAAGGTCAGCTACCGCACCGCCTACCGTCGCACCCGCAACGGCGTCGCCGTGTGGGAGGCGCGTCCCGACGACATCTCCGGTTGCCTCCGTACCGCCCGCGGCGGTTCGTCCAAGCAAGCGGTGGTCAAGATGGGCAACGGCCGTTTGCAGGTGCGATGGATGACGCCACTCGAATACGCCCGCCTGATGGGTGCCGGCGAGTACACACTCGACGGTCTGCGAAACAACCAGGCGCTTTTCGGTTTCGGTGATGCCGTGTGCGTTCCCGTGGTCGCGTGGCTCGCCGAGCACTACCTGATGCCGCTGGTCAACGGGACCCTGAGTTCGACTGCGGCGAATACGACTGCGGCGCATGTCCAGTCACGGTAAGTCCTCGCTGCGGTCGTCTGCCGTCGCGCCGCGCAAGAGCACTCTTCCCGCGGACGACGTGCAGTCCTTTCGTACGGCTCTGCGAGAAGTGCTGGGCGAGAAGGACGATCGGGGTCGGGTGTGGTCGGCGGCCAAGTGGGGCGTGTATGCGTTCTACGATTACGACGGCGAGCCGATCTACGTGGGGCAGACCAAGGAGAAGCTCAGCGTCCGGGTGCAGCGTCACCTGACCAACCAGCGAACCGACGCCGTCGCGATGCGAGTGCTCGACGTCTTCGAGGTCGCGGAGATCGAGATCTGGCCGCTGTGGCAGTACGAGGATCTCAAGAAGTCCGACGGCGCAGAGCAATTCCGGGCCGCCGAGCGTGATCTGAATGCTCACGAGTACACGGCATACCTCGAGGCCATCGACAAGTCGCGGCACAAGGCGATCCTCAACGAGAAGATTCCGCCGGTCTCGGAGCCCATCGCGCTCCCCGCGTCACTGCGTCGGTCGCTGATCTCCGAGCAGACCCGCCGCGAGCGCGGACATCCCGATATCCGCATCGCGCGCCGCGCCGAGACCATCTCACGGTTGGCAGCGGTCACTCGCGAACGCGGTGAGGTCTCCGAGGGTCTACGACGCGTCCTCGTGGTCCAGGCCGTGCGCCTGGCCTACCTGTCGGCCGAGCGACTCGCTTTCGTCGAGGGGCATCCGATCCCCGATCCCGCCGCGATCGACGTCACCGCATTGGTGGGTTCGGTGCTGCACGAGCGCGACTCCGGTATCGATACCGAAAGCGACCCTGACCCGGACGCCGAGCCCGAGGGCGAGCTGGACCTGTTCGGCGAGTACTGACGAAAGTAGGCTCGCCCTGTGCCGCTTCCCCCTCACGTTGCCGATCTCACCAGCATCGACCTGCTGCTGTCGGTCGCCGAGCTCGGCAGCATCGGGCGAGCGGGTAGAGCTCACGGCATGTCGCAGCCGGCGGCCAGTGCGCGCATCCGTGCGCTGGAGAGACGCGTCGGCGCTCCGCTGCTGCGGCGCGGAGCGCGAGGAACGGTACTGACCGACCTCGGTGAGCTCGTCGCGAGCTGGGCCGCGCCGGTCGTTCGGTCCGCCGAGGACTTGGCGACGGCGATCGCCACGTTGCACGCCGAACGCATCGGCCATGTGCAGATCGCCGCGAGTCAGACTGTCGCAGAGTATCTTCTGCCGCGCTGGCTGGTCACGCTGCACACGCTCGTCCCGCACATCGTTCCGACGCTGAGTTCGGGTAACTCGACGGTGGTCGCCGAGAAGGTGCTCGCGGGTGCTGCCGACCTCGGCTTCATCGAAAGTCCCGATGTGCCTGCAGCTCTGGACCACCGGACAGTGGCCACCGACGAGCTGGTGCTCGTGGTGGCACCGGATCACTCCTGGGCATCCACTCCGCCGTCGGCCACCGAGATCGTCGCCACCGCACTGGTGACGCGGGAGGCGGGGTCGGGAACGCGCTCGGCCTACGAAAGCGCCGTGGCTGCAGCGGGTCTCGGACAGCCGATGTCGCCGCTCCTCGAGGTCTCCTCGACGACGGCGATCAAGTCCGCTGTCGGGGCAGGCATCGGTGGGGCCGTACTGAGCTCACTGGCCGTCGCCCCCGAGCTGGCCGCGGGAACCCTGGTCCGCGTACCGATCCCAGGATTGACTCTGCGTCGTGAGTTGCGGGCGATCTGGCCGTCCGGTCGCGCGCCGAGTGGACCGGCCGCGGAGTTGCTCACAGTGGCGGCGAAGACTCGACTTCAGCCATAACCCTGGGTTATGGCTGGTGGACGAACTGACGCCTACCGGCCGGGCACGGTGCCGCGCAGGCTGAAGACATGACCGTGACCGACCACGCCGCCATCTCGACCGAGCACCTTTCGCACCGCCGACCCTTCGAGCACATCACCCCCAACTGGTTCGCCGCGGTGATGGGGACCGGCATCGTGGCCACCGCGGCCGCGACGTTGCCGGTGCAGTTCCCGGCTCTGCACGTCTTCGCGGTCGCTGTCTGGGCCTGTGCCGCCGCGGCGCTGCTCGTGATCGGTGTGGCCTTCGCGATGCACTGGACCGGACACCGCGACCGGGCCGTCGCCTACGCCCGGCACCCGGTGATGGTGCAGTTCTACGGCGCTCCGCCCATGGCGATGCTCACCGTCGGCGCGGGCACAGGTCTGCTCGGAGCGGATCTGCTCGGACCGACCGCGGCCACCACGCTGTTCGCCGGCCTGTGGATCGCTGGGACGATCGCCGGTCTGCTCACCAGCGTCGTCGTTCCGTTTCGGATGATCACCGCGTCCGATCATCGCGACGTCGCAGCCCTGCCCGCGTGGCTGATGCCCGTCGTCCCGCCGATGGTGTCGGCGTCGACCGGGGCGTTGCTGCTTCCGCACCTACCCGAAGGCCAGTGGCAGCTGGCGCTGCTGTGCGCCTGCTACGCGATGTTCGGGCTGTCGCTGATCGTCGGGATGATCACGCTGACTCTGATCTACGGACGTCTGCTGCACGGCGGTCTGCCGCCCGTCGACGCGGCTCCCACCGTGTGGATCACGTTGGGGTTGATCGGTCAGTCGATCACGGCGGCCAACCTGCTGGGCACCGACGCATCGATGGTGTTCACCGGCGCACAGTCGTCGATCGCCGTCGGGCTACACGTGTTCGGCATCGGCTACGGGTTGGTCATGGGCGGCTTCGGAATGCTGATGTTCGCGCTCGCGACTGCTCTGACCGTGCACGCGGCACGCAGAAACTTGGGGTTCTCGCTGACGTGGTGGTCGTTCACGTTCCCCATCGGGACCTGCGTCACCGGAGCGACTGCACTGGGTCATGCGCTGAACTTCGGTGCGGTGCAGGCTCTGGCCGTTGCCCTGTACGTCCTACTGCTCGCCGCCTGGATCATCGTGGCCACCCGCACTCTTCGCGGCATCCGGCGCGGAGAGTTGCTGCATCCGGGTCACAGGTGAGACAGCACGTTCACCACATTGCCGCCTGCATCGCGAAAGAAGAATCGGCGGACGCCCCACTCCTCGTTGCTGATCTCGTAGACGATCTCGAGATCCGCGTCGACGGCAGCTCTATAGGCCGCGTCCACGTCGTCCACCTCCCTTGACCGCGATTCGACTTCAACCCTGTGACCCACGAGACAGGAATATTATTTGCTTAGCGCATGTATGTATATATATGGTTGCAGACAGCAAGTAAATCACCCTCATCGTTGGAGCACTCATGGCAGTTCAATCCACGACAGCGGAGTCGTTGGTCGAAGAGGTATTTCTCTTCGGGCGCACGCTGAAGCGGGCTGTGACCACCGGAGTCGAGGATTCACCCCTACCGCAGGCCCTGACCGGAGTTCTGGCCATCCTGGCGACCGAGGGCGAATGCAGACAGACCGACCTGGCCAGCAGGCTCTGCGTCAGTCAGTCCGCCCTCAGCCGGCAGATCGCAGATCTCGTCGACCTCGGCTACATAGATCGACATCCGGATCCCGACGACAAACGTGCGTCGCGGGTCTGTGTGTCGGACCTCGGTCAGGTTCGACTGAAGCAAATTTGGGACAGACGCGCACGCCGCCTGGCAAAAATGCTCAGCGGCTGGAGCGAGTCCGAGGCACTCGAAGCACTCGACTCGATCCGCAAACTGAACGACACCTTCACCGAAGACGCCCACGCTCAGCACCAGGACGTGGCCCGCATTGAATTGATTGCGAGATAGAACATGACAACATCTGCGGAAACTCCGCCCAATCAGGCAGTCGTCGATCCCGACGCGATGTCGCATCGCCAGATCCTCGAAGCCCTCACCGGCCTGCTGGCCGCGCTGTTCACCGCGCTGTTGAGCACCACCATCGTCTCGACGGCACTGCCCACCATCATCGGTGATCTCAAGGGTTCGCAGACCGCGTACGCCTGGGTCATCACCACGGCCCTGCTGGCCAATGCCGCGTCCACTCCCATCTGGGGCAAGCTCGCCGACCTGTTCAACAAGAAGGTGCTGGTCCAGAGCGCGATCGTCATCTTCGTCGCGGGCTCTCTGATCGCCGGCTTCGCACACAACGTGCCGGTCCTGCTGGCCGCACGTGTGGTGCAGGGCATCGGCATGGGTGGTCTGACGGCTCTCGTGATCGCCATCATCGGCACCATCGTCTCGCCGCGTGATCGCGGCCGCTACTCCGGCTACACCGGTGCAGTCATGGCCGTGTCGATGTCCGGTGGCCCGATCCTGGGCGGCGTCATCGTCGACAGCCCCCTCGGCTGGCGCTGGTGCTTCTTCGTCTGCGTGCCGCTGGCAGTTGTCGCTCTCGGCCTGCTGCAGAAGACCCTGCACATCAAGACCGTCCGCAAGGACAACGTCTCCATCGACTGGCTCGGCGCACTCCTGCTCACCGCAGGCGTTTCCGTTCTCCTCGTGTGGGTGTCGTTCGCAGGCAAGGCCGACTACTACGCCTGGCTCTCCCGCGAGACTGCCTACCTGGTGGGCGGCGGAGTTCTGCTGCTGATTCTGACGATCATCGTCGAGGCTCGGCACAAGTCGCCGATCATCCCGCTCAAGATCGTCACCGAGCGCACGACCGGCCTGGCCATCGTCGCCTCCATCGCCGTCGGTGTCGGCCTCTTCGGAGCCACCACCTTCCTCGGCCAGTACTTCCAGACCGCTCGCGGCTACACCCCGACCGAGGCCGGATTGCTGTCCATCCCACTGGTGTTCGGCATGCTCGTCGCCTCCGTCGGCTCCGGTCAGCTCATCACCAAGTTCGGTAAGTGGAAGCCGTTCATCGTCACCGGTTCCATCCTGCTGGTGATCGGATTCCTGCTCCTGGGCACCATCGATCACGCCACCAGCCTGGTGACGGTCGGCATCTTCATCACCATCGTCGGCCTCGGTACCGGCATGCTGATGCAGAATCTCGTTCTCGCAGTGCAGAACACGGTCAGTGTGCAGAACGTCGGTGCGGCATCGTCGACGGTTGCGTTCTTCCGTACCTTCGGCGGCGCGATCGGTGTCTCCGTTCTCGGATCGCTGCTGGCAACCCGGGTGGCCGACAAGTCCGCAGCCGGCCTGGCCCAGCTCGGCGTCGACAGCTCGTCGGGCGGCGGTGGATCACTCGATCTCACCTCACTGCCCGCTCCGGTCCTCGAAGTCGTCCGCACCGCATACGGTGACGCAACCGGTCGCATCTTCATGATCGCCGGCTTCGTCGCGATCGTCACGCTGATCGCAGTCGTCTTCATTCCGAATCGCCCACTGCGCCAGACGATCGACATCGCGTCGGCCCCCGCACAGGGACCGAAGGACGAGCCGCAGGGTCAGCTCGCCGAGATTCCGTCCTTCGGTGCCACTCAGGATTACGTCTCCGCCGAGTACGACACCGATCGTCGCGCCGAGGGTCGGCACGAGGCTCAGCCGGGTCAGCGTCCCTTCGAGGGCCTGAGCACCGATGCTCGTGATCGACTGCTCGCTCTGCTGTTGCCGGAGCCGAAGGACACGTTGGCCGCACTGGACGAGGCCGAGGCCATCCGCGCCGAGGTGATCGAACTGCAGCAGGAACTCGACGCGAAGATGCTCGATTTCGATGCAGTGTGCGAGCGGCTCCGTCGCCTCGGACTCAGTGAGCAGCAGATTGCTCGAGTGTTGGGAGACAACCACATTCCCGACAGCCGCAATCACTACGCACACGCCGGCCTGAACGGACAGAGCGTCAACTAGGCCCAGCGTCGACCAGGCCACGCGTCACGGCAGTTCCCCGCACCCCCACAGGGAGTGCGGGGAATTTTCGTTCTCTATGCTTCGAAGAACGGACCGGCCACCTTCTTTCGGTTCTGCACAGGCGGGAGAATCCTTCGTGACACGTCGTCTCCGGATCTCCGCCGCCGCGCTCCTGGCAGCAACGCTGGTCTGCGCGTCGTGCACATCCGAGGAGCGGCAGCCGACGGCCGGCACCCCCGTCGACGGTGCAACAGGATCTGCTCCCGGTCTCGGATGGTCCCTCACGCCCTCGGACGTCGTTATCGAAGGTGGTCAATTTCGCGATCCCGTCCACGGCAGCGCCACCGATTCGATGGAGTCCGGTTCCATCTCCGACGGGTCGACGGTCGTCACGCTCGTCGGCCGTCTCGACGGCAGAGAGTTCGTCGACGCGACCCTGGTGGGATTGAGCATCGCGGACGGCTCGGTGCTCTGGCGCACCCCCGCAGACGATGTCGTGGGTTGCGGTGAGGAATTCGTCGACGGGCAGATCGTCTGCTACCGCGGCAACACCGGCACGACATCCGAAATCCTCACTGTCGACGCTGAATCCGGGGAGTCCAGTACTCGGGACGCAACCTTTCCGATCACGAGTCTGACCACCGCGGACGGCCACGTGTACGCCTCCCGGGCGGTGCGCGAGGGTGCCAGGGCGACGGTGTCTCGCGGCACGGCGGACGCCCTCGACGCGGACTGGTCGGTGCAGTTCGATTCCACGGCCTCGCCGGGTGCACCGTTCGCGTCCAGGCTGCACACCCAGAACGGAATCGGACTGTTCGACGACGGCCGAGGAGTGTTCGCCTTCGACCTCGACACCGGCGACAACCTGTGGTCCAGAACGATTCCCGACTGCGCTCGTTCGGGCAACGCCGCGCGCGACGGCGCAGTGCGGGTGGTGCGGACCGACTGCTCGGACCCCAACACGATCGTGGGTTCGGAGATCGTCGACACCGACGGAACCGTGCTCGCTGCAACGGATTCCGTGACCCTGCAGCAGCCGACGTTCGATTCCCCCGCCGAGGAGAGCCCGCTACTGCTCGGGACGGGCGGCTATCGGCCGTCGAATCCCGAACCCGTGTGGACCGACGAGAGTCTGGCCTGGGCTGTTCCGTCGGACATCACCGCCCCCGCCGCGGCATTCCTGTCCACGCACGGACTGGCCTACGCCATCACGGGTTCGGTGGCACTGCTGCGCAACAACGACACCGCCACCGAATCCGCGCTCGACCTCGACACCGGGAACACGCTGTGGAGTCGCGAATCGGGAACCTTCGCGGAGGTCGGCGCGCTCGACGGTGACGTGGCCACGCTGTTCGGACCGGAAGTGCTGCGCGGAATCGACGTCAGAACCGGATCCACCGTGTGGGACATACCCGTTGCGACGTTCGACGACGAGGGAATCGATCGGCAGTCGTGGCCGATGTTCGATCGAGTCGAAGCCGACTCGATCTACACCGACTCGATCTACACCAGGGCACTGAGCATCTCGGTCCTACGAGCGAGATAGCCCCTCCCCCGTCGCCGACGTTGCTTACCGACCCGGTATGTACTTGAGCGCCTTGACGAAGGGCGGCATGATCTTTGCCCACAGCTTCGGCGGAAGTCCGCGCGGCCCACCGAGATTGAGCAGACGCGTCGTCGCGATGGTCTGCGACTCCGTGTACTTGAGCAGGCCCTCGGTACCGTGCCTGCGTCCGACACCGGACACGCCCATGCCGCCCATCGGAGCGCCGGTGGTGCCCCACGTCGGTGCGTAGCCCTCGTCGACGTTGACGGTGCCCGAATGCAGCCGTGCTGCAATGGCTTCGCCCTGCGCCTTGGTCTTGGCCCACACACTGGCGTTGAGTCCGTACTCGGTGTCGTTGGCCTTCTCGATGGCCTCGTCGACGTCGGCGACGGGGTAGATCGACACCAGCGGCCCGAAGGTCTCGGTTGCCGCGCATTCCATGTCCTCGGTGACGTTGGCCAGCAGCGTCGGCTCGTAGAACAGCGGGCCGATGTCGGGGCGGGCCTTGCCGCCTGCGACGACGGTCGCGCCCTTGACCTTGGCGTCGTCGACGTGGGCCGAGACGGTCTTGATCTGGTCCTCGGAGATGAGGCTGCCCATCTCGATGCCGAATTCGTAGTCGGCTCCGAGGCTCATGTTGCGCACCCGCTGACCGAACTTCTCGGTGAACTCCGCGGCGATCGACTTCTCGACGTAGATACGTTCGATGGAGATACAGAGCTGGCCGGAGTTGGAGAAGCAGGCCCGCACGGCCGCGTCGGACACTTCCCTGAGGTTGGCACCCTTGGCGACGATCATCGCGTTCTTGCCGCCGAGCTCGGCGGAGAATCCGATGAGTCGACGCCCGGCCTGCTCGGCCAGGAGCTGACCGGTGGCGGTGGAGCCGGTGAACATGACGTACTCGGTGTTCTCGACGATGGCTGTTCCCACCACCGAACCCGGGCCGGGAACCACGGCGAACAGGTCACGGGGCAGACCTGCCTTGTAGAGCAGTTCGACGCAGGCGAGCGCGCAGTAGGGCGTCTGGCTGTCCGGCTTGAGCACGACGCCGTTGCCTGCCAGCAGTGCCGGGATGGCGTCGGACACCGCGAGGGTCATCGGGTAGTTCCACGGGGAGATGATTCCGACGACGCCCTTGGGCTGGTACCGGATCCGGGTCTTGGTCAGCACGGGCAGCATGCCGGTGACCTTCTTCGGGGCCAGCAGCTTCGCGGCGGTGCGCGCGTAGTGCCGCGCGGTCATCGAGATGTCGAGAACCTCTTCGAGGGCAGCGGCGCGGGACTTGCCCGTCTCGGCCTGCGCCATGTCCATCAGCTCGTCGCGGTGGGCGAGCACCAGGTCGCGGTAGCGGTGGAAGATCTCGGCGCGCTCGGACACGGGGCGCTTGGCCCATGCCACCTGAGCTGAGCGAACGCGGGCGATCGCGGCGGTCGCGTCGGCGGCGGTGCCGACCGGGATGGTCGCCAGCTCCTTGCCGGTGAACACCTCGGTGATGGTCTTCGTCGGCCGCGATTCGGCGTCGGGGATGGCGATGAGATCGGCGAGCCGGGAGAAGGTCGAGGCGGACGGTGCTGGCATGGACGTGTCCCTACTGGTGAGTAGTGTTCTGAGTAACAGACAACCTACCTGCTCGCTGGCTCAGTTCACAGACCCGAAATCGCGCCACCGTATGGCACGATGGTCCGTGGTCTACCGGACGTCGGGGCGTACGGAGCAACAGGGTGGGAAACACATGCGCAAGGCACTCGTTCTGGCCGGAGCCGCAGCATTGATGCTGTCGTTCGTAGGGCCGGCCCAGGCCGATCCTCTGCAGGATTTCATCGCTCCGCCGAGCGATCCGGATGCGTATCTCCCCACCTCTCTCGGTGATCCATGGTTCGATCCGCCGGCCGGATTCGAGAACCTGCAGCCAGGCACGGTGCTGAACCGTCGAGATGTCGCGGTGACTCCCCAGGCGTCGTCCGTGCAGTTGCTCTTTCGCTCGACCGACTCCAAGAACCGACCCATCGCAGCGGCGACGACGGTCCTGACGCCCACCGCGCCCTGGACCGGAGCCGGAAATCGTCCCGTCATCGCGTACAACGAGGCAACGGACTCACTGGGTAATCAGTGCGCGCCGTCGTACACCCTGCCGCGGGGCAACAACAAAGAAGTCGATCAGGTCCGGATTCTGCTCGACCGCGGTTACACGGTGGTCGTCACCGATTACCAGGGTCCTCGGCAGGCCTATTCGGCCGGCCTCGTCTCCGGACACACCGTGCTCGACGGCTTACGCGCATCCCGGAGTGCAGGAGTGGCTGCGGACGCGCCGATCGGCATCACCGGTTACTCCGGCGGTGCCATCGCCTCGGGTTGGGCCGCGCAGTTGGCTCCCGAGTATGCGCCCGAGTTGAACATCGCCGGTGTCGCGTTCGGTGGCCCGCCCACCGACTACAAGATTCTGCAGACCTCATTGAACGGCCAGATCGGTTCCGGTCTGTTCACTGCGGCGACGATCGGGTTGTCCAGGGAGTACCCGGAGATGCGGGAGCTCGCCAACGACAACGGAAAACGACTGGCTTTGGCGCAGAAGGATCAATGCGTCGATGTGTTGTCGTATTCGGGACTGTTGCTGCTGGACCAGCGAAACCTCTCCAACGTGCCCGATGTCTTCGACCACCCGATCACCAAGGCCGTCGTCGAAGAGAACCGGATGGGCCAGACGAAGCCGGACGCACCGATCTACATCTACCAGGGTCTGCAGGACTTCCTCATTCCCAAGGAAGGTGCCGAGGCCGTGCAGGACCAGTGGTGCGCTGCGGGAGCGTCGGTTCGCCTCGAACTGGTTCCCGGGGATCATTCGGTGGCGCAGACCAACGGCCGTCCCGGCGCATACGATTGGCTCGGGCAGCGGCTCGCCGGAGAATCCACCTCCGGTTGCGAACGCGTCATCCGGTAAGCGCTTGACCCTCACGCCACGGGAGGCAGCACAGTGTCCTTCGTGAGTGATTCGTCCGCGAACAGTTCGGTTGACGTCCAGGTCGGCATGCAGGTCGGCGCCGTCGCACGGTTGGTCGGTGTCAGCGTCAGAACGCTGCATCATTACGACGAGATCGCGTTGGTGGTGCCGTCAGGTAGAACCCCGAAGGGCTATCGGACGTACTCGTCGGCCGATGTCGAGCGGCTACACCAGGTGCTGACCTACCGCGAACTCGGGTTTGCGCTCGACGCCATCGCGGCGTTGCTCGACGACCCGGCGGCCGATGCCATGGCGCATCTGCGTCGGCAACGAGAGTTGTTGAACGAGCGGATCGATCACTTGCACGCAATGGCTGCGGCCGTGGACAAGATGATGGAGGCGAAGAAGATGGGTATGCAACTGACTCCCGAGGAGCAGCGCGAGATCTTCGGTGACAACTGGCCCGGCGAGGAGTACGCCGAGGAAGCCGAGCAACGCTGGGGCGAGACCGACGAGTGGAAGCAGTCACAGCAGCGAACGGCGTCGTTCACCAAGGACGATTGGAAGGCCGTCAAGGCCGAAACGGATGTGCTGGAAGCGGATCTCGCGGCCGCGATGCAGCGGGGTGTGTCGCCGGATTCCGCCGAGGCCGGGGTACTGGCCGAACGGCATCGGGCTTCCATCGAGCGGTACTACGACTGCGGTTACGAGATGCAGGTGAACCTCGCGGAGATGTACATCGCAGACGAGCGATTCGCCAAGCACTACAACGACATTGCGTCGGGCTTGGCGCAGTACATTCGCGATGTCATTGTCGCGAACGCCGCTCGTGAGGGCTGACGCGAACCATCGCGGACCGCTCGTGTGCGGTCGATCCACCCCAGACTCCGTGCCTTTCGTCGGAGTCGAGTGCGTGTTGCAGGCAGCGCTCGATCACGGGGCATCGATCGCACACGAGCTTCGCCTGTCGCTCGAGGTTTCGCAGCGAGTATCCCCGTAGACCCAGGGGCGGGTAGAACATCGAGACCGGCATCGAGCGGCAGGCGGCATTCATCTGCCAATCCCAGTGCTCGGAGATCGGTTGCAGTGCTTGCGTTTTCATCGGCAGTGTCCACCTCTTTCGGTTCAGAGATCGAGCAGTCGGCGGGCGTTGCCGGATGTGGCTGCGCGCCAGTCCTCGAGTCCGCCGTTCGCGGCACCGGCGTCGAGTGATCGCAGCTGCTCCTGCACCGCAGCGATCGGCGTGAAGCAGTAGTCGCTGCCGTACACCAGACGATCGGGGCCGACGGTCGACAGCAACGCGGGCAGCTGCCGCGGGACAGGAGTTCCGGCGAGGTCGAACCACAAGCGCTGCAGCACATCCGGCGTGGTCGGGGTCCCCAGGCCCACCTGGGTACGGAAGAAATCGACCCGGTCCGCCAGCAGCGGCAAAACTCCACCGCCGTGAGTGAACACCCAGCGAATGTTCGGGAATCGATCGACCACGCCCAGCAGAATCAGATCGACGACGGTTCGCGCTGTGTCGAAAAGGAACTCGATCATCGGTGCCGGACGCCCGAGCGATACCGCAGCAGCATTCGGCGGTGACGTGGGATGTACGAACACGACCGCCGATCGCGCGTCCAGCGCCGCGAGCAAGGGCGTCAGCACGGCGTTGCCCAGGTACATGCCGCCGGCGTTGGACATCACCGTCACGCCGTCGGCGCCGAGTCGATCGAGCGCTCGGATGGCCTCGGCCGTCGAGTCGACGACGTTCGGCAGCGGTAGCGACGCGAAGAAGCCGAGTCGGGGTTCGCTCGCCACCACCCCGGCGCCGAAATCGTTGACGCGTCGGGCGAGATCGGCGGCCTTGCCGTCGTCGCCGAAATGCACCCCGGGTGACGAGACGGACAGGATCGCGCTGTCGATGCCGCAACCGTCCATCATCTGCAGGTGTTCACCGACCGACCAGCTCGGCCACTTCGGCATACCGTCGGGAAAGACGATGCCCGACGCGATGGCCTCACGTAGGTAGAAGTCGGGAACCATGTGCGAATGGACGTCGATCACTCCACCGGTGCCCGGAGTGGGCGATGCCGATGCGGTCGCAGACGGCAACGTCGAGAGTGCAACTCCGGAGATCGTTGCGGCACCCAGCGCGCCGAGCAGGGTTCTGCGATCGATCATGTCCGAGGAGCCTCTTCCGATGTCCAACAACGGCGTATCAACTGACGTTATCGTCACATATGAGATAAACCGCAGTCAACGGTGACTTGTACCAACTCTTGTGGGACTAGCATTGCGCGATGACCACCGAACGCATGACGCCTACTCCACTGCAGTTTCTGGGCTATTCGTTCGGCCGCACGCTGCCCGAATCCATGCAGGACTGGGTCCGCAAGGATCTCGTGGGTAACGGCGCCCAGGTCCGCTACATCGCCCGATTCACCGTGCCCGTCATCCCGCTACTGCTGCTGTTCCTGCTGATCCCGGGGCCGCTGTGGATGTCCCTGGCGATGATGTCGCTGCTGTTCATCCCGCTGGTGTACTTCTCGATTGCCCTGATGAACGTCTATCGGCGGCATCGTCTGCTGATCCACGGCCTCGACCCGCAGTTGATCAACGCCAAGGCGCAGAGCCGGGCCGACCGCACTCGCGACGACTACGAACGGCGTCACGGCCGAGGCTGACGAGCGAGCGATAGTCTGTGCCGCATGACTTCACCTGTGGAATTCAAGGCAACAGCTGATCTGGCCGACGAGATCGGTCCCGACATCCGCAGCTGCGACACCCAGTTCATCCAGTTCGGCAAGCACACCGAATTCGCGGGCCCCATCACCACCATCCGCTGTTTCCAGGACAATCTCCTGGTCAAGCAGACGCTGAGCGAGCCGGGCAACGGTGGCGTTCTGGTGGTCGACGGCGATGCAAGCGTTCACACCGCACTGGTCGGAGACATCATCGCGGGCCGAGGTGTCACCAACGGATGGGCCGGCATCATCGTCAACGGCGCGGTACGCGACTCGGCGATCCTGCGCACACTCGAGATCGGCGTCAAGGCACTGGGAACGAACCCGCGCAAGAGCACGCAAACCGGATCGGGTGAGAAGAACGTGCCGGTCAGCTTCGGCGGAGTCACCTTCAACCCGGGCGAGATCGTCTACAGCGACCACGACGGCGTCGTCGCGGTCTAGCCCACGAACGGCGGCAGGCCCGGATGCCTGCCGCCGTCTGCTGCTCTTACTTCACGAACGCGAGCAGCGCGTCGTTCACTTCCTGGAAGTGCGTCCACAGCAGTCCGTGCGGTGCGCCGTCGACCTCGACGTACGTCGCCTCCGGGAACACCTTGTGGAACTGACGGCCGGTGGAATCGATCGGCAGGATGTTGTCGGCCGTGCCGTGCAGGATCAGCGTCGGCTTGCCCGATTCGCGCACCTTCTCCACATCACCGCGGAAATCTTCGAGCCACGTGGGCACGACGGCATAGGCGGCCACGGGAGCGCTACCGGTCGCGGTGTTCCAGCTCGCACGTACTGCGGCCTCGCTGATGCGAGTCCCGAGGTTCTCGTCGAGGTTGTAGAAGTCCTTGTAGAAGTTCTCGAACCAGGCGAAGCGATCCTCCCGCGCGGCACTGTCGATGCCGTCGAACACCGACTGCGGGACGCCGGTGGGATTGTCCTCGGTCTGCAGCAGGAACGGCTCGAGCGAGGCGAGGAACGCGAACTTCGCGACGCGATCCGTGCCGTACTTCGCCGCGTACCGCGCGAGTTCACCTGTGCCCATGGAGAATCCGACCAGGATGACATCGTTCAGGTCGAGCTCGGTGAGCACCTTGTCCAGGTCCGAGGCAAAGGTGTCGTAGTCGTATCCGACGGTCGGCTTGCTCGACTGGCCGAATCCGCGGCGGTCGTAGGTGATGACGCGGTAGCCGGCGTCGAGTAGCGCCCGTGACTGACGTTCCCAGGAGTTGCCGTCGAGCGGGTAGCCGTGGATGAGCACGACCGGCTGACCGGTGCCGTGATCCTCGTAGTAGACCTCGACGGGGGTGGAGTTCTCGGTTCCGACGGTGATGTACGCCATGATCCTGCCTTCCTGTTGTCCTGCAGCTCGACGGGTGAGAACGGTCGTTCTCACCGCGTGTGGACTACTGTAGAGAACGTTGGTTCTCTCGGCAAGGGGTAGGTGGGTCATGGGTACCGAACTCGGACGCGACGACGTCATCCGAGCAGCGGATGCACTGTTCTATGCGCGCGGAATCCAGGCCGTCGGAATGGACGAGCTTCGCAGCAGCGCGGGTATCTCCCTCAAGCGCATGTACTCACTGTTTCCGTCGAAGACCGCCATCGTCGCCGAGGTGCTTCGCGGTCGAACACAGCAGTGGAACAACGGGATCCACGCCGAAGCCGCTGCCCACGAGTCCCCTCGAGAGAAGCTGCTGTCGATCTTCGACTTCCTGGACCACTGGTTTCGTGAGGACGACTTCCGCGGGTGTGCCTTCATCAACTCCTTCGGCGAACTCGGTGCCACCATGCCCGAGGTCGCCGACGCTGCGCATCAGCACAAGAAGAACTTCATCGACTACGTCACCCGATTGGCGGTCGAGGCCGGATGTGAGCCCACCGTCGGGCTGCAGATTGCCTTGCTCGCCGAAGGTGCTCAAACCACCGCGGCCATCACCGAACTGGCCGAATCCGCCGCTGCGGCACAAGCTGCGGCGAAAGTTCTGCTCGATTCGAGTGCGGGCCGGGTCGGTCGCTGACCAGCATCGGCAATTACTGACATTTGACACTGAAATCCTTCGCAGGTCGGCGTTAGCGTCGAAGACATGAGCAAGCTACGAATCCTCGCCGCCCTCACAGTGTCGACATCCCTGCTGGTCAGTGGATGCTCGTCGACGGACGAGCCGTCCACCGTCGAACCGACCACCACCACGCCCTCCACAGGGAGCATCAAGACCGACGACGTTCAGGCAGCCTTGGACGCCCTGGTCGACGCCGGATCCGTCGCCGCTGTCGCGCAGATACGCGACGGCGAGGATTCGTGGTCGGGAGCGGCCGGTCTCGTCGAGCGCGACGGCACCGAGGCTGCGTCCGCCGAGGATCCGGTCCGTATCGCCAGCGTCACCAAGGCCATGGTTGCTGCTGTGGTGCTCCAACTCGTGGACGAGGGGAAGCTCGAGCTCGATCAGCAGGTCGACGAACTGCTTCCCGGAGTACTACCCAAGCCGGTCACCGTTCGCCAACTACTCGATCACACCAGTGGCGTTCCCGACTACTTCACCGGATTCGATTCTGCCGAGCAGATCGCCGCACGTGCAACCGATGCCGTCACCGACGACGAACTGATCGACCGGGCTGTGTCCATGCCCTGGACGAGTGAGCCCGGTCAGGAATTCGGCTACGCCAACACCAACTACGTCCTGCTCGGACAGATCGTCGCCGACCTCGATGGCAAGTCCATCGGACAGTCGTTGCAGGACAGGATCTTCGATCCGATGGAGATGGCCGACTCGACGTACCCCACCGATTCCACGCTCGACCCCGACGCGTTGCACGGCTACGTGCTGGAGAACGGAACCTACACCGACGTCACCGATTACGACGCCAGTATCTGGTCGTCGGGGGCTGCCGTGGTCTCCACCGTGGCAGACATGAACACCTTCTTCAGAGCGCTGTTCGACGGCACGCTGATCCCGCAGAACCTGATCGACGAGATGCAGGTCGTGACGCCATCCACGTACGGACTCGGCCTGCTGCTGGGCGGAGACGCGTGCAACCCGGGTTCGGGCGAGCTCGTGTTCGGCAACCGCGGCAACGGCTTCGGCTACCGCACCTACGCGTTCTCGAGCCCGGACGGCCAGCGTCAGGTATCGCTGGCCTGGACCACGGCCGGGTCGAACCCCGCCGCCGACCCACTCGAACAGCCGGCCACCGAAGCATTGATCGCCGGACTCACCTCGACCTGCCCGGCGTAGCACTCACAGCACACTCACCCAGCCGTGCACTTCGTCGCTGGTGAGCGCGGCCTGGTGACGCTTTCCTAGAGTGAGTGTCACCGGGCCCGACTGCTTCGTTCCTATTGCGCGACCATCGATCTCGTACACCGGGGCTACTCCGGCCGAGGTGCCGCAGACGAAGACCTCGTCGGCGATGTACAGCTCCGTGAGATCGACGGTGCGCTCCTGGACGGTCAGCCCTTCTTCGCGCGCCAGGGTCAGAATCGTCCGACGGTTGATGCCGTCGAGAATGTCGCTGGTGACGTCGGGGGTGACGAGCACTCCGTTCCGCACGAGGAAGATGTTCGCGGCACTGAGTTCGCAGACATGGCCGTTGATGTCGAGGAAGATACAGTCGTCGAAGCCACTGTCGATTGCATCCTGTTTGGCCAGAACGGAATTGACGTACGCACCGTTCACCTTGGCACGGGAGGGAATGGCGTAGTCGGGAATTCGACGCCAGACACTTGTCTTCAACCGCATGCCGTCCTGCGGGACAATGGGATTGGCGTCGTACAGGAAGATGGATACGGTGGTGTGCAGTCCGCGGACTCGCGTCCCGGGGATCGACTCGTCGACGTGGACGGTAGCTCGAACGTAGACCTCGGTCGTCGGGGCGTTGGCGGCGACCACGTCCCGCGTCGCCTGCACGAACTTCTCGAACGTCCACTGCGAGGCGAACGTGTCGATGCCGATGATCTTGCAGGATTCGACGAGTCGCTGATAGTGATCGAGCAACCGGAAGGCCGTACGCCGTTCACCGTCCACCTGCACGGGGAACACCGTGTAGACACTGAGCCCGTACAGGACGGCCGAGGTCGCGACCCCGAGTGTCGCCTCCTGCGCGTCCACCAAGCGATCGCCGAAATACACCTTCGAGTGCGGAAGAGCCATGCGGCGATGCTAGTCGCCCGGTGAGTCCAAGCGACAACGCTTTTACTTCTCTATGGTCGAGTACATGAGCGAACGCACAGTACTGACCCGCACCCTCTGGAACGACGGCCCCGAGGTGGGTGCCATCGGCTTGGGCTGCATGGGAATGACCTGGGCATACAAGGCCGACGATCGAACGGAGACCCCCGATCGCGTCATCGGGCACGCCCTCGACCTGGGCGTGAACTTCATCGATACGGCAGACGTTTACGGCCCGTTCACCAACGAGGAAGTCGTCGGCAAAGCCATCGGGAACCGGCGTGACGAGGTGACCCTCGCGACCAAAGGTGGGCTCGTCTCCCACGTCGGCGACGCCGGAGAGCCGGTCATTTCGGGCCCCAACGGCAAGCCCGAACACCTACGTTCGGCAATCGACGATTCGCTGCGCCGCCTGGGCGTCGACCACATCGATCTCTACTACCTGCACCGTCCCGATCCCGAGGTGGCCGTCGAAGACAGCATCGGCGCGATGGCCGAGGCCGTGCAGGCCGGAAAGGTTCGGGCACTGGGTGTCTCGGAGTTCTCCGTCGAGCAGCTCGATCGGGCCCAGCAGGTGCACCCGATTTCTGCAGTGCAGTCGGAGCTGTCCCTGTGGACGCGCGATCACCTCGCCACCTCGCTGAAGTGGACGCAAGACAACGGTGCGGCATTCGTGCCGTTCTCACCGCTGGGCCGAGGATTCCTGACCGGCAACTTTCGCGGAACCACGCCTGCTGCAGACGATTTCCGAGCTCGGCTGCCACGCTTCAGTCAGGACAACCTCGATGCGAACCTCGTGATCGTCGACTCCATCGCGGCCGTCGCCGACGAACTCGGCGCGACGCCTGCGCAGGTGGCCCTGGCCTGGGTTCTGGCGCAGAGCGAGCACGTGGTTCCGATTCCCGGTACTCGACGCACCTCGCGTCTGGACGAGAACGCGGGCGCAGCCTCGCTCACCTTGAGCCCGGACCACCTCGCTGCCCTCGACGCACTGCCGGCACCCGCCGGTGGTCGCTATTGAGATCGTTCGCGTCGACCCCGTCGCCGATCTGGGCCTCGCCGAGCACATTCTCGCAGTGCAGAAGAGTTCGTATGCGGTCGAAGCGGGACTGATCGGCGACAACCGAATCCCGTTGCTGCACGAGTCGGTGGACGATCTGTGCGCTGCACAGGTTCATTGGCTCGTCGCGCGGGAGAGTGACGAAATCCTCGGCGCTGCAGCCTGGTCCGAGGCCGAGATCGACCGTCTGATTGTCGCACCGCACGCTCACCGACAGGGCATCGGACGCAGGTTGGTCATTGGCATGCTGGATTCGATTGTGGGACAACGTGTGCAGGTGGCCACCGGACGAGACAACGCGCCGGCCCGCAGGTTGTACGAATTACTCGGCTTTGTGCACACCGAGGATCAGGAAGTACTGACGGGACTGTGGCTGGCGCGCTACGAACTCGACCGCTGATCGGTATCGAAGTTGCGCGGGCGGGCGACGAACCAGATCAGCGCACCGGTGATCGGCATGAGCAAGACGAGCAGACACCACCAGAACGCGGATCCCCGACGAGCCTTGTTGCTCCGAAGAATCGACACCCACGCGGCAGCCACGAGGCCCAGCCACAGAACAACCGCACCTATCCACGCGAGATCGAACGCCAACGGAAGTGTCGGGTTGACCTCGGTGCTCATACTCACCCCATCGATTTTGCTCGGCGTTAGGCTGCGACCATGACCGCCTGGATCGAAGTTCTCACGGCCATGACCGCTGCATCGACCATACCGATGCGGGGCACTATCGAAGAGATCCGGGAAGCAGGCAGCCCCGAGTCCTATCGTCAAGGATTTGCCTACAGCGGCACACCTCCCGTTCTGATCGCACCCGAAGACAGTTGTCGGGTATGGCGATCCGGGAGAAAGATCCGCGTCGAACATAACGTCGGTAGTCCGATCTTCGTCAGCGATGGCGTTCGCGCCTGGGACTTCACAGGCTCGGTCGACCGGCCCCGCGTCGGTCCAGTCGGTCGCGTGATCTACCTGGGTCCCAGTCAATTCTTGTTGCAGCAACGCAGTACCGCCGAGTGGACCGGAAACGAATTCGCGCAACCGATCGGCACGGTGGAGACGGTCGAGTTCGCCGGGCGCGATTGTTGGACTGTGCAATTGGCTCCTCCCGACGGGAAACCGTATCCGCTGCGCATCTGGGTCGACGTCGAATCCGGTTTCATCTTGGGTGACCGCATCGACGAGGCAGGGATCGGTTCGCAGTTCGTCGACGTGACGATGGGAGAGCCGATCGACGATGCAATATTCGTCTGGGATGGTCCCGCTTACACGACCGAGGAGTACCAAAGTCTGCTCGAAGAGGAGTCCAGAGCATTGCGGCGCGACCACCTTCGGTGGTTCACCGACCAAGTGGCATCCACGCCGCTGACGGTTCGTGCGCCCCTGAACTTCACTCCTGAGGACGTTCGCATCGCCGGCAACGGAGGCTTCGATACGAGCAATCGCAGGACGCTCCTAGGACGCCGTCCTCGTCGGGACGCAGGATGGACGCCGAAATGGGGAGTCAGTCATTACGTCTGGTCCACGACCGAATGGGATTGGGCAGCAGGCGCAATGGACCTGGAACTCGATGAGGCGGCGGTCCTCGAACTGCAGGCATCTCTCCACCCCGGGGAGCCGGTGGACCGTCTCCGACGGATCAGTCGATCCTCTGAACGATTCTGAGCGATCGACGCATACCAGGTCCGACCGCCCCCACATTAAGACCAAGGGTAGCCTATCCCAATGTCATCTCGATTCTTGTCCTCGCGCACCCTCGATCGACGTGGGTTCTTCGTACTCGCCGGGGCTGCCGCACTCGTTTCCGCCTGCTCGCCCCGCAGCCAGGATGCGGCAGCCACGACCGCGGAGACTGTGCGGATGACGGGCGACGGCTTCGATGTCACCGTTCCTACGCGACCCACCCGCGTGGTCGTGATGGAGGGGCGAGGGGATCTCGAATTTGCCCTGTTGGCCGGATATCCCATCATTGCCACCGGCAACACCTTCCAGCCCGGCGCGCGTCCCGCGGGGCAGTTCGAGGGACTGCTGGACGCGCAGACCGAGGTCATCGGCGGGCCCGACGGCCCAGCGGCAGAGGAGATCGCCGCGCTGTCTCCCGATCTCATCGTGATGCGCGCCAATGGATGGCGGCTCGACTGGTACGGAAACGAGCAACTGACCAAGATCGCACCGGTCCTCCCCGTCGAAGTCAACGAACCGAATTTCGAGCAGTACACCGTCGACCAGTTCTCGGCCATCGGGCTACTCGACACAGTGCAGCCGCGCCTGGACGAGTACCACCGAACCATCGACGACGCGGCCGCGGTCACGAACGGTCGCAGGATCGCCCTCATCACCAGCGAGCCGGTTGCCAAGGGATACGTCATCGTGTGGACCAACTACCTCGGCAACGCGGTCGCCACAGATATGGGATTCACTGTGCTGCAGAACAATCCCGAGGACGAGGAGGGAAACTATCGACTGTCGGTCGAGAATCTGAACCAGATCGCCGACGCGGAGTTCATCTTCCACCAGACCACCGATCCCACCCAGATCGACGGAATCGCCGCGTGGCAGAACCTTCCCGCCGTCGCCGCGGGTCGCAGTGCGGTGCTGGATCCGCAACTGAACAACGGTTTGGTCATCACCGCAACCAGTTTCGCCAACAGGCTGATCGAGGTTGTCCGCAAAGCGGATTGAGTTACGTTAGGAGCCATGATTTCTGCCGGCAGCGCGATCGCGCTTGCCCTGTTCGCTATGGCTGTTGTTTCGATTATCCGCGACCCCTATCTAGGATCTCTGGCCAAGTTGGCCTGGGTTCTCGTTGCATCGATTCTGCCCATCATCGGGCCGATCCTGTGGTTCACGGTCGGCAAGCGCTATCCCTACGGTCTGAGCGGCGGCAATCGATGACAGTTCAATGTCCGGTCGCGTTGCGCAGGTCGATGTTCACCAGGTGGCTCACCTGGTCGCGGAGCCATTCGACGGCCTGCTGATCGGGCGCGGGCGTGTGAGCCAACAGCGTCCAGCGCAGCCGGGTTTCAGGAGTCAAGTCGAACTGCAGCAGGACGTCGGGATGGCTCGGCCACGGCGAGCTCCAGACAACGCGGTCGAACTCGCTGCTCTCGACAATGCGAGGTAGCGGCTGGCCCTCCAACATCACCGGCCACGCGAACCCTTGATTCTTCGGATGCACATCGGGGTACATGAGTGCCTTCCAGACGAAGAAGACCGGCGGCGACAACACCGCAGTCCTGCTCGCGAGAACCATCATCTGCTTACCGTACGCAGATACGAACTCGGGAGCCCTACTATTTTCCGCGCACGACCGGTACGGCGGCTGCCATCTACCGACGACAGGCAGAGCTGTGCGCTGACACTGGTGTGGGTCGTCAGGCGGGTTGTCGTGGTTCCTCGTCCCCGGTGTCGCCGTGCAAGTCGGGCGGGTACAGCACTTCCTCGGGGTGGTGTGCGTGATTGATCAGTCCGCGGCGTTTGGGGTCCATCCCCGCCGGTGGATGCCACAGGGTGCGACCCGGATAGCGATGTCCTGCTCCGGTTTTGGTGGTGGCCCATTTGCCTGGTCCGGTGCCGACGAGTGCGTGGTGCATGTCGCAGCCGAAGGTCAACTCGTCGATATCGGTGAGCCCACCGGTGGTCCAGTCGTCGACATGATGGGCTTGGCACCACGTTGCCGGCCGGGTGCAGGACGGGAAGCTGCAACCACGGTCCCGAGCGATGAGCACGATGCGTTGGTCGGCGGAGGCGATGCGTTTGGAACGGCCCAGATAGAGAGCTCTGCCGTGGTCGTCGAAGATCGTCAGGTAGTGGTGGGCATGGGAGGCCATGCGGATGGCGTCGCGGATCGAGACGCGGGATCCGGTGCCGGTCATGGCATAACCGCAGCCGGCTTCCAGATCTTTCAGGCTCATGGTGACGATCGCGGTGACGGGCAGGCCGCGATGGGTGCCGAGTGTGCCGGAGGCCAGTACCTGCCGGAGCGCCAGTTTCACGGCGTCGTGCCGACGTTCGTTCTGGGTGCGGCTGTCACGCTGGGCTGCGGCCTCGCACGTTGACGCCGCAGCCTCGGCCCGTGCCTCACTGCTCTCGGTATCGCCGTGCCCGGCAGCGGTACGACTGGCAGCAGAGGCGTCGGAGGAAGTGTCGTCGGAGGGGGCGTCGTCAGAGCCTGTACCGCAACCGCATTCGATGCCGCCTCCGCAGTCATCGTCACCGCAATGGCCGTCACAGCCACATAGACCGTCGTCCCCGAGTCCCGCATCACTTCGCCACCGGTCTTCCCGCTCAGGTACCGGTGGTGTCCCGGAATTGGACTCACCCGATCCTGCATCACTCGCCCCTGCTTCGCGGGGCGTGGTCCCGGGCTGCGGTCGTGCGTCAGCATCCTCGCCGGAGGTCTGGTCGTCCTCGTCGCGGCTGGTCTCGTCGTCGACGATCGGTTTGCCGTCGGCGGGGTTGTTCACTCCGGGTTTCGCGGCTTTGGAGAACAGGGCTTCGAGGTAGGCGCGTAGTTCGGGGTCGACGCAGAATTTTCCTTCCGACATCCCGTCGGCACCTTGTTCACCGAGGTAGAAGAACGCATCCCGTCGCTTCCGCGGCCTCGGCTTCCCGTCCTCGTCTTCGTCGTCGTCGTGGTCGCCGTCGGGGTTGAGGATCGAATCCAGGTTTGCCACCAACGGTGCGAAGTCGTCGGGCCGTCTGGTCGAGGCGAAACCCACCAATTGCTCTTCGGCTCGCTCCCGCGTCTGCGGGTCGACACTCGAGGGCAGATGCCGGAAGAACTCGCGGATCATCTGCACATGCTTGGCGTCGAGCAACCCCGCCCGCAAGGCAGCAGCGGTGTGCGGCAGCAACGGCGGCAGAACTTCGCCCGAGAAACAAGTGCGGTCGCCCAATTCCGCAGCCAGACGCACCCGCGCACCCGCGGCGTGTGGGGTGATCCGCAGCATCCACGCCACGGACGACGGCACCGAACCCGCATACACATCGAGGCCGTGTTGAGCGATGAGTTCGTTGAGCCAGGTATACGAGTACGCCGTCACAGACCGGGTCAGAGTTTCCATCCGTTCGATCACCGCACGCCGGTCGGCGTTCGTCCACGACACCGACGCCTGCCCCGCCAACTCCGCGACCGCGGACTCGACCCGATCCACCAACAACGACAACTCCGGATCGGACACCTCAGGGGCAGGCGGCACCGTCTCGATGCCGTCCACCCCTGATCCGCCGTCCCCCGAAAGCATGAACAAAATCTACCGCGACCCACCGACACACTTTCGAACTCAAGTACGAACGCGCCGTCGTCGCCACAGCGGCATCGGGGCCGTACCGTGTCGCTCATGACCTACGCGACGCCGTGGACAAAGGACATCCCGCCAGTTCAAGGCCTCGGCTTGATGCGCCTGCGGGACGACGGTTGGGGAGATCCAGACCGGGATCCTGGACGCTTGGTACGGACTGCCATCGACGCCGGCGTGACGTTGCTCGATACCGCCGAAATGTATGGCAACGAAGCCATCGTCGGGCGCGCCTTGGGTTCGCATCGCGCGCAGGTGACTCTCTGCAGCAAGTTCAGCGTCTACTGGGGCGAGTCGGGGAGTTTCGACGACTGGTCGGTGAAAGCAGATTCCCAGACCGTCCACACTGCGATCGGTGGGACGCTCGACCGACTCGGCGTCGACCATCTGGACATCTACTACCTGCACCATCGCAGCGCGGACACCCCGATAGAGGAAACCGTCACCGCGATGGCAGAACTGAAGCAGGCAGGCAAGATCCGTCACCTGGGCCTCTCGAACGTCACCGCCGAAGACGTACGGCGCGCCAACGCGATACATCCGATTGCCGTTGTGCAACAACAGTGGTCGCTCGACCACCGCGAAGTCGAATCTCTCCTACCCATTCTTGCGGAGCTCGACATCGCTCTCATCGGACACTCACCCCTTGGCCACGGCAGCCTGACCCGCTCGTACGACACGCCACTTGTCGAAGCTCTCGCGAGTATCGCGTCGAACAGAGGCACAAGTTCCGGTCAGATCGCATTGGCCTGGGTCCATCATCGTGGCAATCAGACCGAGGCGACGGTAGTTCCGCTACCCGGAACATCGAGAATTACTCACCTACTCACGAATCTCGCTGCGGCACAGCTGATTCTCGACAACTCGGAGATCGAGCAATTGGAAACCGCTGCTCAGATTTCGACCTAGCCTCTTCTCGCATGTGAAATGGGTTGACTCGACCACACCGAACATCGGTAGCGTCAGGTCCATGGCATCGAGCACCTACCGGCCGGGATGGTCGGACGACGATCTGAATCAGAATGTCTCGGAGGCCCTGTGGGTGCGCGACAGCCTGAACATCGTCTCCACAACTACGGTGGGCTCACTGGTCCCCACTGTGTTCGACGCCTATGCCCGCATCCTATATCCCGTACGTGCCAGCACGTCCCAGCCTGCGGCGGCGAAATCCGTAGTGCCCTGGCCTGATCAGCTGAAGTCCGTCATCGCCGTACTTACTCGAAACACGAACACACCGAACGAGTGCTGGTTCGCCGTGTGGGAAGGCAACACCGCTCTCGACGACATTCGCGACACGGCACCGACCGCACACATCGCCGGCTACAACTATTTCCTGTTGAAGGGACCGGTCTCACGCGCAACGGACACCCTCGGAGGACTGTCACCGAACCTGTGGTGGCCCGCCGACCACGCATGGTGCGTGGCTCAACACTTCGACTTCCCCTGCGCGTATCTCGGAGGCAGCGCAAAGACCGCCGCGGATGTCCTCACGCTCACCGACATCGAATCCCGACCGGTCCGCGTCGACCAGATCATCACTGCCGGCTACGACGAGACCCACTAGCCACCGACGCTGCGTCAGAATTGCGCTCTCGGCGCTCCCATTCCCGGGTCGATTTGGAACGGGCCACTGGCGGACGGCGCTATCGGGAAGTCGAAGATCGCGGTGGGGATGTACACGGTGGCACAGGAGTTCGGGATGTCCACTACCCCGGACAGGCGTCCTTCGATCGGGGCCGATCCCAGTAGCAGGTACGCCTGCTCGGGGCTGTATCCGAACTTGGTGAGGTAGTCGATCGCGTGCATGCATGCGTTCTGGTAGGACAGGTCGGAGTCCAGATATTTCTGCTCACCGTCCACGGTCACCGAAATACCCGAGAAGGCAATCCATTCCGAGTACTGCGGCGCGGTGTTGCCGGGCATGAAGATCGCGTTTTCGCTCACCCCGTAGGTCTCCATGCCGCCCTTGATCAGATCGACGTGCAGGTCCATGAAGCCACCCATTTCGATGGCACCGCAGAACGTGATCTCCCCGTCTCCCTGCGAGAAATGCAGGTCTCCGAACGACAGCTTCGCGCCCGGCACGAACACCGGATAAAAGACGCGAGTGCCCTTGGTCAGGTTCTTGATGTCCTGGTTTCCTCCGTTCTCGCGGGGCGGTGCCGTGCGCGCGGCTTCGCCTGCAACGCGGGAGAATTCGTCACCGCTCAACGATCCGAGAATCGCACCGTCGAGTTCGGGAGCCAGCGCCAACGGCGGGACACGATTGGGGTCAGTGGCGATCAGCGCACCTTCACGGGTATTCCACTTGGCCAACAACTGCGCCGACGGGGCAGTCCCCATCAGGCCGGGATGGGTGATGCCGGTGTACTTCACGTGCGGGACGTGGCGAGATGTTGTGGTCTGCCCGGAGAAATCCCAGATCGCCTTGTACGCGTCGGGGAATCGATCGGTGAGGAACCCGCCGCCGTTCTCCTTGGCGAAGATTCCCGTGTAACCCCAGCCCTGGCCGGCCAACGGACCCGAATCCTCCTGCGGGATCGGACCGACGTCGAGGATGTCGACGATCAACAGATCGCCGGGCTCGGCTCCCTCGATATGGAACGGCCCGGACAGCGTATGCACGTTGTTGAGCGGCGCATTCAGAATGTCCTCGGCGGAATCGTCGTTGTGGATGGCCCCGTCGAACCATTCGCGACAATGAGCTCGAAAGGACGTGCCGGGTTTGACCGTGACAGCCGCCGGGATATCGGGATGCCATCGGTTGTGACCGACGATCTCCTGTTCGGTGAAACTCTTCGTCGAGTCGAGCGGAAACAGCAGTTCGGGCACGAGGCACCTCCGGTTGCGCGGATTCTCCTGCCTCGATCATTGCACCGTTCTGGCGCATCCGGCCGATTCTGACGTGTAAATCTTGTATGACGTTGTGCCGGAACGTTGCTGATGCGCCACATCGCGCTACTCTCGAATGCGTGCCGACCTACAGCTTCCGCTGCGCACAGCGTTGCGCCCCCGTCGAACAGCGATTCTCCATGGCCGACGCGCCCTCGCAGGTGACGTGCCCGGAGTGCGGAGAGGTAGCCGCACGACAGATCTCGTCGCCTGCTCTCGGCAGAGGAAACAGCGCTGCGATGAAGGCGCACGACGCCTCCCGCGCCACGGCCGACACGCCTGCTGTCGTCTCATCCCTACCGCCGGCCGGCAGATCGGCAACGAGGACCACATCCAACCCACTGCATCGCCGACTGCCGCGCCCCTGACGAACGGCGTTTCCCTTCCGGGCCGATGGGGAAGTCCGACGGCATGCCCGAGCTGCCCCCTCCCCCGTCCATCGCCGATGGCTCCACCACCGACGACGTCGTCGCCTGGGTTGCCGAGTATCTGGGTGATCTGACGCGCGAGGGGCCGGATGGCATTACGGCGGGTGGCATTCGCGGCGGGCAGTCCGCTGCCGATACCGCCCTGGCCGGACTCGACATCACCGGCTATGCGCGCGATCGCAGCACCGTTCTACCGGTGAATCGCCGCGGCGCAAGCCGCATGTCGCCGTACATCCGCCACGGACTGCTGACGCTGCGAGAGGTATGGGACGCGGTCGCCGACGCTCCCCCACGCGACCGTTCCCGGTACCGCGACGAGCTCATGTGGCAGGAGTACGCACGCCACCTCTACGCGCGCACCGGATCCGATCTCGGCCGTTCGCTTCGCCGTGAACAGCCGCGACCGCAGGGCTGGACCGCGCAGCCGTGGCCCGAGGAGATGAACTGCATGTCCTCGGTGGTGGGTGAATTGCGCGAGGACGGTTGGCTCGTCAACCAAACTCGCATGTGGCTGGCCTCCCAGTGGGCTGTCCGTGCCGGGGCGACGTGGCGCGACGGTGAGGACGAGATGTTCGCCCACCTGCTCGACGGTTCTCGCGCTGCCAACCGCCTCGGCTGGCAATGGACCGTCGGTACCGGAAGCGGCAAGGTCTACGGCTTCAGCCGGTGGCAGGTGAACAAGAGAGCACCGTCGCTGTGCCGCAACTGCGCGCTGAAAGACGCGTGCCCCATCGAGAACTGGCCCGACGACGATCTCGGGCCGACTGTCGACGGTCCCGATCTGAACAAGGCTCCGATTCCCGCCGGCCCCGCCCACGTGGAAGGTACTGGCGCAGAACAGGTGTGGATCACAGCAGAATCGCTCGGCACCGCAGACCCAGCACTGGCCGCCGAGACCGACCGGCCCGCCGTGTTCGTTTTCGACGAACCGCTCCTGCGGAAACTCCGGCTCTCCGGGAAGCGACTCGTCTTTCTTGTCGAGACGCTCGGTGAGATCGCGTCGACCCGCCCGTTGGAGGTGCGTCGTGGCCGAGTAGCCGACGAATTGGCCGGACGATCCGTGGCCACCACCTGGGCACCCGTTCCCGGCTTCTCCCGCATCGCCGACGCCATAGCCCCGGTCGAGTTGCACCCGTGGCCGTGGCTGGTGCGTCCCACCACGTCCTCCGTCCGATCGTTCAGCGCCTGGCGTCGGAGTCATTGAACAGCAGTTATTGAACAGCAGTCACTGACCAGAACTATCTCCGCTGCACCGAAATCTGGCCCTCTTCACTGGTGATCGATACCGACCTCGGGGAGCTCGGATCGTCGACGACGTCGATGTCGACGTCTCCCTTCTCCGACGTCGCCTCGACGTCGTAGAAGTCTGCCGCCGGGAGTTCGATCATGCTGTCGCCCTGCATGTTCTGGATGCGTATCGAGTCCGGCGGCACCCTCGAATCCAGGGTGACCAGACCGAACGTCGTGGCCACCTCGACTGCAGACACAGCCGCATCGGTGATCTCGACATCGCCGAATCTGGTTGTTATGTCCAGGGTTCCGGCAGATCCCCGAGCGATCACCGAGCCCGCCGACGTGGACACCGAGGTCTGCGCGTCCACGTCGGTGAGCACCACGTCGCCTGCTGCTTCGTCGATGTCGAGTACCAATCCGGCCGGTACCCGTAGTTCGAGACCGATGTCGCAGCTACCGTTCTTTCGGTAGGAACATTCCACAGCGATCGTCGAGCCGTCGTCACCGATGTCGACCGTCGGAGTATCTCCTCGGTAGGACCCGTCGGCCCGAACGTGCAGGTCGGAGTCGGAGCTCATCGACACCGACACACGGGCTAATCGCGTTGTGACGGACAGATTCTTGCCGACGATCGCTGTGTCGGCCGAGTAATCGAAGGACTGCATCTTCGGCGTGGTGAAGCCGACGGCGATGGTGGCCGCCGTGGCTGCTCCTGCGGTGCCGACGACCGCGACAGCTGCCGAAACCGCAACGACACTGCGCCACATCGACTTCTTCATTGGATCGCTCCCAGATATCGTAGGACGGCCATGACTCGGCGGTGATCGGCACTGTCTCCGAGTAGGCCGAGCTTGGCGAAGATGTTGCCGATGTGCTTCTCCACGGCTGCTTGACCGACCACCAATGCAGAGGCAATTCCGGCGTTCGACTTGCCTTCGGCCATGGCGGTCAACACTTCCCGTTCGCGAGGGGTCAGCGAATCGAGTGGATCCGATCGTGGGGCCCGAGCCAGGATCTGCTGCACCACTTCTGGATCGATGACGGTTCCGCCGGTGGCAACGGTCCGCACGGCATCGGCGAACTCGTCGACGTCGGCCACCCGGTCCTTCAACAGGTACCCCACGCCGTCCGTGCTCTGCCGGATGAGCTCGGCTGCGTACCGTTCCTCCACGTACTGCGAGAGCACGAGAACACCGACAGCGGGCCACCGTTGGCGAATGACCAGTGCTGCGCGCAGACCTTCGTCCAGAAAGGTCGGCGGCATGCGAACGTCGATCACGCAGACATCAGGAAGCGGATCGGCGGCAGACATGGCCGCGAGCAGTTCCGACGCATCGGCCACCTTCCCGATCACGTCCGCTCCGGTGTCGACCAACAGGCGAGCGACACCCTCTCGCAACAGAACCGAATCGTCGGCGATGATCACTCGCACGGGACACTCACCTCGAGCCGAGTCGGGCCGCCGGACGGCGACGTGATGGAGAGGGTTCCGTCGATTCCGCTGAGCCTGTCCTCGAGCCCGGCCAGGCCGCCTCCTGGAGCCGGATACGCTCCGCCGCAACCGTCGTCGACCACCGTGACACGCACTGCGGACTCGACTCTCGAGACGTCGACTCGGACGTGGTCGGCCTTCGCGTGCTTGCTCACATTGGTCAGGGCCTCCGAGACGACGAAGTAGACCGTCGACTCGACGGTGGCGTCCGGACGTCGATCACCGGAGAGGGCAGGGTCGATCCGAACAGTCACCGGTACCGCACACAACGCCGCGACGGACGACAGTGCGGCGTCGAGACCGCGGTCGGTCAGGATCGGCGGATGCAGACCGCGGGTGAGGGTGCGGATCTCACCGATCGCGTTCTTGGCCTCCCGGTGGGCGTCGTCGAGCAATTCCTTCAGGACCGCATCATCGGTCGACGCGACGCGCGATTTGGCCTGTCCCAGTGACATTGCCACCGATACCAATCGTTGCTGGGCCCCGTCGTGCAGATCGCGTTCGATGCGACGGCGTTCGGCATCCGCAGCGTCGACGACGCGAGCTCGACTCACCGTCAATTCGTCCACTCTCCTACTGGATTCGGATCGGCCGAGAAGGGTTGCGGCACTCCACCAGTCGAGTCGCACCAGGGCCGTGAGCAGCAGTGGCACTCCCGCGACAAGGGTGACCAGCGAGGCGAAGCCGACCAACGCGACGAGCGGATAGCCCACCCGTTCGCCTATTTCGAGCTCATTGGCGACCGGGTTCGTCACTATCCAGGCCACCGGCGCCGCCGCAAGAACGGGTAGGGCCACGAAGAGCGCCGGCAGCAAGAACAGCAGTACGGCCGAGACCGGAATGCGAACGAGCCAATAGCACAGCGACTTCCACAAACCGATGTCGCGGAGGCACCAGACGAACGTGCGCCAACTGGTCGGGTACACGGTCACGTCAGGGCCCTCGATGAGAACTCCACCGGTGAAGCCGATTCCGGCCCGCGCTGCGCGGTCCATCCACCGCAGCGCCACTATCGTCAGGGCGAACACGAGCACTCCGCTGAGCGCAAAGGGCAATGCGCACACCGCCAGTACCAGCAGTCCCAGGATCATCCAGCCGCCCAGCCCGGCGAGCGTCGACACCAGCAACGATGCCACTGCCAGCCACCAGTGCGGCGATATCCATGCCCTGAGCGGATTCAGGGGAATCGGTAGTGCCTCGTTCATGCGGATCAGCCTAAGTCGGGTGTTGTCGGCTTGTCGGCACTGTGAACCCACGGCCCGAGGTAGGGCTGGCCCTACCTCGGGCCGTGGGTCGATCGTGGTGAGTTCCGTGGCCCGGACGACGAGATTCGACAGGTATGAACCTGAACATCCTCGATGTGGACCGGTTGTCGTCCGTGCCCGTGTGGGTCGTCTTCGCTGTCGTCTTCGTACTGCTGGCATTCGAGTCCGCGTCGTTGCTCGGTCTCTTCACACCAGGAAACAGTGTCCCGATCACGCTCGGGGTGCTGACGTCGATCGGCGTGGTGCCGTGGCTGCCTGCCGTCGTCACCGCGGCGGTGGCGTCGAGCATGGGTGCGCAGTGGGCGTTCTGGCACAGTCGCCGCACCGAGACGGTGTTGGGTCTCGGGCGAGCGGAGTCAGCGCTGCCGGCCGCGGTGATGAGGGTCGTCCTGGGGCTGACCACACAGGCACGATCACGGCCACGCGCTGTCGCCACCGCCGGACACCTCATCGGGGGTATCCGCACCATCGCGCCCCGACTCGTGGCGACCTCCTCACTGCGGCACCGCGAATACGTGGTGCTCAGCCTGCTGGCCGCAGTCGTATGGGCTGTGGTGCTGGTGTCGGCCGGAGCGTGGCTGGGCGACCGGACGGTCATAAGGACCGCCCTCGGATACGCCTGGATTCCGGCTCTGACGGTGATGGCCGCTACCCAGCTCAGGCGTCGAACACGCTGGTCTTCTCCCGAACTTGTCGGAGCCCGGTGATATCAAGGATGTAGAGAGAGACGACAGAAAGGGATTCGCATGTCCGCACGCTTCGATACTTGCAACGGCACACTCGTGATTCACGCGGTCGGCGGTGCGGAGTGCACGGAGCCGGACTGCGTGGATCTCGAGTACGTTCGCCACTTCCTGGTGCTCGAATGCGAGGAGGTCACCGGCGGTTGCCAGTGCACCGCCCTCGTGGAATTTGCTCAGGCGTCCTGACGTCGAACCACCGGCTGTTGCAGTTCGGTCACCCAATTCTCCTGCGGCTGCGGCTCGGACACCAGGTAGTACTCCCGGCAGACGCCGGAGAGTTCGTAGCCGTTGGCCTCGATCCACGCCGTGAACTGCTCCCAGGTCTCGCCGATCGTCGCCATCGAACCGTGGTGGACGGTGGTCACCGCGAGCTCGACGGGCGGTAGCTCGCGAACCTCGTAGCCCTCGCCGGCCACCACCTCGGGCCCCACCTCGAATGCGGCATGGACGGTGATGCCGGTGCCGTCCCCGTCGTCGACGGCCTCGTACATGGCGATCGACGATGGCCCGAACGTCACGCCGTGCCCGGCGAGCGTCTGGGCGAGTCGGGCGTACATCGGGCCGATGACCGGGCCGATGTTCTCCGGCCCGAACCCGGCGGCGGTCTCGCTGACGAGAGCGATACGGGTGGCCGGCAATGTTTTGGTGTCCACGGTGATCATCGACATCCCTTCGGTGTGGGAGAGTCGCGCATCGATACGACGCAGACGAGCGGCGTCGAGATCGAGTCGACGCGCGACATCAATGCGTTTGGCGGCGAGCATCTCGCGTAGCCGATCACCGTCGACCTCGCCGTGCACGATCTGCGTCACCTCGTCGAGCCTGAACCCGAGGTCCTTGAACACGAGAATGCGTCCCAGAACCTCGAACTGCGAACCGTCGTACGAGCGATAGCCCGTGAACGGATCCACCCGCGCCGGCGTCAACAACCCGATCTCGTCGTAATGCCGAAGCATGCGAACCGACACCCGGCCGATCGATGCGAACTCTCCGATGCTGAACATGACCCTCCGAGGTTCTCGTCTCACACAGTGTGAGGGTCAAGAGGAGAAAATCGGGTGCACTGGACCGCGCTGAGCGCGGTCGACTGCACCCGATTCTTCAGAGCACGGGAATCCAGAAGCGAACAGCCGACCCGATGCAGTCGACACGTTGGCCCCCAGCTCGCTCCAGGGTCGCTGTCGAGGCCGCGTTGCCCACCTCGCATACCGCCGCCACCCGGGTCATGCCCAGATCTGCGGCGAGCCTCAGCACCTCGCGTACTGCCCAGGAGGCAACTCCCCGACCTCGTTCGGACGGGCGGACCCCGTAGCCGATGTGCCCGAGACGGTCGGCAAGCTCGTGGCCGTCGTGTCTGAGTGCGACGCCGCCCAACACACGTTCGCCCTCCACGATCCAGCGGTACGTGCACTCGGCGTCGCTCCGAAGCCGGTCCACCCAGTCCGAAAAGCCCCGTGCGGACTCGACATCGTCGTCGGCCGTCAACCCGAAACCGTCCTCGTGGAGGCCCGGACCCCATTCGATACGACAGTCCAGCCAGGCGTCCCGCAGTTCATGCGAAGGGGCGACCAGTGTCGAGTGAACCGTCACAGACACCCACCTCCGTTTCGGATCAGCGACCGCTCAGGGGCGCAGATTCAATCCCGTTGTGGTCGAGAAGTAGTGCACCGTCTCGGCGCGCGGGGCGATTCGGATGACATCACCCTGCGACGGGGCCGCGATGTCAGGAATGCGGGCGACGATCTGCGCCCCGACGGTTCCCAGATTCGACGCGTCCTCGGCGGTGCGGCCGTAGATGTAGGAGTCCGCACCGAGTTCCTCGACGACGTCGACGACGATGTCGGTACCGGAATCGGAGAGCGTCCACGCTTCCGGGCGCACGCCCATCGTCACTCGGCTGCCGTCGATCCGGTCGGCGATCGCACGCTCGATGGGCACCGACAGCGATCCGAGTTTCGCAGTGCCTGCCACGACGTCCACGTCGAACAGGTTCATCGCGGGTGAGCCGATGAAACCTGCGACGAAGGCGTTGACCGGGCGCTCGTAGAGTTCCTTCGGGCTGGCGCACTGCTGCAGCACACCGGCTTTCATGATCGCCACGCGATCACCCATCGTCATCGCCTCCACCTGGTCGTGGGTGACGTACACGGTGGTGGTGCCGAGCCTGCGCTGGAGCAGCGAGATCTGCGTGCGCGTCTGCACGCGGAGTTTGGCATCGAGGTTGGACAACGGCTCGTCCATGAGGAACACCTGCGGGTTCCGAACGATGGCGCGGCCCATTGCGACACGCTGACGCTGACCACCGGAGAGTGCCTTGGGTTTACGGCCCAGGTAGTCGGTGAGATCGAGAATTTTCGCGGCTTCCTCGACGCGTCGGCCCACTTCGGCCTTGTCCATTCCGGAGATCTGCAGTGCGAAGCCCATGTTCTTCGCGACGGTCATGTGCGGGTACAGCGCGTAGTTCTGGAACACCATCGCGATGTCGCGTTCCTTGGGCGCCAGTGAGGTGACGTCACGGTCACCGATCTTGATGGCACCGTAGTCGACGTCCTCCAGCCCGGCGAGCATCCGCAGCGAGGTGGACTTGCCGCAGCCGGAAGGCCCGACGAGCACCAGGAATTCGCCGTCCTCGATGGCGAGATCCAACGATTCGACTGCCGCGACGTCCGATCCCGGGTAGAGCTTGGTTGCTCCTTCGTACGTGACCTGTGCCATGGGAGTGCTCCTTTGTATGGGTTAGAAGAATCGATGTGCGGAGCCGGCGGGCTCGGCAGTGAGAAAGGTGGGTTCCGGCAGTCCGGATCGTGATGCACTGGCGGCAATCTCGTCCGCCACAGCCTCGACGAGCTCCGACGGCACCAGCGCTACGGCAGAGCCGCCGAATCCACCGCCGGTCATCCGCGCTCCGTATGCGCCTGCCCGCAATGCCGCGTCGACAGCGCTGTCGAGTTCCGGTGAGCTGACCTCGTAGTCGTCCCGCAAGGACATGTGCGACGCGGTCATCAGCTCACCGAGTTCGACACCGGCGGCTCCGCGATCCAGGAGCTCCGCAGCCGCCTCGACGCGTCGAATCTCGCTGGCGACGTGACGAACTCGCGCGATCAGCGTGTCGTCGTCGAGCCCGGCCATGGCCTGCTCCGGGTCGAGTCCACGCAAGGTCTTCACCCCCAGTTCTGCGTACGCCGTATCCAGGGCCGCACGCCGGGCACCGTACTGACCGTCTACCAGGCGGTGCGGCGCGTTGGTGTCGATCACCAGCAGCCGCGAGCCGGACCCGGCCAGATCGAGGGGAATCTGACGCGTCGAACCGTCGAGACAGTCCAGCAGCAGCGCGTGTCCCGGCTGTGCCGACATCGCGATGTTCTGATCCATGCCGCCGGTCGACGCGCCGGCGATCTCGTTCTCGGCGCGGATACTGGCGTCGATCAGCACCTTTCGGTCGAGCCGAAGATCGAAGAGGTCGTCGAGAGCGAGGGCGAACGAGCACTCGAGGGCTGCCGAACTCGACAGCCCAGAACCCACCGGCACCGAAGAATGCACGGCCACATCGACTCCGCCGACTGCGTGCTCCCGAAGCGCCCAGGACACCCCGGCCACGTAGGCCGCCCAACCCGACGGGGTACCCGGACCGATCTCGTCGAGCTCACCGGTCCACGACTCGTCGGTGTGCGTCGATACGGCCCGCATGGTCGTGTCCTCCCGACCGCGCACGGCCACCGCGGTGGCATACGGCAGCGCGAACGGCAGCACCAATCCGCCTGCATAATCGATGTGCTCACCGATGAGGTTGACTCGACCCGGAGCGATCCAGACCCCGTCGGGATCACCGTTGAATGCACTGCGGAACAACGCCGCTGCACCGTCGGCGAGATCCTCCTCGGCGATCACGTCGAGCCAGTTCACGCCAGCACCTCGCGTAGCCGGTCCGCGATCCGCTCGGGAGTGGTGTCGTTGATCCAGGCTCCCATCGCAGATTCCGAACCGGCGAGGAACTTCATCCGCCCCGGTGAGCGCATCATCGAAAACAGTTGCAGATGCAGGCGTCCCAGTTCGCGATCCGCTCCGACGGGTGCCTGGTGCCAGGCCGCGATGTACGGCACCTCGTCGACCCCCTCGAAGAACGCGTCGACTCCGCGCAACAGATCCTGATAGACCACCGCCAGCTCGTCCCGCTCGGCACCGCTCAACTGGGCGAGGTCCGAGACGTCGCGACGCGGCGCGAGATGCACCTCGACCGGCCAGCGCGATGCTGCAGGCACGTACGCCACCCAGTGCTCGGCGTCGACGACGATCCGTCGACCCGAACGAAGCTCGGCGGCGAGGACGTCGGCCAGCAACACTCGGCCTGTCCGCTCGAAGTGTTTGCGCGACTGTCGTATCAGCGCATCGGTACGCGGCGGGAGGTAGGGGTAGGCGTAGATCTGACCGTGCGGGTGAGTCAGGGTGACGCCGATTTCCTTGCCGCGGTTCTCGAAGCAGAAGACCTGCTGAACGCCGGGGATGGCGGACAGGGCAGTGGTGCGATCGGCCCAGACGTCGATGATGGTGCGGACGCGGGAGAGCTCGAGCGACACGAAGGACGCATCGGGGTCACTGGCGAAACAGATCACCTCGCACCGACCGGTGCCGGGTGCAAGCGGCCATAGCGCCTCGCCGTCCACCTCGGTCGGAAGTGACTGCAGTGCCGCGGTTTCGGACAGTGACGGAAAGCGGTTCTCGAACACCACCACGTCGTAATCGGCCGCCGGAATCTCGGTCGCCGGCCTGTCGGGACGACTCGGTGCCAACGGCGACGCGTCGGCAGGCGGCAGGAACGTGCGGTCCATCCGCTGGGCGGCGATGACGATCCATTCGCCGGTGAGAACGTCGAATCGCATCTGCGACTGCGACATCGACGGAGACAGGGCTCGCGTGTCGACGAGATCGCGGGTGGCCTCACCCGAGACGTAGGGCTCGGTGTCGTCGTAGTAGATCAGCTCACGGCCGTCGGCCAGAGTGGTCGACGTCTTGCGCATCGTGTGCGTCGTGGCGTCATGCGCGGTCATCGAGTACTCGTTCCTCGTTCGTGTCGGGGGATTGCTCTCCGGCGATCACCACGTCGTCGACCGTCTCGGACAACGCTTCGTGGACGCCGGGATCGAGTCCGGCATCGGTGACGAACACGTCGACGCGAGAGAGCGGGATGGTGTTGGCGAGCGCACGAACACCCCACTTGGTGTGGTCGGCCAGCACGATGACGCGTCGGGACGATGCGACCAGTGCCTGATTGGTCTGTGCTTCCATCAGATTGGGGCAGGTGAGCCCGGATTCGATGTCCACACCGTGTGTGCCGAGGAACAGCATGTCCAGGTGGATACTCTGCAGTGCACTGACCGTGAGCGGTCCGACGAGCGCGTAGGACGGCGTGCGCTGTCCGCCGGTGAGCAGCACGGTCTGGTCCGACCGGCCACCGGTGTGGAAGACCTCGGCGACGGGCAGGGAGTTGGTGACGACGGTGATGTCAGGAACGTCGAGCAGTTCCTGCGCGAGTGCGTGCGTCGTGGTGCCACCGGAGATGCCGATGGAGGTCCCGGGCCGCACGAATCGTGCCGCGGCACGGGCGATGGCGGCCTTGGCATCTCGATCGAGTTCGGACTTGGCCGAGAACCCCGGCTCGAACACGCTTGCCGATCGCGGCAGCGTCACGCCGCCGTGCACCCGCTCGACCAGACCGCGAGCGACCAGCTCGTTGACGTCGCGTCGAATGGTCATGTCCGACACCGACAGTGCGGCTCCCAGATCTGCGACCTTGACCGCGCCTTCGGCCGTCACCTGGTCCAGGATCTTCTGCTGACGCTGGTGGGCGAGCATCAGCGGTTCTCGGCGATCACAGCACTGCCGCCTGCGGCCACGATGAGTTCGCCGTCGATCTGTGCGCCGCCGACCAGGTCCGTACCCGAGGCGGGCACGCTGACCTTGTCGGTTCCGTGGTTGAGCACGAAGAGCCAGGACTGCTCCCCTGCCGACCGTCGCACGATCTCCACGTCCGATCCGAGGTCGCGTCGGGTGTCGATTTCGGCTGCAGCGCAGAGCTTGTCGGCCAGCGTGGCCCAGCCTGCCGCGTCGGGAACGGTCGCCGCGTACCAGGCGGCACCCGTGCCGACGGTGCGCTTGGTCAGCGCGGGGACGCCGCGCAGGTGCCCCTGGGTGTGCCGCGCCAGCACGTCGACGTCCTCCGACGCGGTGAGATATTCGCTCCAGATCTCGCCGACGGTCTCGTCGTCCAGGGTGAGGGCTTCCCCGTCGGCGAGCGGGAAGAACTCTTCGACGCGCACGCCGAGCAGGTCACGGAATGCGCCCGGGTAGCCGCCGAGTCGCACGTGGTCGTCCTCGTCGGCGATTCCGGAGAAGGCGGTGACGAGGACCTGCGCGCCCCCGTCGGCCGCGTCGGCTATCCGCGCGGCGGTCTCGTCGCTGCACAGGTACAGAGCCGGCACCACGATGACGTCGTAGTCGCTCAGGTCCGTCGACGACGGAACGACATCGCAGGTCACGCCCGCGGAGGTGAATCCGTGATGGGCGCGGCGGGCAATCTCCATGGGCTGCATGGCCATCGACGGATGACCCTCCTGCTCGCACGCCCACTGCGAGGCCCAGTCGAAGAGCACGGCAACCCGAGCATCGACGGTGCTGCCTGCCACCGGTGCCATGCGACGCAGAGCCGCACCGAGCTCGACGACCTCACGCCAGCGCGCGGAGTCCTCGCCTGCGTGCGGAACCAGAGCGGAATGGAACTTCTCCGCCCCTGCCTTGGAGGCGCGGAACTGGAAGTAGGCAATGCCGTCCGCTCCGCGAGCCATGTGTGCCAGTGAATTTCGCATCATCTCGCCGGGGACCTTGGCGCGGTTGATGTGCTGCCAGTTGACGGCGCTGGTGGAATGCTCCATCAACAACCATGGTCGACGGCCGGCAACGCCACGGGTGAGGTCGGCCGAGAACGAGAGCTTGTGATGCGCTGCGGCGTCGCCGGTCTCGGGGCCGACGAGATAGTGGTCGGTGGAGACGATGTCCTGTTCCGGGGCCCAGGACGCGTAGTCCATGTTGCCTGCGAGCGCGGGGCCCTGGCCCATGCCCACCATGAAGTTCGTGGTGACCGGCACGTCCGGGGTGATCCGGTTCAGCACTGCCTTCTCGGCGCGATACTGCTCGAGGAGGGCGTCCGAGCAGAAGCGGCGCCAGTCGAGTTGGTGAGTGGGGTTGCCGAACGTGGTGCTCACCGAGGGCGGAACGATCTCGTCCCAGTCGCTGTAGCGCTGGCTCCAGAAGTCGGTGCCCCACGCGGTGTTGAGGGTCTCGAGGTCGATGTACCTGACGCTGAGCCACTCTCGGAATGCATGCGCACTGTCGTCGGAGTAGCACAGTGCGTTGTGGCAGCCCAGTTCGTTGGACACGTGCCACATGGCCAGCGCGGGATGCTCGCCGTAGCGGTGCGCCATCTTCTCGACCAGTACGAGTGAATGTTCGCGGTACACAGCAGAACTGGGGCTCCACGTCTGGCGGCTGCCGATGGCGTAGCGATAACCGCGCTCGTCCACCGGGCGCATCTGCGGGTACGCAGTGGCCAACCACGGCGGGGGCGACGCGGTCGCCGTGGCCAGGTCGACGCGAATGTCGCCCTCGTGCATCAGATCCATGACGCGGTCGAGCCACTCGAAGTCCCACGTCGACGCGGTCGGCTGCAGGCGAGCCCAGGAGAAGACACCGACGGTCACGAAGTCGACGCCGGCCTCGTGCATCAGCTCGACGTCGCGTCGCCAGACGTCCTCGGGCCACTGCTCGGGGTTGTAGTCGCCGCCGAAGGAGATTCCCTGGGTCGGCCAGGTGCTGCGTCGCGCTGTGTCCATGCTCACAATATGAACGAGGCTTTCTCAGATGTCAACATGAATGAACATTTTCTTACTGATGCAGGTGAACGGGCCACGAGGAGCTTGACAGACGCCGTAGCGTCGTGTTTCTGTAACCTGCATCACCCCGAATGGTCAGGTGAACACCGCAAAACGAACAGCGGGGATGTTCATTTCTGATCGTTATCGATACTTTCTCGTCGAAGGACTTCCATGAACCCACACGAGTGGCCGCGCACGTGGCAGCCGTCCCGACGCGATTTCCTGCGGTCCGCGCTCGTCGCCGCGGGTGCGATCACCGCCGGTGGCGCGCTGTCGGCATGCTCGAACAGCGTCGACCCGAACGTCACCACGCTCGGGTCACGCTTGTCCGACCCCAACTCCAAGCTGGGTGTCGAGGACTTCGTCGCGATGTACCGACAGCAGACCGGGCGACAGCTCGCCGTCAACACCGTCGACTCCACGTCGTTCCAGGAAAACGTCAACAACTACCTCCAGGGCACGCCCGACGACGTCATCACCTGGATGGGTGGGTACCGGGTGAAGTACTTCGCCGAGAAGGGTCTGGTGGAGGACCTCTCGCCGATCTGGGCGAACCACGGCGGCGGCTTCAACGAGAGCTTCCGCGAGAACTCGACCGGCATGGACGGCAAGCAGTACCTGATCCCGTTCTTCTACTACCCGTGGGCGGTGTTCTACCGGCCGAGCCTGTGGGCCGAGCGTGGGTACGAGCCCCCGGCCACGTACGACCAGTGGGTGGCGTTGAGCAAACAGATGCAGGCCGACGGCCTCACCCCGATCGGCTTCGGTGCCCGCGACGGATGGCCACCGTTCGGAACGTTCGACTATCTGAATCTGCGGCTGAACGGCGTCGAGTTCCACCGAACCCTGCTCGCCGGCGACGTGAGCTGGACCGACAATCGCGTGCGCTCGGTGTTCGACACCTGGCGTGAACTACTGCCGTTCCACCAGCCACAGCCACTGGGCCGCAAGATCGCCGATGCGCAGATGGCACTGCTGAACAAGAGCGTCGGTTCACTCGTCGCAGGCATGTTCGTCGCGCAGAGCTTCCCTGCCGGTGCCGAACGCGACGACCTGGACTTCTTCACCTTCCCCGAACTCGACTCCGCCGTCGGAACATCCACGGTCGAAGCTCCCATGGACGGGTTCATGATGCGCACCGACCCGCGCAACCGGCCCGGAGCCGAGGACTTCCTCACCTACATGACCGGACCCGACCCTGCCGTCGCGTACGCGAAACAGGATCCGCAGGCCATTCCCGCGCACCGTGACGCCGACCTGTCGAGTTTCCCTGCGCTGGTACGCAAATCGGCTGATCTGGTGCAGAACGCGGAGGAGATCACCCAGTTCTTCGACCGCGACACCCGTCCCGATTTCGCATCCATCGTCATGATCCCGGCCCTGCAGCAGTTCATCGGCAACCCCAACGATGTCGACGGCCTCGTCCGCAGTATCGAACGCCAGAAGTCGGCGGTGTTCGGAACGACATGAGCCGCAACGACGTCCCTCTCCCATCCCGCCGACCTCGAGATCAGGTACAGCCATGACCACCACCGAACGGGTCAAATCGCCGAAGGTTCGGCGCAGTGTTCGCGAGAAGTGGACCATCGCGCTCATGCTCGGGGTCCCCGCGCTGATCGTCATCGGTCTCGTCTGGATTCCGACGATCTTCACGGTGATCCTGTCGTTCGCCCGCTGGGACGGCATCGGCGGCACGTCGAGCATCGAGTGGATCGGCACCCAGAACTACGTCGATGCCGTCGAGGCGTACCCACCGTTCCAACAGGCCCTGCACAACAACGTGCTCTGGCTGGTGTTCCTGTTCCTCGTCCCCACCGTCATCGGCATCCTGCTGGCGATCCTTCTGGACAAGAACCTCAAAGGATCTCGGCTCTACCAGAGCATCTTCTACATTCCCGTGGTGCTGTCGATGGCTCTCATCGGCTTCATCTGGCAGCTCATCTACTCCACCGAGGGTGGTGTCCTCAACAGCCTGCTCGGTACCGACGTCGATTGGCTCGGCGACCCGGACATCAACATCTGGGCCGTGATGGTCGCAGCCGGGTGGCGGCACACCGGCTACATCATGCTGTTGTACTTGGCCGGACTCAAGGCCATCGATCCGTCCGTTCGCGAAGCCGCAGTGATGGACGGCGCGGGACCGATCCGCACGTTCTTCAGCGTCATCTTCCCGCTGATGAAGAACACCAATCTCCTCATCGTTGTCATCACCGTCATCGAGGCACTTCGCGCCTTCGACCTGGTCTGGGTGATCAACAGGGGCAGAAACGGATTGGAACTGATATCGGCGTTGGTCACGGCCAACGTCGTCGGCGAAGCAGGCCGCATCGGCTTCGGCTCGGCCCTCGCGACCGTCATGCTTCTCATCTCTCTCGTCTTCATCGCCCTGTACCTCGCCATCGTTCTTCGGAGCAAAGACTGATGACCACTTCACTCACCCGCACAGCGCCTCCCGAACGCGATCCGCTGACCCGCAACCGCGCCGCCGTCGCCAACCGCCGGCGTGCAGGCACCGCCCAGATCGCGATCTACGTGCTGTTGACCGTCATGGCGCTCGTCTGGATGTTCCCGCTCGTGTGGGCGGTGTACAACTCGTTCCGCGACTACGACTACGTGTTGCTCAACGGATACCTGTCCGTCGGCGGCTACACGTTCAGCAACTACATCGACTCGTGGCAGATCGGTGGAATCCCGCACTACTTCTTCAACTCACTGATCATCACCGTGCCGTCGGTACTGCTCATCCTGTTCTTCGGCTCCATGGCGGCGTTCATCCTGGCCAGATTCAGCTGGAAGTTCAACATCTTCATGCTCGCGGTGTTCATCGCGGGAAACCTGCTGCCCCAGCAGACACTGCTCACCCCACTCTTCCGTCTGTACAACGCAATTCCCGTTCCGTACTGGATGAGCTCCTCCGGTTCCCTGTACGACAGCTACTGGGGACTGATCATCGTGCACGTCGCATTCCAGACCGGATTCTGCGTGTTCGTACTGAGCAACTACATGAAAACCGTTCCGCACGAACTGCTCGAGGCCGCCACCGTCGACGGAGCGAGCCTGTTCCGCCAGTACTGGCAGGTGGTGATGCCGCTGTGCCGTCCCGCGCTCGCTGCACTCGCGACACTGATGGTGACGTGGATCTACAACGACTTCTTCTGGGCTCTGGCCCTGATGGTCAGCGGCGACAAGCTTCCGGTGACAACGGCGTTGCAGAATCTGCAGGGTAGCTTCTTCACCGATACCAACCTGCTCGCCGCGGGCTCGGTGCTGGTGGCACTACCCACCGTGCTCGTATTCGTTGCGCTGCAACGCCACTTCGTGTCCGGTCTGACGATGGGTGCCAACAAGTGAGTTTTTCCGTCCTCCGCCGTGACGGTGTCATGGTGATCCTCGGTCCGTCGTCCACCGCGGTTCCGGCCGTGCTGCACTGGGGTACCGATCTGGGCGAGCTGTCCGAGAACGACCTCACCGAGCTGCGCAGGGCCGCGATCCCTGCGGTTCCGCATTCGAGCGTGGACGTTCCGCGGTGGCTCACCCTTGCACCCGGCGGCGACGACGCCTGGCAGGGAACACCGGCTCTGGCATTGCACCGCTCCGGCACCGTGCAGTACCCACGCTGGGCGGACGTGCAGAGTGCCGCTACCGAATTCGGTTGTGTTGTGGACGCTTCCGATGGCGAACTGGGTATCTCGTGGTCGATCGAATTGTCCCTCGGGGTCGGTGGATCACTGCGAGTTCGCCAGAGTGTCCGGAACGTCTCCGGTGGTCCCTTGACCGTCGACGGCGTCGTGACGCTGATGCCGTTGCCGGACACCGCAACCGAACTCCTCGATCTGACGGGCCGTCACTGCCGCGAGCGCACCCCCCAGCGTCGACGGTTCGACCACGGTGCGGTGGTGCGCGCTTCACGCCGCGGACGAACGGGGCACGACGCCACCCTGGTTCTCACCGCAGGCAGCGAGGGCTTCGGCTTCCGTAGCGGTGAGGTGTGGGGTGCGCACGTCGCGTGGAGCGGCGATCACCTGCACCTGGCCGAGCGGCTTCCCGAGCGGGCCGGTCAGGCCTCTGCCGTTCTGGGCGGTGGTGAACTGCTCGCGCCCGGTGAGGTGGTGCTGCAGAGCGGCGAAACCTATTCGACGCCGTGGGTGCATTTTGTTTATTCGGCTGTCGGACTTGACGGTTCGGCACTCTCGCTGCACCGCTGGATGCGATCCCGTCCGGCGCATCCCTCGTCGCCGCGGCCGGTGGTGCTCAACGTGTGGGAGGGCGTCTACTTCGACCACGATCTCACCCGGCTTCGCGGTATCGCGGATGTCGCCGCGCGCGTGGGCGTCGAGAGATTCGTGCTCGACGACGGTTGGTTCCGCCACCGACGTGACGACCGAGCCGGTCTCGGTGACTGGCAGGTGGACGAGGGAGTCTGGCCCGATGGGCTGGCACCGCTCTTCGATCACGTCCGAGCGCTCGGGATGAGCCCCGGCCTGTGGTTCGAGCCCGAGATGGTCAACCTGGACTCCGATATCGCTCGGGCACATCCCGATTGGCTGCTCGCCGCTCCTGCCCGCATCCCGCTGGAGTGGCGTCATCAGCACGTATTGGATCTGACCCGCGACGACGTATTCGACTATCTCCTCTCGGCCATCGATGCGGTGTTGACCAACGAGCGGCCGGACTACGTGAAGTGGGATCACAACCGGGACCTGATGCTGGCGGTCGATTCCGACGGTCGCGCTGCGGTGCACGCACAGACCTCGGCGTTCTATCGATTGCTCGACGCCTTGCGATCCCGCCATCCACAGGTCGAGTTCGAGTCCTGTGCATCGGGCGGTGCCCGCATCGATCTGGAGGTGCTCGAACACACCGACCGCGTCTGGGCGTCGGACACCAACGATCCGCTCGAACGTCAACGCTTGCAACGGTGGACGACGCAGTTGTTGCCGCCGGAGCTGATCGGCTCGCATGTCGGTCCGCAGATCGCGCATACGTCGGGTCGATGGTCCACTCTCCAGTTCCGTTGCTTGACATCACTGTTCGGCCACGCAGGGCTGGAGATGGACGTCACCGAGCTCTCGTCCGAGGACCACGAGTACCTGACGACGTGGACCGGGCTGTACAAGGAATTGCGCGGGCTGTTGCACTCCGGCGATGTGGTGCGCGCCGACCATCCCGACCCGAGCGTCTGGGTACACGGAGTCGTGGCAGCTGATCTGTCGGAGGCTGCATTCTCGGTAGTGCGGATGGATACCTCACCCGAGGACCGCACCGATCGGGTCCGCCTCCCTGGTCTGGATCCACATGTTCGGTACCGCGTCGAGTTCGTCCGGGAGCTCAGCGACCTGGGCAACGGCATCGAACTTCCGCCCTGGATCGCCGACGGCGGAATCGTCGAGTTGTCGGGTTCGATGTTGGCGCAGGCAGGCGTGGCTCTTCCGGTGCTGTTCCCTCAGACCGGAGTGTTGCTGCGGGTGCGAGCCGTCTGAACTGCGGCTTCAGGCCCACTCGACCTGGGCCGCCATGCTCAGCAGCTTTGCTCGACGCGTTTCGTTCGTCTCGCCGATCCGGGCGATGCGTCCGTAGACGTGTGCTCGAAAGTCGTTGTGGTCATGCAGGTTCTGCTCGGCTGGTCCGGTGCTGATGCAGTTGTGCAGCAGTGCCCTGAGATTGTCGTACTCCTCTCGGGGCACTGCCGGCCACGAGTTGACGACGAGCCCGGTCAGCTGTTGTCGCTGATGAGCGCGTCGAACCCTGGTCTTGTCGGGATGAATGGTGAAGCCTTCGTCGTGGGCGATCTGGGAAATCAGCCACAGCAGTCTGTCGACGTCGATGTCTGCACCACCGGAGAACGCCAGATCGTCGGCGTATCGGCTGTAGCGGGCACCGACGGACCTGGCCAGGCCCGCGGCTCGGATATCGAGTTGTCGGGCAGCCAGATTCGCCAACGCCGGTGATGTGGGCGCACCCTGCGGCAAGTGGGTGGCGCGAAGCCGCGCCGCAGTGGGACGGTCTACCCCGACCAATTCGCCGGCAGGGGTGACTGTCGTGCAGAGCGCGGCGAGATTCGCCGCAACCCTCTTGGGGTAGCCGACCGCCTCGAAGATCGCGACCACTCGATCGAACCCGATGGACGGAAAGAAGCGTCGGAGATCCACCGAGACCACCACATCGCGTTCGGAATGCGGCATCGCGAAGGTACGCGGACTGCGCGCCTTCCGAAAGCCATGCGCCGCTGGATGGGCAGGAATTCGATCGAGTATGCGGCGCAGTATCTTTCGTTGAATCTCACGCAGGCGTGGTTTCGGGACCTCCAGTAGTCGAATGCCCTGACGTTTGTCGAGTCGCGCAGATCGATAGTGCTGCAACGGGAACGGCGCAGTACGGAGCCTTCCCTGCAGGTCGGCAAACCATTCGATTTCGGAGATCGTCAGGTCGAGAGACCGAGCCAGCTGGCCGGTGGTCTCGTACCGCGGTACGTCGAATCGCCAGGGCTTGTCACTGTTACGAGTCGGTCTCTGTGACGATACCGACGGTTCCGGAATGAACGGAAGGTCGCGCAGCAGAACGAAAATCGATGCCTCGTCGAACGGCGGACTCGGATACAAGTTGATGACCCGATCCGCCAACCATGACGCCTTGGCCGGGACGAGTGGCTCGAACGCCTCCTCCAGTCCGGACCGCGTCCATTCGGCCTCGGCAGCCAGGCGTGCCAGTGTCGCCGCTGCTTTCGGGGTGAACTCCCGCTCGGTCACGGATGTTTACCGATCACGTGCGGCGCTGTGACATGCAACGGCGCGGGGCGACCGAAATCTTTCGTCCTCGGAGCTGCCAAGCACGCGGAGCGTGCAGACCAGCTTCGGACGCAGTGCTCGATTCTCCTGATGTACCCAGGGGTTACCCCTGAGACCGGTCCCGCGGACCAACTCTCGCCCACGCGCCGCTGCATCCCTCCACCATGCCAAATCGAGGCCGATCTGTCAGCGCGTTGCCCGCGGGACCGTCACGGAAGGATCGATTCGAGTGCGCCCATCACGATGGTCGTCAACGACAGCCCACCGGTTCCGAACGCTGCGGCGACGACGATGCCGACGAGGGCATCTTGGCGGGACGGCGTCGGCGGTTCGATCGTCTTGTTCACCATCTTGAAAGGCAGCGACCACAACACATCGACACCTCCACCGAAAATGCGAGTCAACACCCCGAACTCGTCGTCTCCCCGATCCGACGAACCATCGAACAGCACACTGTCTTCCAGGTTCTTGGCGCGCAGCGACAGAGTACGTCCGCCGTACTGGATGCCGACGCGGTAGGACCGCTTGAAGAGCCTCGCGCGGCCGGGATCGAGAACAATGTCGCGGCCGTCGATGCTCGCCTGCAGGTTTGCGGCGCTGCGCGTCCCGATCGGTGCCGAGTCCGAGATCCGAGGCCCGGTGCGTGAAATCGTGACGGTCATGGGTACGCCCTCGCGATACGAACCGCATACCTCGTCGTCCCGGTAGATCAAATCCAGTTCCCCGTAGATACCCGTCTCGACCAGCACGGTAGTGAAGCCTGGGTTGCCGTCGTCGCAATCCTCCACGTCTGCCAGCCTGTCACAGATTCTGAGACTCCCGAATTGCTGACACTTGGAACCGACGCTGGTTGTGCTGCGTCCAAGAACTTAGGTGTTCTCGAGGAACGGACAAGAGCAATGCGCAGGGCACGTCGATGGATCCCGATGATGGCGACACTTCTGCTGATCGCGGGCTGCTCGAGCACCACCGAAGGGGAAGCGTCGCCGCGGGTGGAGACAAGCCCCACCGTCGCGACACCCACTACGCCATGGGATCCCTGCACCATCCCCGACGAGGCCATCGAGCGAGCGGGATTGAACGTGGAGACGAAGGAGTCGGGAATCTTCGGACGGGATCAGAACGGATTCAAGATTTGTGGGTGGGAGGACCGCCCACCGAACAACAAGTACTACGTGCGAATCTTCGTCGGGCTCGAAAGCATCGACTACATCGATGACCCCGGCTACTTCGACCGGCTTCAACCCGTCCGAGTCGGCACGCGCGATGCCGTCCAGTATCAGCAAATCGGGTCCGATGCGTCTCTCAATTGCGGAGTCGCCTTTCCTGCGGGGCCCCAATTGATTCGAGCGACGTTGCTCACCGATGCAGTAGACCGGAATCCGCCCTACGACCCATGTACCGAACTGAACTCGCTGGTCGCAGCACTCGATTCCGAACTTCCCGCCTAATTTCATCGCTCGAAGGATGCACGAACATGACCGATGCCCACCCAAGCCTCATCGCACACTGGCAAGAACTCAACGCCCAGGCTGACGCCGGCACCATCACAATCCCGGCCGATGTCGCCAAACAATGCGACGCCGCCTGCGTCACCTACATCGCGCACCTCAGGCAGATGAAACGCGACGCTCGCGGACTGACCGAGGTCAAAGACTGGGGCGACTTGCCGTCCGCCCAAGCGTTGCGTGATAGGTTCCTTCGCCTCGCCACCGGTACCGATCGGTCTCTCGATGTCATTCTTCAGCAGCACATCGACGTCATCGAATCGATGCGGATGCTTTTTCGTCGCTACTTCGACGAGACGGCCGATACCGATGACCGGACATCCGCGAACATCAGTGCACTCGCTCCAGAAAACTGAATGCGCACATAGATTCTCGGTTACCCACGTCTATCCGGTCCGTACCCGTAGTCCCCGTCGGGTCACCAGCACGGTTGCGGCCGTCGCCAGAGCCCAACATCCCGAGACCACCCACAGCACCGTCGACCACGACATCTGCAGACCCACCTCGGTTTCGGTCACCTGAGACAAGCCGGCCGCCATCGCTAACAGTGGAGGCACGGTGACCATCACCCCGAGCGCAGAGCCGATCAGAACAATCACAGCAGTTTCGCCGACGGCCGTCGTCAGCAGTTGCCGATCGGTTGCACCGGACGCTCTCAGGACGGAAAAGTCGTCCTTACGTCGGTACGCCGACATAGCCGTGCTGTTTGCCACAGCGAGACCGCTGTAGCCGACGCCCATCGTGATGAGCACGGCCGCAAGCCAATTGGTGAGGCGCGCGTCGACCATGTAGTCCTGCAACGCAAAACTGTGTGCGTCTTCGACCCTCGCACCTGCGGTCAAGTGTGTCGGTGCCATGTCTTCCGGAACGAACACGACCTCCGTCAATGCCGACGGATCATGATCGCGTACCAGTGCGCGCGGCAGCACGAATGCACCACGAGCGGGGTCGAGCGGGAGTACCTGCGACACCACCACGCTCTCGGAACGACCGTCTGCAAAGGTCACCGATATCTCCTCGCCAGCCCGCACATCGAACAGACTCGCTGTTGCCTCGTCCAGTACTGCCCGCCCCGGTGCGGCGTACCGTTCGTCGAGGCTGCCGACGGCGTCGACGACGGTCACGGTGCCGTCAGGTCCCGGAACGAATACGCGTGACGGTAGCCCGGCAGTTGTTCCTACCGGTCCCGCCGCTGTTTCGGCTACCACCTGATCGCTCAGACCCGCAGTTCCATCGGGGGTCACGGCTGCCAGTCCGCGCAATTGCTCGGTCTGCTCGGCCGGATACGCCACGGCCATCGTCTGCACCATTCCGCTCAACAGCACAGCGAAGCCGACGGAGGCAATGACCGGAGCCACGGTAGCGGCCGCACGGCGCGACCCCGTGGTCAACTCCGCTCTGACCAGCATCGATGCGGCCGACCGAGAGCGCCGTGTGAACGGCCGAGTCACGAAGCCGGCGATCGGCCCGATCACGATCGGCGCAAGTAGCGCCGCAGCCAGGATCAGCAGCATGGCCGCAGCGACCGCGGTATTCACTCTGCTGTCGGTATCCGCTGTTGCTGTTGACACCGTCGCACCCAGACCACCGATGAGCGAGGCAAGCCCGATGAGCCAGCGCAGCGTCGTCATGGGACGTCGGTCGACGGCGGCATCGAGAAGGGCCTCGATGGGATCCACTGTGGCGGCCGATCGAGCTGGCAGCCAGGCACCGATCAACGCCACGGCGATGCCGATGCTCACCGCTACCAGTAGCGGCCACGCCGATATCCGAACCTGCAAATCCGGCGGTTGAACGTCGAGTTTCAGCAGCAACATTCGCAGCGCAGGTGACGCTGCGATGCCGAGGCCTGCACCGACGAGACCGCCCACGAGGCCGATCACCGCGGCCTCTCCGAGCACCAAGCATCGTACTTGTCCCGTTGCAGCACCGATGATTCGCAGCAGGGCGATCTCCCGTCGGCGTTCGGATGTCGCGAGGACGAATGTCGATCCCACAACGAAGACGGTGGTGAACAGTCCGATGGTGGCCATCGCGACGATCAGCTGAGTGCCCAGATTCCGCCGGTGCGAGACGAACTCGGGCTCCAGCGCTGCGCGATCGGTGCCGGCGGCTACTCGTCCCCGGTCACCCAGCTTTTCTTCGACCCTTGTCTCGAGGTCGTCCAACCGCGCATCGGACGTCGCTACGACGCCGATCGCGCGTACACCGGGGTCGAGCTGAGCGGCACGTTCGTCGGTGAAAAAGAGCCCCGGCCCGTCCTGCGTTCCCGCCACCGCGAAGTTCTCGAGCCCCGCCGCCAGGTTCACCGAGACCGTGTCGCCTACCGCGAGACCCAGTGAATCGGAGACGACAATCTGGTCGGGGTTCGTCGGTGCAGCCCCCGATGTCAACCGAAGCGGTGTCAATTGCGCACTTGCCCAACCGTGTCCAGCGTCCTGCGCTCCCTCGTCCTCGACCGGCGCACCGTCGATGAACGGCTGGGCATAGAAAGACCTGTCGGTGACGACCGCCTCCACTCCGGGCACGGCGCCGAGATCGGCGGCAACCTGCCGAGCCCGCTCTGCACTCCAGGGAATGAAGTCCGCCGTGTCGCCGAATTCGTTCACGGCCTGCGCGGGCAATGCGAGTAGCGCCGCACCCTCCAGCCGCGGCTGAACCGTCGGTCGTGCGGAGTCGTAGATGATGAGCGTTGCGCTCATCAGGGCAACACCGAACGTCGTGGCCAGCAGTGTTGCCAGAAAGCTTCTCCAATGAGTGCGAAGGTTCGCCGATGCCAGCATCATCCGTCCAGTCCGGCCATCCGAGCGGCAATCACGGCCGCAGTGTCCGGTCGCTCCCGTTCGATCTCCAAGGAATCGACGATGAGCCCGTCCTCGAGAAAGATTGCTACGTCGGCGTAAGAAGCGGCAAGTGGGTCGTGCGTGACCATCAGAGTGGTCTGCTGGTGATCGTCGACGAGCGTGCGCATCAGCAACAGAACATCTTTCGATGAGCGCGAGTCCAGGGCACCGGTCGGTTCGTCCGCGAAGAGAACGTCCGGCCGGGTTATGAGCGCCCGCGCCAGGGCAACTCGTTGCTGCTGACCGCCCGACAATTCAGCAGGACGATGGCCCGCGCGATCCTCGAGCCCCACTGCCACGAGTGCCGCCGTCACTTCCGTGGCCGGGACACGAGTACCCGTGAATCGTGTTGGTAACTCGATGTTTTGCGCTGCGGTCAACGAATCCACGAGATTGAACGCCTGAAATACGAATCCCACTCGACGGCGACGCAATTCGGTGCGCGCCTTCTCGTCGAGCTGGGCGATGTCGGTGCCCGCAATCATGACGATGCCACTGGTCGGACGGTCCAGACCTGCTGCGCAGTGCAACAGCGTCGACTTACCCGAACCCGACGGGCCCATGATCGCAGTGAAACTACCCCGCGCGAAGTCCATCGACACCCCGCCGAGAGCTGTGACTGCGCGATGACTCTCGCCGTGTACCTTCCGAACATCGTCGAGCCGGACCGCAGGTGCTTCGTGTCGAATCATGCAGCAATTGAATGTGTTTCGTCGACGCGGCACAGTGCCGCACGCACTACACAATATTCGGGGGTCAGCCCTACCATCGGCGACGGGCGATGTGCCTACGATGGCCGGGCCCTCGATCCACGCCCGGGATCGTCGAGCACACCCCGTCGACGGGGTGTGGATCCCCACGAAGGGCGGCAATCCCAGCATCATGCGCGTAGCTGGCACCTGGCCCGTCCCGGGAACCGAAAACAGCTGGCCTGCGTCCAAGGAGATGGGGCTTTCGCGAGAACAGGTGAGGCAATGCGTGGAGCACGTCGATCGATAACGGCAGCAGTGGCGCTTGTGCTCCTCACTGGCTGCTCAGGATCTGACGTCGTCGAACATCTCGGCGCTCACTCCGGAGAACTGATAGACCGCAACGCTTTTCGGTGGACCTCGACTTCGCGTTTGTCGTTGTCCAGTCGCCGTTCTACCGGCAGATAGCCGAGTGAGCGCCACCATCCGATGCTCTCGACCATGCTCACCATCGGACCCACGAACACATGGGTCCACCCCTGTGCCACAAGAATGCGCTCGAGCTCCGCCAGCACCGGATTCGCCACACGCTCATGCTCCAGTTCCCCGTCGACGATCAGACTCCCCACCCACGGTTGACCTTCGCGGGGATGCGGAACCAGCAACGTCATGACCCCCACGATTCGTTCTGCTGCACGAATCACCAGGCAGTGAGAGTTCTCCATGACCGTGTTGTGCCAGAGAAATTTCTCGACATCCACCTCGGTGAAGACGGTGACGCCGGTGTGCAACGTGCTCGCGTCGAGGAACTCGGGGTTGCTGTTGAACACGGCCAGGAACCGCTCGGTGGTGTCTCCGCCATCGACCTCACGGACCGTATACGAACCCGCGTCGAATCCGATTTCCATCACGCCACGATAAGTCCACTACCCAATCCACGCCCTTCATCGTCATTCACGCCCGCTCTAGGCGGTGTGAATCCCCACGAGGGGCGTGAATCCCTGCATCGGGGCGCTTACGTGACACCTGGTCCGTATATGAACGTGACAGTTGTCAACAGTTCATCGTGACGGCCGAAACGACGTGCCATTTGGCGTTGACCTGGGCTTTCTCCGAGGTGAAGAGTCTGATGTGTCGCCGAGGAACACGGCTGAAGATCCACTGACGAAAGAGCGAAGGGAATTGCAGATGATCACGCAGAGTTCAACTCGCGCCGAGGCGGTGAGTACCGAGACAGCACTCGCGGTACACGCCACCGGTGTCCACAAGTCGTTCAGCGACTCCACGGGCTCGAAGTTCCGCGCCGTTCGCGAGTTGAACCTCTCGATTCCCCGCGGGCAGGTTGTGGCGTTTCTCGGGCCGAACGGCGCAGGCAAGAGCACGACGATCGACATGATCCTCGGACTCACCGAACCGGACGGCGGCACCATCGAGGTGCTCGGCACCGATCCGCTGACCGCCGCGTCGACAGGACGCAGCGCAGCGGTACTGCAGTCCGGTGGACTGTTGCCCGACGTCACCGTCGGCGCACTGGTCGCGATGATGAGCTCGCTGTACATCGGGGCCGATCCTGCCGCCGCGATCACCCGCGCCGGACTCGGTGATCTGGTGAATCGACGCGTATCGAAATGCTCTGGTGGCGAACAGCAGAAGGTGCGGTTCGCTCTCGCGCTCCTGTCCGACCCCGAATTGCTGCTGCTCGACGAGCCGACTGCCGGTATGGATGTCACTGCGCGCAAACACTTCTGGCAGGCGATGCACTCACAGGCAGCCAACGGCACCACCGTGATGTTTGCAACCCACTACCTCGAAGAGGCACAGGACTTCGCCGATCGAATCGTCGTCATCGTCGACGGTGCCCTCGTCGCCGACGGCACGGTGGCCCAGATCAAGGCCACCGTCTCCAATCGGACCGTCGACGCCAACCTGCCACGCTCCGAGGCCGAATTCGTTGCAGGGCAGACCGGCTCGCGACTGCAGGAACTCGCCAACGGCCGGTTCCGCTTCGTGTGCACCGATACCGACCCCGTGGTGCGCGCACTGAGCACGTCGACCTCCGCGACCGATATCGCGATCGTGTCGGCCTCACTCGACGAAGCATTCTCGGCGCTGACCGACCGCACTCACCAGAACTGAGGACATTCGATGACCACTACAACCTCACTACGCCCCCGCCGCGGACTACACCCCACGTTCGTACTGCACGACATCCGTAGGCAGATCACCCCACAGAATCTGATCTTCACCGTCGCGCTGCCCGCCGTGCTCTACCTCGCCCTGTTTCGCGTCGTGGAACCCAGCGCCGGAGTCGATCTGCCGCACGGCAACTTTCAGGCCTGGATGATGATCGGAATCGCCGTCTACGGTGCGTCGATCGGCACCATCTCGCGGGCCGCGGGCATCTCGAACGAGAAGGCCAACGGCTGGCTGCGGACAATTCGCCTGTCGCCCTTGGGTGCCGGCGGCTACGTCGCATCGCGCATCATCGCCTGCCAGGTGTACGCGGCCATTCCGGTCATCGTGGTCGGCATCCTCGGAGCACTCACCGGGGCCCGCGCCGACGCGATCGTCTGGATCACCGGGCTCGTCGTGGCCTGGATCGGATCTGCCATCTTCTCCGCTCTCGGCCTGGTGCTGGGGATGCTGCTGCCACCCGAGGTGGTCACCCACGTTCCCGGCGTCGTCATGACCGGGCTCGCCTTCCTGGGCAACATCTTCATCCCGCTCTCGGGCGGCATGCTCGCAGTCGCACAGGTGACACCGCTCTACGGTGTGGCGACACTGGCCCGCTACGCGCAGACCGACGGCTACAACCTCGACGGATCTCACGCCTCGCTCGCAGGTGCCCTCATCAACGTCGCGGCTTGGTTCTTCGGATTCTCCTTCTCCGCCGTCCGGCGATTTGCTGGGGCGACCGGACGCCAGTGACATGCAGGTCACGGTTGCCCAGCGCGGAGGCGTCGTCCATAGTGTGGGTTCCTTACCCGGAGAAAGTGACGGCAGTGACCACGCAGACGACCGATGCCCGACGCGACGAGCGGTTCCCCAGCGCGTTGGTCGCGTTCATTGCGAGTTGGTTCGTCGTCGCGCTATTCACGTTCTTCGCTCTCACCACGGTGTTCGATCATCGGGAAAGTATCGGATACGGGCTTGCCGCACTGTCGGCGTCGATCGTCGTCTTCGTCGCTGGCGTCATGGTCCTGGCGCAGCGCATGTTCGTTCACGGACGCGTCGATCCGCGGCTGACTGTCGCGGCCTGGATCGCGATTCCGTTGGGCATGGTCGTGGTCCCGCTTTCCGAGGTGTGGGAAATGTGCGGCATGACGGTGGCGATTTCGTCAACGCTGGTGCGTGGGCGCTGGGCGCCAGCGGTCGTCGGCGGAGTATTCGTTATCGCGACGGTCGTCACCGTCGACGTGGACCGGGCTGATCCTCTGGAAGCATTCATCATCACGCTGTTCACCCTCGGTGTGACCATTGTGCTGATCGCACTCACCGAACTTGCTCGCGCACTCGACGCGCTGCGTGCATCACGTGAACAGGTCGCACGACTGCTGGTCGACGCTGAGCGACATAGGATTTCGCGGGATTTGCATGACGTCATCGGCCGCACTCTGGTGACCGCGCAGCTACGCAATCAGGCTGCACTGCAGATGTTCGAGAATCAGCCGGAGAAGGCCCGCGAGCAGCTCGGGCATGTGCACGAGGTCCTCAACAGTGGTCAGGCCGATCTGCGGAGGATTACCAGCGGACCCATCCTCGACGACTTCATCTCGGAGCTGGCAACCGTCGAAGCGATGTGTGCCCGGCTGGGCATCGACTGCCTCACCTCGGTGGAAGCCCCGCCGGGCAGCGACGTGGACCGCATCTTCGCCGCGGTCGTACGCGAATCGTCCACCAACATGCTCAAGCATGCTCACCCACGCAGGTGCACCGTTCGAGTCTCCACGGAGGGGGGATGCGACGTCTTCGAGTTCACCAACGACGGCGTCACCCGTGAGGAGACCGACGCAGGTACGGGAACCGGGATCACTGCACTGACCCGTCAGGTGGAAGACGTCGGAGGAAGTTTCACAGCCGGTAAGACGTTAGCGGGCACCGAGTTTCGAGTCGTGGCAACAATCCCGCGGAAGGGGGCCGATGCATGACGATCACCGTGTTGCTTGCCGAGGACGTCGCTCTACTGGCCGAAGCCTTCGAGGTGTTGTTGTCCACCGACCCGGACATCGAGGTGGTCGGACGAGTGTCCCGAGGAGATGAAGTATGCGATGCCGTCTCTCGCTTGCGACCGGACCTGGTCCTGATGGACATCGACATGCCCGGGATGACAGGCATCCAGGCCACCGCCGCCCTTCGAGCATTGAATGATCGCACCCCGGTGCTGCTGCTGACTGCCCTACCCGGCAGCGGGCATGTGCACGACGCCCTCGCCGCGGGAGCGAATGGGTACCTGCTCAAGAGCACTGACGCGGTGCACCTCTTCGCCGGCATCAAGGCCGTGTTCTCCAAGCACACCGTCATTGATCCGGCCCTGGCTGCCGAAGCACTGCGCGCCGGGCCGAATCCGTTGCGTGACCGAGAACTCGACGTGCTGAGACTCGTCGACCAGGGCCTGTCCACGAAGCAGGTCGGCGAACGGCTGTTTCTCAGTCCCGGTACCGTCCGCAACTACCTCTCGAGCACCATCACCAAGTTGGGCGCAAGCAGTCGACTCGAGGCCATCCGCACCGCACGCGAAAACGGGTGGCTGTAGCGGACCTGGTCGTTCACGATCGTCGCTCGTGCGCGGGAAGCCGCCGACCGGATGCGATCGTGAACCTTCAGGTCCGCTGAATACTCAGCCTCCGTGCGCCTCGACGGCCACCGGCTGCCATTCGCGCCAGTTGGCCAGACGCGACTCGTAGTCCTTTGTCGCGATCTGGAGCGGTGCATCGCCGAAAAAGACTCGCAGTGGCGGCTTTTCGGCGTCGATCACCTTGAGCAGTGCCGACCGTGTAGCGCTCGGATCACCGGGAGTTGCCTGCCGGGCACTGCGCAGCTTCGCTGCCTTGTCTCGAATCGGGTCGTACGCGGCGATGTCGGTGGACTTCTTGGCAGACGGGCCGGACCAGTCGGTGGAGAACCCACCCGGCTCGATCAGCGTCACGTGGATACCGAAGTCTTCGACCTCCTGGGCCAACGCCTGACTGAATCCCTCGAGGGCCCACTTGGAGGCATGGTACGCACCGACATTCGGGAACGCGGAGATTCCGCCGATGGACGACACCTGCAAGATGTGGCCACTCCCCTGCTCACGCATGAACGGCAGCGCCGCCTGCGTGACCCACAGCGCTCCGAAGACGTTGGTCTCGATCTGCGCGCGGGCGTCCTCCTCGGAGATCTCCTCGATCATGCCGAACTGGCCGTAGCCGGCGTTGTTGATGACGATGTCGAGTGAGCCGAACGTGTCGTAGGCCTGCTGGACTGCCGCGAAGTCGGCGGCACGGTCGTTCACATCCAGTTCGATCGGCAGAATCGCATCGCCGTACTGCTCGACGAGATCCTTCAAGGTGTCTGTGTTGCGGGCGGTTGCCGCCACGCGGTCGCCGCGCTCGAGGGCTGCGATCACCCACTCGCGTCCGAACCCCTTGGATGTACCGGTGATGAACCAAGTCTTCGCTGCCATGAAACTCGTCCCTTCGCTACACGGACAAAAGTAGGGACGACGTCCGCTGCAAACGCCTCTCGGCGAGTGGTCGCTCGAAGCGACAAATGGGGTGAGGCCCGGGGCTTGCCAAGCGAACGCCGTCGAAAGAGTCCAACGAGGTGCCTACGCTGACTATTCCCCGCACGTCAGCTGTGTTCGGTGATCATCACTGCCATGGTGTTCGGCTCGAGCGCCTCGAATATGTGCGGTACATCGCCGGGGTAGGCAACGTAGTCCCCCGCGGCCAGTTCGACGGCCTCACCCATCGGCCCCACCATGGCCCGCCCGGCGCTGAGCACCACATGTTCGACGACTCCGGGCGAGTGCGGGTCCGAGCGCCTCGGTTCACCGACGTCCGCGCTGATCAGATAGATGTCCCGTCGAGCGTTCGGTGGAGACGACGCCAGCAGCGTCGCCGTGTAGTCCGCCCTGTCCGACGCGAATCTCGGCCCCTCCCCCGCACGGATCAGGCGGACCGACTGCTTCGCGGGTTCGACCAGTCTGGAGAACGGCACGTCGAGCGTGACACTGAGCGCCCAGAGGGTCTCGAGACTCGGATTTCCGGTGCCCGATTCCAGTTGCGACAGAGTCGATTTGGCAATGCCGGCTCGGCGCGCGACTTCCGCCAGAGACAGGCCGACGCGGCGTCGTTGCTGCTGGAGAGCAGCAGCGATCGCCGCGATCGGTGGACCGGTATCCGCCATTCGTTCACTCCATCGGTACATACGTTTGATTTGACGAACAGCTTAACATCGTCCACTATAACGACCATGCGTTCGACATGGCGAACCCTCAGGGTTACGAGCTTCGGCGGGGTCAACATCCGCGACATCGCGTTGGTCTGCCTGGCCGACGCCCTGGTCGGGGCGTCGTTCGGTGCGATCTCCGTGGCCGCTGACCTGCCGTTGTGGCTACCGGTGGTGATGTCGCTTGTGGTCTTCGCCGGGTCCTCGCAGTTCATCTTCGTCGGCATTCTGGCGGCGGGCGGAAATCCCGTTGCCGCCGTCGCCAGCGCGTTGCTCGCCAACATCCGACTGGTTCCGCTCGGCTTCTCCATCGGTGAGGTGTTTCGCAACGTCTCGCCGTTGAAGCGGCTACTCGGAACTCACCTCATCACCGACGAGGCAGTGGCCTTCAGCGTTGCCGAAGGGGACGAGGGCAACCGTCGAACAGCATTCTGGCTGTGCGGGATCGGACTGTTCGTCACGTGGAACATCGGCGTCGTGATCGGCACGCTGGGCGGCGGCGCGATCACCGATACCGCCGCACTCGGTCTCGATGCCGCATTCCCGGCGATCCTGCTGGGACTGATCATGCCTGCACTCCGAGACCGGGCCACCCGCAACGCAGCCCTCGTCGGAGCCTGCATTGCGCTCGTCGCATCGATGTTCCTGCCCAGCGGACTTCCCGTGCTCCTGGCACTGATTGCCGTCGTACCGGTCATGCTCTCCAATGCTCCTGTCACACAGAAGGAATCCGCATGAACCTCACGATTCCCCTACTCGCACTGGTCATCGGCACCTACGCGCTCCGCATCGCCGGCCCGGCACTCCGAACCCGAGTCACCATCTCACCTCGCATCGACAAGGTGATGACCACTGCCGTCGCCGTCATCTTCGTGGCACTGGTAGCCACATCGAGCCTCCTCGTGGGCAAGGACTTCGCTGGATTCGCGTTGCCCGCAGGAGTCGCTGTTGCCGCTGTACTGGCCTGGCGACGAGCGCCGTTCGTCGTCATCGTTCTCGCCGCAGCTGCCACTACTGCGGGACTTCGATGGGTCGGCGTCAGCTGAGTCTGCAAGACTGGGTTGGTGTCCGAGTCCCCTGTCCAGTCCGTCGACCGCGCGATCGAGGTGCTCGAATACCTTGCCGACCACGGTGAATCCGGCGTACAGGACGTTGCGGCGCACCTCGAGGTGCACAAGTCCACGGCTTTTCGCCTGCTCAGCGCACTGGAATTTCGCAGACTCGTCGAGCAACCCGGTGAGCGCGGCAAGTATCGCCTCGGCATCGGCCTGATCCGCCTCGCGACGTCCGTATCCGCTCAACTCGACATCACTCGCATCGCCCGACCGATCCTGCAGGAACTCGCCGACACCATCGGCGAGACCGTCAACATCGCTGTGCCCGACGGCAACGTGACGGTCAACATCGATCAGGTACGCGGCGGCTCGTCGATCATCAGTCACAACTGGCTCGGTGAGAGGTCGGCTCTGCATGCGACGTCGAGCGGGAAAGCCTTGATGGCGTACGACGACTCGCTCCTGAAGGCCGGCGTCGACGGTCATCTCGAACTGTTCACCGCGAACACCATCACCACCAAGGCCGATCTGCTCGACGAGATCGAGACAGTCCGTGCCACCGGAATCGCCTACGCGCGCGAGGAGTTGGAGATCGGACTCAACGCGACGGCGGCAACGATCCTGAGCTACGACGGTTCCGCGGTGGGTGCGATCACCGTCTCGGGTCCCGCCTATCGACTGGACGAGGACCGCCTCACGGCGGCAGGGGTATCCGTTCTCGATGCTGCGCAGCGCGTTTCGACGCTATTGGGCTGGTCCGGTCACGCGTGATCCGACCCAGTCCTGGAATGCCCTGATGTGATGCTCGGCGGGCACCAGCACGCCGCCGTCGCGATACATCCGTGACGACATCGCCGGCTGACACCGCTCGCACGCCTCGAAATCCTGCTCGTTGACGCGATGGAACAGCTCCACCGACTTGTCCATCGTCGCCGCACTGTGCGGATCTGCCACCACCGCAGGGGCATAGAGCCAATCGCATTCGACGACCGTCCGATCCGCGGACATCGGGAACATCCGATGGATGATGACGTGATCGGGAACCAGGTTGACGAACACCGTCGGCCTGATCGTGATCGCGTAGTAGCGGCGATCGCGATCCTCGCCCACCCCGTGCAGGGCGTCGAATCCGTGGGAGCCGTCGACGGTGAATCCGGCTATGTCGCTGCCGAATTCGGCCCCGTGGCCCACGTACGTCTGCGTGGCCATTCCGTCGGCGAACTCCGGTAGCACCTCGGTGAGCTCGGGGTGAATCGTCGCGCAGTGATAGCACTCCATGAAGTTCTCGACGATGAGCTTCCAGTTGGCCTTGACGTCGTAGACGATGCGACGCCCGAGGGCGAGTGATTCCATGTCGTACGAATCGATGGCACCCACACCCCCGAGCCGTTCGCGAACGTCGCCCTGCACCGTCTCCTCGAAGGACGGAGCCTCCTCGGCCACGCACACCCAGACATACCCGAGCCATTCGCGGACGTGCACCTTACGGAGCCCGTACTCCACCCGATCGATCATCGGCATGTCGATCAGGTTCGGAGCTGCGATCAGCTTGCCGTCGAGATCGTACGTCCATGCGTGATAAGGGCATTGAAAGTTTCGCCGCACCGTTCCCGACGCCTCGGTGCACAGTGTCGCGCCACGGTGTCGACAGATGTTGAAGAACGCGGTCACACCGCCCTTCCGATTGCGGCTGATCAGGATCGACTCTCGACCGACCTGAATCGTGCGGAATTTTCCGGGTTCTCCGATGTCGTCCGATCTGATGGCACAGAACCACATCTGCTCGAAGATCTGCTCCTGCTCGCGGACGAAATATGCCGGATCGACGTAGGTGTCACCTCCCAACGTGGGAAGCAAGGTCGGCTCGGGATCCAACTCCGGCTCCAGCATCGTCATGCCGACACCACCTGGTCGGCAATCGATCGGGCGGGATCGAACAGCGCGATCGGATGCTTCGTCTCGCCGTCGATCGCGAGGTCCGCGAGGACTTCTCCGATCACCGGAACGAACTTGAAGCCATGCCCCGAGAAACCGCACGCCACCGTCACATTCGCGTGGTCCGGGTGCTTGGCGACAACGAAGTGCTCGTCGGGTGTCGTGGTGTACATGCACGTCTTCGCATCCTGATGCGGTCCGGACAGCGCCGGAAACGTGGTGACGATGCGCTGCTGCAGCCGAGCGATCTCCTCGGGATGCACTGTGCGATCGATGGTGTCGGGATCGCATGGCGTTCCGGCGCGGAAGAACGAGATCTTCACGCCGCCGCCCTCCCCGTCGATGGCCGGAAAGCCGTAGATCTGATCCGGCCCGTCCCCGCAGATGTAGACGGGGTGATGCGAGCTGTCGAAGGCCGCTTCACCCGACTGCGGGGTGATCCAGTGCATCACCTGCCGTTCGACCACCATCGGTACGCCGATCTCGGCCAGCAGCTTCGGCGCCCACGCTCCCGGTGAAATGACCAGTGCACCAGCGGTGTAGGTGCCGGCCACCGTGGTCACGGTCACCGAGGAGTCGGTGGATTCCCAACCGAGCACCTTCTCGTCGTAGCGCAGTTCGGCACCCGCAGCCTCGGCGAGATCGAGATGCGCGGCGACCGTCGTCTCGGGTCGCGCGATGCCTGCCTTCTCCTCGAAGAGGGCGAACTCGTCGGGCTGAAGCCGTACCGTCGGGAAGCGCCGCTGCGCTTCGGCAGGGTCGAGTACGTCGTGCTTCAGACCCCACTTCTCCGATGCCAACAGACTTCCACCGAACGTGAGCCCATCCGGCCGTCCCACGTAGAGGCCACCGGTTTCGGTGAACACGTCCCGCCCACTGTCCGAGGCGAGGTCGTGCCACAGTTCGTACGCGCGCAAGAGCAACGGTACGTAGGCCGGGTCCTCGAAGTACGACTGCCGGTAGATGCGGGAGCCACCGTGACTCGATCCGAGCGCATGCGCGGGTCCGAACTGATCGATACCCAGCACCCGCTGGCCGCGTCGGGCGAGGTGACAGGCGGCGGCGCTGCCCATGCCGCCGATACCGAGGACGATCACGTCATACGTCATATCAACACCTGATCTTGTTCATATCGGGATCCACCAGCGGTTCGGCCATGACCGTCGCGGGTAGTAGGTCACGGAAGTACTGCACTGCAACGTGTTCGCCGGGTTGCAGCCCTGCCGGTAGCCAGGCGTAGGCCACCGTCTTGCCGATCGTGTAGCCGTAGGCGGCACTGGTGACGTAGCCAGCCACGGTGCCGTCGATCAAGACCGGTTCCTTGCCCATCACCACGTGCGACGGGTCGTCCAACGTCAGGCAGGTCAACACCGGGCCGCCGCGTTGTTCCTGCAGCGCCGAGGCTCCGATGAAGTCGCCCTTGGCCTTTCGTACCGCAAACCCGAGCCCCGCCTGATACGGATCGTGTTCGGTCGTCATGTCTGTACCCCACGACCGGTAGCCCTTCTCGAGCCGGAGGCTGTTGAACGCACTCCGTCCTGCGGCCACGACGCCGTGCGCTTGCCCGGCTTCCCACAGCGTGTCCCACAGGCGCAGAGCGGTATCGGCATCGGTGTACAGCTCCCAGCCGAGCTCGCCCACGTACGACAGTCGCAGCGCCAGGACGTCGACCCCGCCGACGTGAATGGTCCTGCCGTTGAAGTACTTGAGACCGGTATGCGAGATGTCTGCCGAGGTGAGCGGAGCCAGCACCTCGCGCGCCAACGGTCCCCACAGACCGATACAGGCGGTAGCACCGGTGATGTCGCGAACGTACACATCACTGCCGGCATGGCGCAGCATCCAGTCTTCGTCGAGCGGACCGTTCACTCCCACCTGGAATCGATCCTCGGCCACCCGCGCGACGGTCACGTCGCTGCGAACACCGCCGGTCTCGTCGAGCATCAGTGCGTAGGTGACGCTTCCGACCTTCTTGTCGAGCTGGTTGGTCGTCAATTTCTGCAGCAGTGCCAGCGCGCCGGGCCCGCCGACCTCGAGGCGTCGGAGCGGGGTCATGTCGTACATCGCGACGGCTTCGCGAGTGCGCCACGCCTCGACGGCGCTGATCGGTGACCAGAATCTCGCCGACCACGGCTCCCGTTTGGGTGCCTGCCACTGTTCCGGAAGTTGTTCGAGCAGAACACTGTTGGCTTCGTACCAGTGCGGTCGCTCCCACCCGGCACCGTCGAGGAACATCGCGCCGAGCTCCTGCTGACGACCGTAGAACGGGCTGACGCGGAGCGGTCGCGGTTCCACCTTGGGCTGCAGTGGATGGATGATGTCGTACACCTCGACGAAGTTCTGCGCACTGGTGCGTGCCACGTTCGACGGCACCAGGTCGGTCTTCTCGAATCGGTAGAGGTCGCACTCGTGCATGTCGATCTCGCTGTGACCGGTGATCATCTGCTCGGCAAGCGATTTCGCCACACCGGCGGAATGCGTCACCCAGATCGCCTCGGAAACCCACAGGCCCTGCACTTCTCGTGATTCACCGACGATCGGCGCGCCGTCCGGGGTGAAGGAGAAGATGCCGTTGAACGCGTGCTGAATCTTCGCTCCTCCGAGAGTGGGAAGGAGCTCGGTGCTGCGTTGCCAGGCGTCGGCGAAATCGTTCTCGGTGAACGGCATCGACGACGGCATGTTCTGTGCGGTCACGTTCTCACTGGAACCCAGGTCGCGGGAATCGACGGGCATGGGACGGTGGTGATACGAGCCGATTCCCAGGTGATCGCCGTGCTCGCGGTAGTACAACCGCTCGTCCTGATGCCGGAGGATGGGCAGCGTGGCCTCGGTTCCGGCTCGACGCGAGGGCAGGTCCAACTCGGTCGTATGCGCGTACTGATGCGCCAGCGGCTGCAGGGGTACCCGCATGCCGAGGAGGTCGCCCAGCTCCGGCCCCCAGAATCCGGCGCAGCAGACGACGATGTCGGCCTCGAACGTGTGCTCGCCCGCCCGCACAGCCGTCACTCGGCCGCTGCTCTGGTCGATCGACGTGACGTCCATGCCGCCGATGAAGCGCGCACCGCGGGCGGTGGCTTGCTCGGCCTGCGTCGCGCTGGCCTTCACGGCCTTGGCCAGCCCATCGTCGGGGGTGTGCAGGCCGGCGAGTATGCGGCCGCGATCGAGCAGGGGGTAGAGCTCGAGGCACCGTTCGGCGTCCACCACCTCCGACTGCAGTCCCCAGGACGTGGCGAAGCCGTGGCGTCGATGCAGCTCGTCGACGCGCTCCGGCGTCGTCGCCACCTCGAGGCCACCGACGTCGAGAAAGCAGTCGAGGCTCTTGAACTTGGAGGCCGTGTAGGCCGCGAAGCGCGACATCGATCGGGACGAATTGGTGGCGAACACCAGGCCCGGCGCATGCGAGGTGGAGCCTCCGGTGAGCGGGAGTGGGCCCTTGTCCAGGACTGTCACGTCCGTCCAGCCACGTGCGGTGAGTTCGTCGGCGAGGCTGCAGCCGACGATTCCGGCACCGACGATCACAACCCTCGGGATGCTCGAGGACATGACACGCTCCTAGGGGGTGTACGTCGAGTTGATTTAGTTGCACAATACGAACTGCACTTCGTATAGCGCAACAGATTCACACGATCGAAACTCGAGCGTTCCACCGCCGCAACGGGGTGATCTCACGCTGGGTACAACACGAGCACTGCACACCCTCAGGTCCCCGGAGGCCCGACCATGACCGCAACGTTCTCCACCCACGTCCTGCTCGACGTCGGTCGCGCCGAGGATCTCCCCGACGGCGAGGCCTTACGCGTCACCCCGGCCGGAGCACCGCCGATCGCGATCTTCAACGTCGAGGGTGAGTTCTTCGCCATCGACGACACCTGCACCCATCAGGACGCCTCACTGTCCGAAGGCTGGGTGGAAGGCTGCGCCGTCGAATGCCCGCTCCACACAGCATGTTTCGACCTACGCACCGGTGCCGCACTGGGCGCACCCGCGAAGATCCCCGTACGCACGCACGCCGTACACGTCGAGGACGGGGTCATCCGCATCGCGGTCACCCCGTGAAATCGGTGACCGTGGTCGGGGCCTCGCTCGCAGGACTGGCCGCAGCGCGGGCACTGCGCGATCAGGGCTTCGACGGCCGAATCACGATGATCGGCGACGAAGTGCACCTGCCGTACGACCGGCCGCCGCTGTCCAAGAGCTTTCTGCTCGGCGACGAATCCGCACTGCCCCTCGACATCGACGGCCTCGACGTCGAATGGCGTCTGGGTTACGCGGCGACGAGCCTGCCGGGAACCACGGTCTCGACCGCATCCGGGGATATCGGTGCCGATGCGGTGGTGATCGCAACGGGTGCCGCGGCCTGCCGCCTCCCCGGCACCGTCGGGATCGACGGGATTCATGTGCTCCGCAGCCTGGACGATGCCCGTGCGCTGCGGTCTTCGCTGTCGTCGGGAGTACGGGTCACGGTGGTCGGAGCCGGGTTCATCGGCAGCGAAGTAGCCTCCACTGCAGTCGGACTGGGCGCGTCGGTGACAGTTGTCGAGGCCTCGAAGACTCCGCTTGCCCGCGTGTTCGGTAGTGAACTGGGCTCACTGATCGCCGGGTGGCATCGAAACGCCGGTGCGACACTACTGACCGGAGTATCGGTGGCCGGATTCGTCGTCGAGGCGGGCCGGGTGCGTGCGGTGGAATTGGCGGACGGTTCCATGATCGAGTCCGACGTGGTCGTCCTCGGCGTCGGCTCGATGCCGAACGTCGGCTGGCTCGACGGATCCGGCTTGGAAATCCACGGCGGAGTGGTGACCGATCAGCGCGGTATCACCGCGAACCCGGCTGTCGTCGCCGTCGGTGACTGCGCTGCGGTGCGAGATGCCACCGGGGTGATTCGACGCGACGAACACTGGACCTCCGCCGCCACCCGACCTGCCGTCGCCGTCGAAGCGCTCCTCACCGGTGGGTCCACGAGGTTCACCGGACTGCCGTACGTGTGGTCGGACCAATACGCCGCACGAATCCAATTCGCCGGACATCACGGACCCGACTGCGTCGCCGACATAGTCGAGGGCGACCCCGCCACCGGACCCTTCGTCGCCATCTACCGACGCGATGATCACCCCGTCGCCGTGCTCGCGGTCTCCTCGCCGCGATCATTCGGCAAATGGCGCCGCCAGGTGGTCGATACCGCGAACCTGGTGACCTGAGCGTCCACAATTTCCCTCCGCCGACGGCATCGCGCTTCTCGAGCGAAATTGTGGACACTGACGACAGTTGGTCGATCCACTCTCGAACCGACTCCCCCGCCGCCGCTCACCCGCTCCCCAAGTCCACTCGATGTGACATTGACCCCCGAAAAGGCCACCGAATGTCACATTGAGTACCCACCAACGGGAACAATGGTGACGGAATACGGGAATCGATTGTCGACTTTGGGAGCAGCAATGACCGCGCTGGATGCAGTACGACGACGTTGGCCGAAGACGATGCCGTTGCAGCCGCTGCCGTCGGAGTCGTGGGCCAAGCAGGAGCCCACCTGGAAGGGTGCGAATCCGCAGGTCATCGAGTCTGCTTTGAAGCGTGCGAAGACGCGGACCTCCGGCAACTGGTTCGTGTTCGCTGCCAGTCGCGACGTCAAGGCCGACAAGCCGTTCGGCCGTTATGTGGGCACCACCGAATTGGTGGCCTGGCGTGACACTGCAGGCAAGGTCCACATCGGTCCGGGTGCGTGCCCGCATCTCGGTGCAGCGTTGGACACCGCGAAGATCGAGTGCGACACGTTGGTCTGCCGCTGGCACGGTCTCGCGCTCGGGCCGAAGGGCAAGCCCGGTTGGCGTCCGGTTCCCGCATTCGACGACGGGGTTCTGGTGTGGGTTCGGCTCGACGAGCTCGGCGGTGAGGAGCCGACGCCCGTGCCCGTGGTCCCGATCCGACCGCCTGCCTCGACCGCCATCGCCGGTGTGGTCACTCTCGTCGGCAAGTGCGAGCCCGACGACATCATCGCCAATCGACTCGACCCGTGGCACGGGGCGTGGTTCCACCCGTACTCGTTCGCTCGGCTGAAGGTGGTCGGCGCGCCGACCGAGATCGATGTACCCGAGGAAGACGATCGCTTTCTGGTCGACGTGACCTTCCGCGTCAGTCGCGGCATCGGAGTTCCGGTGCGGGCCGAGTTCGTCTGCCCCGGTCCCCGCACCATCGTCATGCGCATCCTCGACGGCGAAGGAGCGGGAAGCGTGGTCGAAACGCATGCGACGCCTCTGGCCCCCGCAGCCGACGGCACGCCTCGTACCGCCGTCATCGAGGCCACGATCGCGAGTTCGGATCGTCCGGGATTCCAGATGGCGCGCAAGGCATCCGGTCTCCTGCGGCCGGCGATGAACTTCACCGCTGCACGGTTGTGGAAGGACGATCTCGACTACGCCGAGCGACGCTACGAGTTGCGTTCGCAGGGCCGGGCCTGATCTAGCCTTCGACGAACTCGGCGAGTTGTGCGATGACGGTGCCCCAGCCGTCGTGGAAACCGTACTCCTCGTGCGTCTTTCGGTCTTCTTCGTTGCGGTGCATCACGTGGGCGTGGTACTCGGTCCCGTCGGGGTGGTCGGAGAGGGTGATCACCGCGGTCATGAACAGCTGCGGCGCCGGCCGCCACCCTTCGACGAGCGAGTTGGTGAACACGATGCGCTCACCGTCGTCGACGGCCAGGAAGCAGCCGTCGATATGGGGCTCGTAGGGACCGCCGGATTCGCTCATCGAGGTCCGGAATGCGCCACCGGGCTTCGGATCCCAACCGTCGACGCGACACAGCGCAGGCGCGGGAATCCACCATTTCTCGAACTTCGACGGGTCGGTCCACGCACTCCAGACTGCTGCGCGTGGAGCCTTGATGACTCGGGAGATGGTCAGATCCAGAGCCGGATCGATCGATGTCATTGCGGTTCACTTTCATTCGAGGTATGGGTGACGAAGTCTTCGAGGCGATCCGTCCGGGATTCCCAGACGGCCCGTTGTTCCTGCAGCCAGTGACCGGCAGCATCCAGGTTGGATCGCTCGATCGTGCACGCACGTACCCGGCCGACCTTGCGCGTACGGATCCAGCCACTGCGCTCGAGCAGATGAATGTGTTTCATGAACGACGGCAGAGTCATGTCGAACGGTTCGGCAAGCTCGCCCACGGTGGCCGGTCCGGATCCCAACCGGCTCAACACAGCCCGCCGGGTCGGGTCGGCCAGTGCCTGAAACACATCGTCGAGAACAGTCGAATACTGAGCCATAAGGCACAGTATCGCTCCAGTCATACTGAGCGCAAGAGCTGAGTATGGGAAGACGATGCAGCTCCGACCACACTAGGAGCCTTCGGCGAGATCCTTGAAGTACCGAGCAACGGGCCATCTCTGAAAGCCGCTCGCCTCGTACGCTGCTCGCGCCGGGGCGTGACCGGGATCATCACCGGTCTCGACCATGATCATCCGCAGTCCGGCTGCCTTCACCCTCTCGAACGATCCATTCATGAGCGCTCGTCCGATACCGTCTCGTTGCCGAGCTGGATCGACGACGAGGACATACACCTCACCCATGTCGTCCTCGGGGTGCAGTCGGGTGCAGACCCAGCCGATCGGACTGTCACCGTCCAGAGCAACGTCCACGTTCTCGGGTTCGCCGTCGAGCACGAGGGCCAGGTCGTCGTACTGCCGCGCCTGCCACCCCGAGGGATAGAAGCAGTCGTACACGAAGGACGGAACCGCCGAGTGCACCATCGGGAATACCGGTTCCCATGCGCGGAGCGACAACGCGAGCAGATCTGCACGGTACTGCGAGATGTAGGGCGCGATGGTCAACATCGGACCGAGTCTAGGTCGCGACGGTTGAACTCGGACATCGAATGTGCGACGGGCGGCGACTCGGTACGCCCGACCCCTACTGCGCCGCAGCACTATTGGACCTGAAAAAATTCTGAGAACCTTCGTGAAACCTCTTGGCACTCTCGGGGTCGGAGTGCTAATTTCTGTTCTGCACAGTTGAGGAGCGACTCACCACAGGGGTGAGCGCATCTGGGTACAGGAGGTGGTTGCTGTGCTTCGTTTCGATCCGTTCCGTGATGTCGATTCCCTCACGTCGGCAATGCTGGGTGCCTCTTCCGGTTCGGACCGCGCCCCGCGATTCATGCCGATGGACCTCTACAAAGTCGACGACCACTACGTGCTCAGTGCCGATCTACCCGGCATCGACCCCGGATCCATCGATGTCGACGTCGACCGCGGTACGTTGACACTCACCGCTCATCGATCCGCCCCGGAAAGCACTGGTGTGCAGTGGATTACCTCGGAGCGATTCGCCGGCACGTTCCGACGCCAGGTCTCTCTCGGTGACGGCGTCGATACCGAGCGCATCTCCGCGGCGTACGACAACGGCGTTCTGTCCATCACCATCCCCCTGGCCGAACGCGCGAAACCGCGCAAGATCGACATCACACACGCCGAGCAGAAGTCCATCGAACACGAGACGGCCTGAATCGAACCGACCACGACACGGCAGTGGGGGTGATGCGCAATGCAATCCGAGGCGGTGGTGTGGACGGAATCGACCGACCGTGAGCGCTGGTGGCGCACGGTGGTGGGCGTCGAGACGAGCATGAGGGAATGCTCGACGGCAGATGTACTCGATCAGTGTCGAGCCGAGCCTCTCGACGACGATCTCTACCCGCACACACAGCACGCAGCCTGACGAGAAGGGCCGGCACCGAGCATTCGGTGCCGGCCCTTCTCACCGGAAACATCTACAGAGACAACGAAAAGAATGCACTCGATGGATCGACCACGTAGTCCGCGAACGGCGGGCACTCGGCGAATCCATGCCGCGCATACAACCTGCGGGCGGCGGCGAAGTAGTCCTGAGTTCCCGTTTCCAGGCTCACCCGCCCGTACCCGCGTCGACGCGCGTCGTCGAGAACATGAACGAGCAGACTCGACGCCACACCGCGGCCCCGCGCCGCCCCCGTGGTCCGCATCGACTTCAGCTCACCATGATCGGGTGAAAGCTCCTTCAAGGCAACGATTCCCAGCAGTGCGTCCGCCTCCCAGGCAGTCCACACGGTGACGTCCGATCCGCGCAGGCCCGACAGATCGAGGGCGTGCACACTCTCGGCAGGCGAGGTGGCGTGCATGTCCGCGAGATGCTCGGTGAGCAGCGCATGCACGTGCGGACGCGACAGATCGTCGACCTCGATCCGCATGCCGGAACTCACCTGTTCATGAGCCTCTCGATGGCGTCGAACATCTTGAATCGTCCACTCGTCGGAACTGTTTCGATGTCGTGACCAGTGATGCCCCAGCTCGCCAACAGTGTGTTCGCGGCCTGCAGCCCGGTGGTGGCTGCACGTTCCATCAGCGCGACCGGCAGATCGATACGGATGCCGTCGCCCGCCAGTACCAGTGCGGGTTCGGGAGTACGGACGGTCGGCCGCTCGGCGAACGCACCGAGGCCGAACATCGGGCAGTCGTCGCGCCACTCGGATCGCTCGGCTATCACCTCTGCAGCAGCGGTTTCCGGATAGATCTCGTGCATCCGATCCATCAGCTGCTGCCGGGTGACCTCCTCGGAGTCCTCGGCGGCGTAGGCGTGCAGTTCGACGACGGAGCCACCGGTGCGGGCAGCCCACTGCGCGGCCTCGTCCTCGAATCGTTCGAGCACGCTGATGTTGTCGATCGGGGGCATGCCTCCGGTGCCGATGAAGGCGGGGCGGTCGGCGTTGACGGCCTTGCTCAACCAGACTCGGTGAACCAGGAACGGCGGTGTGTTCTGCAGCGCCGCAACCTGTTTGCGCCAATCGGGCGTACCCAGCTCTGGTGACTGCTCGAGCACTCGCTGCAATCCGGCGATGTCGGTGGCGAGCACCACCGCATCGGCGTCGATGATGCCGCCTGCGTCGACGCGGAACTTTCGCAACCCACCGCGGCTGATCTCGCCGCACGGAGTGGACGTTCTGATGTCGACTCCGAGCCCGGTGAGGTACTCCCCCAGCGGGTCCCACAGAGCCTGCGGATACGGGTCGCGTGGAACGTCGAAGATCAGGCCCTCGGAGGAGCCGAGGAAGTAGATGTGGAACATCATGGCCAGCTCGGCGGCAGACATCTTCTCGGGATCGGCGAAGAAGCTTCGGGAGAACACGCCGAACGCCAGATGCCGTGCTGCCTCGGGAAAGTTGATGTTGCGCAGAAACTCTGCGGCCGGAGTCGTGTCCAGCTCGTCGAACGTCTTCGGCACACTCACCGTCATCAACGGCAGTGCCGCGATGCCGTTGAGGTCGGTGAGGTCCTTCCACCGGAACGTCGGGCTGCGCTTGACGAACGCGAATGCATTGAGTGGCGGCGTATCGGGCAGGCCTTTGAATCCGTCGATCCGGCCGTCGCCATCGATCAGCGGGTAATCATCGACTGGGCGCAGCCGAGCCAACTCGGGGTCCGTGCGACGCAACAGGTTTCGGAGGTTGTAGTACTGCCGAAAGAACGCGTGGAAGCCGCGGCTCATGGTGGTGGGCGAGCCGTCCTCGAGCGTCGTGTCCCAGCCGCCGACGCGGCCACCTAGGTAGCTTTCGCGTTCGACCACGTGCACCTTCACGCCGCGCTCGGCCAGTGCGGTCGCAGCACTCAGGCCCGCGATTCCCCCGCCGACCACCACCACGTGCGGGACGTCCGCCAGCTGACCGGCATCGGAATATCCCTGCGCCGCAGCATGGGTGACCTTCTTGGAGTCGGTCAACGCTCTTCCTCCGTGGGACGAGAGCCGAGGAACGTGTGCACCACACCGTTCTGCCAACCGGTCATGGTCTCTCTGGCTACGCCGGTGTAGCCGGCTCGCTGCATCCGACGCATGAAGGCCGAGGCACCGTCGAAGGTCACGACACTGCGCCACAGGTGCCGGTACAGGGTGGCGTCGCGCGTCGCCAGCCAGCCCAGCGGAATGATGATGCCCCAGCTCACCACGTTCCAGGAGATCCTGGCCCGCAGCGAATCGTGCACCGAGTACTCGTGGAACGCGATGGTAGAGCCCGGACGCAGCAGTGACAGAAGCGATTTGAGCTCCGTGTCGGGGGCGTCCACATTCCGGATGAGGTAGGCGGCGAGAATCGCGTCGAACGGACCGTCCACCCCGTTGATCGCCAGATCTTCGACGCGTGAGTGCACGAACGTCACGTTCGACGGCCAGTCCTTGCTCCGTGCGACCTCGAGCATCTCGGCGGACGCGTCGGCGGCGACGATCTCGGCGTGCGGCGCGGCTTCGAGCAGCGCGGCAGTGGATGCGCCGGTGCCGCAACCGATGTCGAGCAGGCGCAGACCGGAACCGAGGTTCGGGATCCGTAGGCGCTTGGCCGACTTGAGCAGGTGGTCGTGGTAACCGGGGTTCGCTCCGACGAGTCGGTCGTACGCCTTGGCGCCGACATCGAATGCTCCGGGAACTTCGTTGCGCGGCAGTCCGCCCTTACCGACCTTCACAGTGCCTCTTCCTTGCTCACGCGGGCCGAGGGCCCACCCTGGACCGATACGACATCACCGTGCTGCAACTGCCGTCCGCGCCGCACATCGACGTCCCCGTTGACGCTCACCAGTCCGTCGGCGATGACGCTCTTCGCCTCGGCACCGGATTCGATGAGGTTGGCGAGCTTGAGGAACTGACCCAGTCTGATCGATTCGTCGCGGATGGGGACATCGTGTGCGTCGGACATGTCTCCATCCTGTACTAGCGAGCCGTTCGCTGCTACCAACCGTTCACATCGACGAACGGAACCGGCGCAACCGCAGGCTGTTGCTCACCACGAACACCGAGGACAACGCCATCGCGGCACCGGCGAGCATAGGGTTGAGCAGGCCCGCAGCGGCCAGCGGCACGGCAGCGACGTTGTAGGCGAAGGCCCAGAACAGGTTGCCCTTGATCGTGGTCAGTGTGCGTCGGGAGAGCCGGATGGCGTCGCCCACTGCCCGCAGATCACCGCGCACCAACGTCAGGTCGCTGGCCTCGATCGCCACATCGGTGCCGGTACCCATGGCAAGCCCCAGATCGGCCGTGGCCAGCGCGGCCGCGTCGTTGATGCCGTCGCCGACCATCGCCACGACCTTGCCCGACGCCTGCAACTCGCGGACGGCATCGACCTTGCCCGTCGGCAGGACGCCTGCGATGACCTGGTCGATTCCCACCTCGGCGGCGATCGTGCGCGCAGCGGCCTCGTTGTCTCCGGTGAGCATGACGGGAGTCAGTCCGAGTGCCCGTAGTTCCGCGACGGCCTGCTTCGACGTCGGCTTGACCGAATCGGAGACCACCAGCACTCCGCGAGCCCTGCCGTCCCAGCCGAGCGCGACGGCGGTGCGGCCCTGACGTTCCGCGGTCTCGAATGCATCGGCCAGTTCCGACGGCAGCGGCATCGACCAGTCGGCCAGCAGTGAACGACGGCCGATCACCGCAGCGCGACCGTCCACGACACCCTGCACTCCGAGGCCGTCGAGGCTGGTGAATTCCTCGACGCTCATGGACTGTGCCGAACCCGCGATGGCGCGGGCGATGGGGTGCTCCGAACCCGACTCCAATGACGCCGCCACGGCACGGACCACGTCCTCGTCCTCGCCGTCGGCCACGTGCACCGACTGCAGGGTCATCTCCCCGGTCGTGACGGTGCCGGTCTTGTCGAGGACGACGGTATCGACCCGGCGTGTGGATTCGAGGATCTCCGGGCCCTTGATCAGGATGCCGAGCTGCGCCGCCCGTCCGGTGCCGACCATCAGTGCGGTGGGTGTGGCCAATCCGAGCGCGCACGGGCACGCGATGATGAGCACCGCGACTGCAGCGGTGAACGCGCCTGCCGCGGAACTGCCTGCACCGAGCCAGAATCCGAGTGTCGCGACCGAGATCGCGCTGACGATCGGCACGAAGATCCCGGAGATGCGATCGGCCAAGCGCTGCGCCTGCGCCTTGCCGGTCTGGGCGTCCTCGACGGCCTTCGCCATCTGGGCGAGCTGAGTGTCGGCACCGATTCGCTGTGCTCGCACGGTGATTCGGCCACCGACGTTGAGCGTCGCACCGACCACGGCGTCGCCGACGCCGACTTCCTCGGGCACGGATTCGCCGGTCAGCATCGATCGGTCGACGGCCGAGGATCCACTCTCGACGGTGCCGTCGGTGGCCACCTTCTCGCCAGGACGAACGACGAACACATCGCCGACGGCCAACTGCTCGATCGAAATCTGTTGTTCCTTACCGTCTTTCAGGACAGCAACAGTCTTGGCACCGAGGTCCATCAGGGCGCGCAACGCCGCACCGGCCTGGCGCTTGGATCGGCTCTCGAACCATCGCCCGGCCAGAATGAAAGTGGTCACGCCCGCCGCGGCCTCGAGATAGATGTTGCTCGCCCCGTCCATTCGAGCGATCGTGAACTCGAACGGATGCGTCATGCCGGGCGTGCCTGCGGTACCGAAGAACAGTGCGTACAGCGACCACCCCAACGCCGCGAGGGTGCCCATGCTGACGAGGGTGTCCATGGTCGAGGTGCCGTGCCGCAGGTTGGTCCATGCGGCACGGTGGAACGGCAGCGCGCCCCACACGACCACGGGTGCGGCGAGGGTCAACGACAACCACTGCCAGTTGGTGAACTGCAACGCCGGAATCATCGCCATTGCGATCACCGGCACGCTGAGCACCGCCGAGACGATCAATCGCTGGTTCAGTGGGTCGATCGGAAGCTCGTCGGCCGGTTCGGCCGCGGGCAGAGTGGCGGTGTAGCCGGCCGCCTCGACGGCCGCGATGAGGTCCTCGGTGGCCACGCCGTCACTGGTGACGCGCGCCTTCTCGGTGGCGTAGTTGACCGTCGCCGATACCCCGTCGAGCTTGTTGAGCTTGCGTTCGATGCGGTTGGCGCACGAAGCGCAGGTCATGCCGCCCAGGATCAGTTCGGTTTCCTGGCTCATGCCTGTCCCTCCTGTACCTCGATGGTGAATTCGGCTGTGTGCACGACGCCCCCGTGCTGAAAGTCCAGATAGAGCGCGTACGTCCCCGCGGTCGGCGCGGAGACGGTGAAGTCGACCGTCGGCCCCGGTGGCCCGTCCTCGGGGTGAACGTGCAGGTAGGCGAGGTCGTCGGCGCGTAGGGCCACCAGGTGTCCGTAGGCACCGAGGTACGGCTCGAGGTCGGTGACCTCGCGACCGTCCTGCTCGATCGTCAGGGAAACGGTGGAGTTCGTCCCCGCGGTGACCGCACCGGCGAGCGTCACGTCGTAACCGTCGACCCTCGATGTCACATTCGGTGTACTCAGGGGCTGCGGCCGATAGTCGCCGGGAACGGTGAGCTCCGCTCCCAGGGTGATGTTCTCGCCACCGGCCGGGGTGAAGTCGGCGAACAGACGATAAGGCCCGGGCCGGGTGAGATCGAGAGCCGTCGACCATGTTCCCGACACGTTGCGCGTCGGATGTACGTGCTGGAAGTCGGTCAGATCGCGCCGAACGACGATGAGGTGCAGTTCCTCGGTGTGCATGACGTCGTAGTCGATCAGTGCCGCCCCGTCCGGTCCGCTGATCGTGAAGGCGACCGGTACCTCGGGTCCGGACTCGGTGACGGAACGATCGAGAGACAGTGTGTAGCCGTCCTGGGTGGCCTGCAGCCCGGCAGGCACTGCGGCCGGTGCGGCCGTCTCGTCGTGCGCGTCGTGGCCGTTGTGTGACGCGACTGCGGTCGCCTGGGCGTCGGGTCCGATCTTGTCCCCGACGAACAGCGCCGCCAGGAACAGGAACGCGATCCCGACGACAAATCCGAGGAGTTTGGTTGGTGCGTCGAGTTCCTGCCGTTCCGAGTTCACAGCGCTACCCTACCCCCCCAGGGTATCTAGGCGGTAGTTCCGAGTGCCAACTTGTAGCCGACGTGGGAGTCGACGAAGCCGAGACGGCTGTAGAAGCGGTGGGCGTCCGTTCGACTGGCGTCGGACGTCAACTGCACCAAAGCGCACCCACGCCGCTCGGCTTCCGCGATCGCCCACCTGATCAGCGCACCGCCGAGTCCCCGGCCACGCCACCGCGCGTCCACCCGAACCGCTTCGATCTGCGCCCGCAGTGCGCCCCCTCGCGCCAGCCCGGGAACGAGGGTCAGCTGCAGCGTTGCCACCACCGCGTCACCGTGCACCACCACTACCTGCAGGTTTCGGGGATCCGAGTAGATGTCCTCGAACGCAGCGCGATACCGATCCATGTCGTCGGCGGACTCCCGCGTGACACCCAGCGGGTCGTCGACCAGCAAGGCCACGATCGACTCCAGGTCCGACGCCACCGCCTCACGCACAACGCACGTCGACCCGTCGGGCAGGTCGAATTCCATCGATGTCATTTGGGGTCGAAAAGCCATGCGTACGACGGTAAATGACGCGGTTTGTAACGCGAACGACCCGACCGACGAAATCCCGGGTAACCCACTGGCAACTGCAGTCGGGAAAAATCGGTTCGGGCCGTGAGCGATGGGGATCGAAAACATGAATGTTGGCAAGTCGAAGCGTGCGCGCGTTGCGTTGAGCGCGTTCGCGATCGGAGCCCTCGGTGCCGGAGTAGTCGTCGCCGCACCGTGGTCGACTCCGTCCACGACCACCGAAGCATCGATCGAACTGGTCTCGACGGCCACCTGCTACGACATGGTGAGCATCGCGATCGGCGGCCGCGGCGACACCCCGCGCGAGGGCGTCAAGTGGCTCACCACCCCCGAGGGCGAGCGGCTCCCCGCAGCGATGTCCGGTGACTACTCCAGCGACTGGATCGACCAGGCCGTGCGCGCCCCCAACAACGGCAACGTGGTTCCGGACTCTTACGCCGCGGTGTACGTCGAGTACCCGGCCGACCTGGCGAGCTACGAGAACGCCGTGCAGACCGGCGTCACCAACTCGCAGACCATCATGAGGACGATCTCGGCGTCCTGCCCCGACACCAGATTCGCCATCGTCGGCTACAGCGAGGGCGCAGACGTTGCCCGCCGCACCGCGATGGAGGTCGGCAACCAGGTTGTGTCCGCCGACGGCACCTACGGAATCGTCGACCCCAACCAGGTCGTCGGTGTCGTCATCTTCGCCGACGCAGGCCGCGTCGCCGGGGAGGGCCCGTTCCCCGGAGCCGAGAACCCGTTCGGTAACCCGGACGGCTTCGACACCCAGTACCAGAACGGCAACAACGCGGTCTCCGGCCAGGGCGCACTCCCCGGTACGTCCGGCGGATTCGGCGCACTCGACGGCCGAGTGGCGTCCTTCTGCTCCGACGGCGACCTCACCTGCGCACTCCCCGCCAACACGTCACTGATTCACCTGGCCGCCAACGTCGGTCGCCAGGTCAACGCCGACGCGCTGCAGAACGAGAACCTCACTCCCGCCACCGGTGCAGATCTCGCACTGGCCCTGGGACGCATCGCAGTCAACGCCTTCAACGAGATCGCATCGCAGCCCAACTGGATGCAGAGCGACGAGACCTTCCTCGACGTGCTGATCAAGGTCTCCGAGCCCGACTACAAGCCCGGCACAGTGACGACCCCCGTCTCGGCGAAGGTCGACGGCGAACAGGAGCCGATCGAGACCGGTCAGATGGTCGACCTGGTGTACCTGCCGCAGAAGATCTTCAAGGAGATCACCGGCTTCATCTCCTCGAACCAGAACACGATCCCCGTCGTGATGAACGACCCGTACGGCCTCACCCTGGCACCCGGATCGGGACACCACTTCGACTACTGGCGCGACGCCGATGCCGCCAACGGCAAGCCGCTGACCTCGGTGCAGTACGCCGCGGCATGGCTGACCGAACTGGCGGAGGAAGCCAACCGGGGCGAGCCGGTGAAGACCAAGGCAGTTCAGGAGAAGGCCGGACGCGCAGCGATCGAAACGATCGTCGCACCGGTGACCACGTCGGCAACGGCAACTCCGAAGGCCACGACGACCGCACCGGCAACCTCGACCCCCGTCGTGACGACCACCGTTCCGGCTGCACCCGCACCCGTCACCACCGCCGAGACGCCGGCACCCGCCGTCGTCACGACGACCCCCGAGTGCACGATCCCCGTCGAGGGTGAGACGCCGGTCGAGGGAGCACCGCCGGTCTGCGTCACCGCGACCGACACGGCTACCGAGACAGCTCCGGAGACCGTCGTTCCGACCACGACGACGGCAGTCCCGGCACCCTAGGTGAACGGAACTTCGTAGCCCGCTACGAGGTTCCGCTCACGACGGCAGGCCTGCGCATCAGCACCGCGCAGGCACCCGTCACCACTGCTACGACCACGAGCCCGGCCACCGACAACACCAGGTGGTCGGGCTCGCTCGTGCGCGTGGCGACTGCCTCGTCCGAAGACAGGCCCGGCTGATAACTCGCGGCATACACCACCACCGGCAGAGTCATGGTGAACAGCACAGGCAGCGAGAGCGCCAGAGAGCCCGGCGACGTCGCGAGAGCCGACACCACCACGTACGCGGCGACCAACGGCAGGGCGAATTCCGATCCCGTCGGCACCTCGGCATAGCCCCCGATCACGCCCGCAACGGCGATGACGAACAGCCCGCCCAGCCCGATGTACAGCTGCGGCCAGCGGTAGCCGAGGCCCGCTCCGACGATCAGCAGACCCACGCTCAGAGCCAACTGCGCACTGTCACCGGCAGCGAAGCCGAACGAGCCGATCCCAGCCGACGATGACGCGAACAGGACCAGCAGCAGCCGTCCGTCGCGCCCGGGCAGAAGGAACGACGCCACCAGCGCGATGGCCGTCATACCGGCAAGTGCACCGAGCCAGAGGGCATCCCCACCGTCGTGGCCGCCGGCGAACCAACTCAGAACACCGGCAGCCACAGGCAGCGGAAGGCCGACCAGCAGAGTTCGTCGGGTCTCGTACGGCTGTAGTTCTTGATTGCGGTACGCCAGGAACAGTGCGATCGCCGCGGCCGAGGCCACGATCACCATGACGATCGCCCGCTCCGGAACCACTGCGTCCTCGGCACCGACGACATCCCACACGAACACGGGACCGTCGTCGGCTTGCAGCAGGGCATCGAGCGCTTTACCGAGAAGACCGGCTCCGACAGCGGCGACGACCAGCGATGCCTGCGCACCGCGATGTCGCCCCGCCAGCAGGGCGGACGCGCCGAGCAGTGCACCTGCTCCCACTGCGCCGGCCCAGTCTCCAAACATTCCGGTCACCATGCCGACTGTCCGGAACACGACGACCAGTACTGCTCCGATCGCCACGACGAGCACACCCCGTGCACTCGAACGCGCGAGCACGACGCTCACCAGGCAGGCGGTCAGTGCGAGGACAGTGAGCCCGTTGACGATCGTTGCCGGTGAACCGAATTCGGCCGTGCTGCTCAGCAGGGAGTCGAGCGGTCGGACATCACTGATCGCATAGCCGACGACGAAGCCGGCGAGGATCATCGACAGTACTTTCATACTGCCGATCATGCCGTCAGCCGAACTTCACTCCCTGTGCCAGGGGCAGTTCGTTGGAGTAGTTGACCGTGTTCGTGGCCCGCCGCATGTAGGCCTTCCATGCGTCCGAACCGGATTCGCGGCCCCCACCGGTTTCCTTCTCGCCGCCGAAGGCTCCGCCGATCTCGGCGCCGGAGGGTCCGATGTTGACGTTGGCGATGCCGCAGTCCGAGCCGGCAGCGGACAGGAAGCGCTCCGCCTCACGCAGGTCGGTGGTGAAGATCGACGACGAAAGACCCTGCGGCACATCGTTGTGCAGTGCGATGGCCTCGTCGAGGGTCTCGTATGTCAGCACGTACATGATGGGCGCGAACGTCTCGTGCTTGACGATGTCGGTCTGCGCGGGCATCGTCACGATCGCGGGCTGAACATAGAACGAGTACTCGTCGACCACGTCGACCCGCTCGCCGCCGACCACCACTGTTCCGCCGTCGGACACCGCAGCCTCGAGAGCCTTCTGATACCCCGCGAACGCACCGGCATCGATGAGCGGACCCACCAGAGTGTCACTGGCCAAGGGAGATCCGATCGAGAGCGTCTCGTAGGCCGCGACCAGCTTGCCGACCAACTCGTCCGCTACGGAGGAATGCACGATGACGCGTCGGAGCGAGGTGCACCGCTGCCCTGCCGTCCCGGCGGCCGAGAACACCAGACCACGCGTGGTCAGATCGAGATCGGCCGACGGCGTCACGATCGCTGCGTTGTTTCCGCCGAGTTCGAGCAACACTCGGCCGAATCGCTCGGCGACACGCGGTGCGACGGCACGTCCCATCCTCGTCGAGCCGGTTGCCGAGACCAACGCAACTCGCGAATCGTCCACCAGCGCTTCGCCGGACGCGCGATCACCGATCACCAGCTGCGCGATCTTGGGGTCCACTCCGGCTGCGGCGGCGGCGCGCTCGAACAGCGCCTGCACTCCGACGGCCGTCAGCGGAGTCTTCTCCGACGGCTTCCAGATGACCGTGTCTCCCGCGACGAGAGCGAGAGCGGTATTCCAACTCCACACCGCAACAGGGAAATTGAATGCGGTGATGACGCCGACGACACCGAGCGGATGCCACTGCTCCATCATGCGATGCCCGGGGCGTTCGGTGGCGATCGTGTTGCCGTACAACTGACGGGAGAGTCCGACGGCGAAGTCGCAGATGTCGATCATCTCCTGCACCTCGCCGAGTCCCTCGGAGACGATCTTCCCGGCCTCGATGGACACCAGCGCGCCCAGATCCTCCTTGTGTACGCGCAGCAGTTCACCGAGTTCCCGAATCACCTGACCACGTACGGGAGCCGGCACCTGCGACCACGACACGAACGCGGTGCGAGCGTCGGCGACGACGGTCTCGACATCGGCCGCCGAGGCCGACGCCAGCGACGCCAGGTTCCCACCGGTGATCGGCGAGCGCGCGATGATCGCGTCCGGTCCCGCGGGGGCGTCGAGCGCGATCGTGGCACCCAGCCGGTCGAGGATCGCGCGAGTGCGCACACTCAACTCGTCGTGGGTGATGGATGCAGACATGCGCGTACACCTTCCGTGAAGAGAACCGAACTGTCGGAGATGAGCCTACCGATGACGGTCACAACCGTATAATTTCCTGTCATATGGACTTGCTTACGGAATTTTAACGCGTATGTTCGACCACATGACGCAAGTATTACAGCGCACAGGCGCGACCATCGACGCCTCGACGGTCCGCGAGGTGATCGGCGAGCACCTACTGGCCGACGGTTTCGAGCTGGTTCTCGACCTCGACGCCTCGACCGGCTCCACACTGGTCGACGCCAGGGACGGCACCCGCTACCTCGACCTGTTCACGTTCTTCGCGTCCAACGCGCTGGGCATGAACCATCCCGCCCTGATCGACGACCCGGAGTTTCGGGCCGATCTGATGCAGGCGGCGATGAACAAGCCGAGCAACTCCGACATCTACACCGTGCCCATGGCCCGATTCGTCGACACGTTCGCGCGGGTCCTCGGTGACGCTCGCCTGCCCCACCTGTTCTTCGTGGAGGGCGGCGCGTTGGCGGTGGAGAACGCGTTGAAGGTGGCGTTCGACTGGAAGTCACGCTGGAACGAAAGTCATGGTCTCGACCCGTCACTGGGCTCCCAGGTGATGCACTTCGAGCATGCGTTCCACGGGCGCTCGGGCTACACGATGTCGCTCACCAACACCGACCCGAACAAGGTTGCCCGCTTCCCGAAATTCGACTGGCCGCGCATCCCGTCCCCGTTCATCCGATCCGACGCGAACATGGACGAACTCGAGGACGCATCGTTGGCGGCGGCTCGGGTGGCGTTCGAGGCCAATCCGCACGACATCGCTTGTGCCATCATCGAACCCATCCAGGGCGAGGGTGGAGATCACCACTTCCGGCCTCGCTTCCTGCAGAAGCTACGGGAGCTCTGCCACGAGTTCGACGCACTGTTCGTGATGGACGAAGTGCAGACCGGAGCCGGAATGACCGGCACCGCATGGGCATTCCAGCAGCTCGACGTCGTCCCCGATGTCGTGGCCTTCGGCAAGAAGGTTCAGGTCTGCGGGGTCATGGCCGGCGGTCGCGTCGACGACATCGACGACAACGTCTTCGCTGTCAGCTCCCGCATCAACTCCACGTGGGGTGGGAACCTCACCGACATGGTGCGGTCGCGTCGAATCCTGGAGGTCGTCGAATCCGAGAAGCTCATCTCTCGTGCCGGTGAACTCGGAGCTGTACTGCTGAACCGGTTGCAGGAGTTGGCAACTCGACACACGGTTGTGTCCGAGGTCCGTGGCCGCGGTCTGATGTGCGCCTTCTCCCTACCCGACGCCTCCACCCGCGACCGCGTGATCGAGCTGTTGCGTACCGAGGAACGTGTACTGGCGCTCGGCTGCGGCGATGCGGCAGTGCGATTCCGACCTGCCCTGACCATCACCGAAGCCGAACTGACACAGGCAGTCGACTCCATCGACCGGGTGCTGAGCATGCTCTAGCGCTCGGGCTCGATGTCCTTCTGCACCAACTGAATCTGTGACGTCGGAATGACACCGGGACGAAAGTAGAAGTTCTCCGGCGACTGCACGAGATCACCGTCTTCGACGCCACTGACTTCCCAGACATCGACCGGTCCACCGGTGTTGTTCATGCCCACGAACCAATCACGTTCCCACACATCGGCCGCCAGAAAGCAACCTTCCTGCTCGGGCCGGTGGCTACCGGCAATACCGCGAGCGGCACCCATGCGACGCCAGTCGAGTCCGTGCCGCCGAATCGACTCGCGATTGAGCACCGAGGTCACGTGATAGCGAATGGTCATCGGCAAAAAATAGCAACGGCAACACGTCGGGTACAGCGATTATCGGCTCACCCTCGCCGAGCCCATGTCAGGTAATTCTTGACAACTTCGCTGCCTGATGTCAGGCTTTTCCTGACACAGGAGGTCGGTCATGGATCCCATCACCCTCGCAACCGAGGCAGATATCACCGCGGCGACGCGGGCCGTCGTGACGGCAGCGGCCACCGAGGCCGGGCGCATCGCCGACGAGATCATCGGCACAGGACCCCTGCCGGGCACACCGGACTGGGAAGCCGAGCAATCGACCGATCTGCCCGCACGACGCAGCGTCGCGTGGCATCTGTTGAGTCTTCGCGTGCAAATGGCAGCGGGACTCGACGGCATCGAAACCGTTGTGGTGCTTCGAGTTCAGGGCGCAACGTGGGCGACGATCGGGACGGCCGTCGGAATGTCGCGGCAGTCGGCTCACGAGCGGTGGGGCACCCGATCGGCGGCGATTCTCGATCCCATCGGAGATGGACTGCCCGAGATCGTGCCGAAAGACAGTCCGGCCTGAGCTACAGCAGCATTCGTGCCGCGCCCGCTGCCACGGCGTCGGCCGCTCGCTGGAGTGCTGCAGAGGACAGCGACCATTGCTGCCAATAGAGCAGCACATCGTCGATTCCGTTGTCGTCGAAGCACTTCAGCGAGTCACGGGCCTGCAAATCGGGGATCATGCCCCAGCCGAAGCCGAGGTCGACAGCCCGCGCGTAGTCGGCAGAGGCCGGTACCAAATGCCTCGGGGGTTCGTGCGGTTCGATACCGAAACGCTGTAAGTAGTTGTCCTGCAACCGGTCGTCGGAATCGAACACGACCACCGGAGCGGAGCGCAAAACCTCTGCCGTCACTCCCGCGGCGAACCATCGCTCGATGAACTCCGGGGTGGCCGACGGCCGGTAGCGCATCGCGCCGAGGCGTCGGACGGTACAGCCACGAACCGGCTCGGCCACTGATGTTATTGCGGCGGAGACGATCCCGTCGTGCAGCAACTGCGCGGTGCGGTCCTGATCCTGTCGATGCAGATCGAAGGTGGTGTTGCGCGCCAGTGGAGCGAGCGCGGGCAACACCCAGGTCGCCATCGAATCCGCATTGACGGCAAGCGAAAGGGGCGCAGCAACGCCGTCGTCACCCAGTTCTGCCCGAGTCTGCTCGGTGAGAGTGTCGATCTGACGCGCCAGACGCAGCACGGCGACGCCCGACTGGGTTGCCACCACCGGCTTGCTCCGCTGAACCAGAGTCCGACCGAGCGACTGTTCCAGTGACTTGATGCGCTGGCTCACCGCGGACGGCGTCACGTGCAGCGCGCGCGCCGCGGCCTCGAATGTTCCGCCGTCGACCACTGCCCGCAGCGCTCTGAGCTGCTCGATCTCCATCAGATTAAGCTACGCTAATCATTCCTCAAATACATTCGCTGGACCTAACGGTGGTGCACTCCTAACGTTGCCGGCATGACCTCGCTCGCCGCCGCACAATCGACCCTCACCGGATTGGGCGTCGGACTCTCTCTGATTGTCGCCATCGGAGCTCAGAACGCATTCGTACTGCGTAAGGGACTACAACGCGCCCACGTAATGCCGGTGGTGGCAGTGTGCGCGTTGTCCGACGCGGTTCTCATCCTGGCCGGGGTGGCAGGAATCGGCGTTCTCGTCGACCGGTTTCCCGCCGCTCTGCGGGTCGTGACCATCCTCGGTGCACTGTTTCTTCTCGTCTACGGGCTGATGGCACTGAACCGTGCCCGCACACCGTCCGCCATGACCGCGGAGGCGCACGGTGGCGGTTCGCTGATCGCCGCCGTCGCCACGTGCCTGGCTTTGACCTGGCTCAACCCTCACGTCTACCTCGATACTGTGGTGTTCCTCGGGTCGATCGGGAACCGTCAGCCGGGTGACCTGCGGTGGTGGTTCGCCGCCGGCGCGATGCTGGGCAGCGTGCTGTGGTTCACCGCCCTGGGATACGGATCGCGGGTGCTCAGTCCACTGTTCGCGAGGCCGGCGGCGTGGCGAGTACTCGACCTCGGGATCGGCATCATGATGCTGACACTGGCGGCGCTGCTGGTGCTCGGCTGAGTCACGACACTTGACGTCCCAGCACTTGATCCGCGGTACAACGAGTGATCTGATAGTCGCGAAAGACCGACCGCACGGTCTGACAACCCTGGAGGATTTCCCGTGCCGTACTTCGGCCTGCTGATCATGCTGCTGTCGATCTTCTGTTTGATCGACGTCATCACCGCCGACGACTCCGGCATCCGCCATCTTCCGAAAATGGTGTGGCTGCTGCTCGTCATCGTTCTGCCGCTCGCCGGGTCGATTGCGTGGCTCGTCGTCGGCCGACCCGAGAACGGCGGCATCTGGGGTGGCAGCGGCATGCCTCGTACCTCGTCGGCCTACCCCGAATACGACGCACGACCCGGACGCGCCGTTGCTCAATCGCAGGAGAGCGACGAGGAATTCCTACGCCGTTGCCGCGCCCGAGCCGAGGAACAGCGCCGCATCGCCCGCGAGCAGCGCAAGAACGACTGAGCCAACATCGCTCAGTGTCCACAATTTTCGTCTGCGGACGGTTTTCCGCCTGCCGAGCCGAATTGTGGACACTCAGCCCACTACCCGACGAATAGAGAGACCATGGCCCAGTTGACGGTCTTTCCCGAACCGAACTCCGCCCTCTCCGATCCCGCCGACCTGTTTCGCGAATACCTGCGCTTCTATCGCGGCGAGTTGGTTCGGCGAATCACGGCCCTGAGCGGCGATTCCCTGACCACCACAGCCGTTCCCTCGGAGTGGACCCCACTGCAGATGCTGACCCATCTGGTGCACATGGAGCAGCGCTGGTTCGTCTGGGGATTCCTCGGCCGCGCAGTCGACGCACCGTGGGGAGACCAGAAGGACGGGTCGTGGCATGTGCCCTCCGATGTGGACGCCGACACCCTGCTGCGCAGACTCGCAGACGGTGCCCGCCTCACCGACGAGGTACTGAGCTCACATCGAATGGACGAATCGGCCAGCCTGGGTGGACGATTCACCGACGAGCAGCCGACGCTGATCTGGATCTGCTTCCACGTGCTCCAGGAATACGCCCGCCATCTCGGTCATCTCGACATCGCTGTCGAACTGGCCGGCGGACCGACCGGCGAAGAACCCGAGAGCTGACGCCTCAGACGTTCGCGTACAGATCGACGGTGGTGCCGTCGGGGTCGTGCACGACCGCATAACGCTGTCCCCAGAACGCATCCCAGGGCTGCAGGTGGCCGGTGTACCCCGCCGCGGTCACCGCTGCCCACGCCGCGTCGACCCCGTCGGGCGTCCCGCAATCGAAGGCAAGGGCGACGCGGTGTCCCCCGCTGGGCGGCGTCCACGTCGGATCGAACGAGGTGATGGTCGACGGCAGGTCGAACAACAGGCGAACGCCGCCGAGGTCGACCTCCACATGCTGCTCGGCATCGGCCTCGGCCGGAATGTCCAGTCCCAGAACGCGGTAGAACGCCAGAGCCGAGGCCATGTCGGCGACGACGATTTCGATTCCTGCGAGGCGAGGGTTCACGAGAAGAAGGCTAGACCGGTCAGCCCCAGTTCGCGGCATTCGTCAGACAGAACGGATGCCCCGACGGGTCGAGCAGCACGCGCCAGGTCTCGCCCGGCTGGTCCTCGGGCAGCGACGCACCCAGCTCCACTGCCGCACTCGCCGCTGCGTCGAGGTCCTCGACCGCGAGATCGAAGTGAAACTGCTTGCTGCAGTTGGCATTGGGCCAAGCGGGAGGCCGATAGTCGTCGATGCGACCGAATCCGAGCGCACTGCTCGGCCCCTGCAGCATCGCGTAGTCCTTCTCCGCATGGACGACGCTCCAGCCCAACAGCGACGACCAGAACGTGGCACTGACCTCGGGGTCTGCGCAGTCCAGGGTGACCATCTTCAGGGTGGCAACGGGTGTCTCGGTCATGGTGTTCTCCTCCTCGTGTCGGACCAGACTCCTACACTGACGCGCGTGCCGGATAGGAAAAACGCGACAGCCACGCAGTCCGGCGTCCTGCGACCGGATCAGTTGGCGGAGCATGTCGACCTGGTACGGCTGCCGTGTGCCCCGTCCCTCGAACCATGGGTCGAGAACTACTGGCAGCTGCGCTGGGATCTGCCGTCGGGTGTCTCCTATCGCAGTTCGACGCTCCCGCACCCGGCCTGCACGCTGAGCGTCGAACACGGTTGGACCCGCGAGGGCGTCGTCGATCCGGTGGTCGTGACGGGTGTGCTCACGCGCCGCTTCGACGTCGTCCTCGCCGAGTCCGGTTGGGTCTTCGGCGTCAAGTTCCGGCCCGGCGGCTACGCGAGTTTCACCGGAACCGTCGCACGGACCCTGCGCGACGTCTCGGTCGCGCCACCGACCCCGTTCCGGTCCGAGACCGTCGCTGCACTGGCCGAGCTGGGAGGACACCTGGATGCCGACCACTGCCGAACCGTCGTCGACTTGGTTCTCGCGCCCTACGCCGGTGACGTGGAACCGGAGTACGAGACCGTCCTGGACATCATCGCGGCGATGCTGCGCGACCGGACGCTGGTTCGCGTCGCACAGGTGGAACAGCGGTGCGGCATCGGCACTCGTCGATTGCAGCGGCTGTTCGAGCGTTATGTCGGCGCGACGCCCAAGTGGGTACTCGGGCGATATCGGATTCACGACGCCCTCAGCGAGCTCGACAGCGGCTACTCGGGTCCGCTGGCAGACCTGGCCGCGCGATACGGCTGGTTCGACCAGGCTCACTTCACTCGGGAGTTCACCGAATTGGTCGGAATGCCGCCGAGCGCCTACCAATCCTGAGTAACGCCTTCGTCACGCAATGCGACTTTTGCCGATTCGTTTGGCACAGTATCCCGCGGTGCTCGACAAGCATCGTGGTGGGGAACAGCAGCACAGAGGAAGAGTGGGCTTCAACGCATGATCAACATTCTCATCGCCGGTGGAATCGCGTTGGCGGTCTCGATTCTGTTGACTCCATTTCTCATCGCGCTGTTCACTCGGCAGGGCTTCGGCCAGGAGATTCGCGTCGAAGGTCCGGCGAGTCACCACGCCAAGCGAGGAACGCCGACGATGGGCGGCGTCGCGATCATCGTCGGCCTGTGGGCCGGTTACCTCGGCTCCCACCTGGTCACGATGGGCGGCGATGGACCGTCGGCATCGGCGCTGTTGATACTCGCTCTTGCGACCGCACTCGGTGTGGTCGGCTTTCTCGACGACTACATCAAACTCCGCATGAAGCGAAGCCTCGGCCTCAAGGCGACCGGAAAATACGTCGGGCAGATCAGTGCGGCGGTGATCTTCGCCGTGCTGGCGCTGCAGTTCCGGAATGGGAACGGGCTGACTCCGGGCAATGTCGAATTGTCGTTGGTACGCCAGTCCACCTTCTTCACCATGGCCCCGATCGTCTTCGTCCTCTTCTGCGTCTTCCTCGTCGTCGCGTGGTCCAATGCCGTCAACCTCACCGACGGGCTCGACGGCTTGGCGGCGGGGTCGATGACGCTCGTCCTCGGCGCGTACACGGTGATGACGTTCTGGCAGTACCGGCAATCCTGCGCGACCAACTCCGTCGCCGGGTGCTATCAGGTGCGCGATCCACTCGACCTCGCAGTCGTCTGCGCGGCCGCCGCGGGTGCCTGTATCGGATTCCTCTGGTGGAACGCAGCCCCGGCCAAGATCTTCATGGGCGACACCGGCTCACTCGCCCTCGGCGGACTGCTCGCCGGACTGTCGATCGTGAGCAAGACCGAACTGATCGCCCTCGTCTTCGGAGCCCTGTTCGTCGCCGAGAGTGCCTCCGTCGTCATCCAGGTCGCGTCGTTCAAGAGCACCGGCAAGCGGCCGTTCCGAATGGCACCGATCCACCACCACTTCGAACTGGCAGGCTGGGCGGAGACGACGGTCATCATCCGACTGTGGTTGTTCGCGGCCATCGCGTCGGCGCTGGGACTCGGTTTGTTCTACAGCGAGTTCCTCGCGGCCGTCGGCTGACCTCTACGATTCTGGGATGACTGACGAACTGTCTCCGGTTGCCAAGGTCGACGCTCTCGCCGCCGAGCTCGAACAACTCGATGCTCGACGCGTCGCCATCGGGGTCGAACTCGTCAACCTTCAATTCGGTCTCGACGGGGACGCCAAGATTCGCGCGACGGAGGTCTTCCACAGCGACTACCTGGGCCGGCTGTTCACCTTGGTCGACGAACTGCGCACCGACGAATAAGGCTCGTCACACAGCATCCTGATCCGAGCGCGACACCACGGTCAGGCGGAAGTCCCGCAGCGACAAGGACAATGCGGCCAACGCGGCAATCGCTACTCCACCGATCGGAAACACCAGCCACGGATCGCCGATGGTGGGGGTGAAGGTCGATGGGACAACATCACTCTCGAGAACGATCGTGGCGGAGTTCGTATCCGAATAGGGATCAACCGAGATCCCGCCGATGGCACCGCTGTACAGCGATTGGTGAAGTCCGGCGGCGCCGTCGTTGGTCTCGAAATACCGGGGCCACACCGGTGGCATGACAACGACTTCAGTGGGTTGCGGCGGCAAGTAGGTCCACGCCAGCGCAGCGCCCGATCCCAGCATTGCACCGATCACGATCAGCAACGCGAACAAATCGATCCGACTGCGTTGGCGATCCTGGACGAGACGCAGACCGGTATCGACGAGAAATGACGCCGCAACCAACCCGATTGCCAGCCCGGCACCGACGAGGTACAGGGTGATGGGAAACCAATTCGGCCGCAGATAGGCCGAACCGAAATCCGGCGCACCATCGGACGAGCCGGCAATCGCGACGTGCCAGACCACCGCTGCTGCAGCACCTGTCGAGGCACCGACTGCGGCGAGCACCGCCACGAGGCCTTTCCCTGATGGGCTGTCCACGATCGGGACTCTACCCACGAGACCCGAAGGAAACTCGGTGGCATCGGGAGAGAACGCGCGTTACGGTGTGTCGGTGAGTTCGCCCGAGGCATCCAGATCAGAGCTACCGGCACCCCGGTAGCTCGAGAAGCCAGACGCGCTCGACTACGAACCACTCGGTGAGCACCCGTGTGCCGGTCCAACTGTCCTGGACCCGTCGTACATTCGGAGCACACACATGCCACCGCTCGTATTCATGCTTGCCACTGCAGTTTTCGCCCAGGGCACTTCCGAGTTCCTTCTGGCCGGGTTGCTGCCCGATATCGCCACCGACCTGGACACCACTGTGCCCACGGCGGGGTTACTGACCTCGGCATTCGCCGTCGGCATGATCATCGGTGCCCCCACAATGGCTGTTGCCACACGGCGCCTGCCACCCCGCCTTGCCATGACTGCCTTCTTGGTTGCCTTCATCGCCGTGCACGTAATCGGCGCAACAACAACAAGTTACGAAGTGCTGTTCGTTTCCCGGATCATCGCAGCATTCGCCAACGCCGGTTTTCTTGCGGTCACCCTGGCGACGGTCACGGCGTTGGTGACCCCCGACCGGATCTCGCGCGCAGTGGCAACGATCCTTGCCGGCACAACACTTGCACTCGTTCTCGGCGTGCCGGCCGGCACGTTGGTCGGAACACTTCTCGACTGGCGCGCGGCTCTGTGGGGAACAGCTTTTCTCTCGGTGCCCGCGTTGGTCGCCGTGGCAATCGCCGCACCTGACCGTCGAACCCATCGAGCAGACGTCTCGCTGACCACCGAATGTGCTGCGCTACGGACTCCTTCGCTGATTCGCGTCCTCGCTCTGTGTGCTCTGATCAACGGTGCCACATTCTGTTCGTTCACCTACTTGGCGACGGTCGTCATCGAACGTGCAGAGTTGCGTCCGGCATCGGTTCCCCTGGTACTCGCTTTGTTCGGAGCGGGCGCTCTGTGCGGGGTGTCGGCCGCCGGGAAGTACGGGGACCGGCACACCTCCCGCATAGTGTCTATCGGCGGCCTGGCACTTCTCGGCGGCTGGTGCTGCTTCGCCCTCCTGGCCCACCTGCCGACGGCTGTTCTACTGCTTGCGTTCGTTCAGGGCGGTTTGTCGTTTGCCCTCGGAAGCACCCTGGTCAGCCAGGTGATGCGCACGGCAGTCGACGCACCGACGATGTCGGGTTCATTCGCAACAGCAAGCCTGAACATCGGTGCCGCTGCAGGCCCTGCCCTCGGCGGATGGGCTTACGCCTCCGTCCTCGGTCCGGTGGGACCACTTGCCGCCAGCGCCGTTGTGGTGGCTACGGCCCTGATCCTGCGCTCGTTGTTGACCTGAAGCTATGTTCAGGTTTTAGGCTCGTTTTCATGACATCAAACAGACCCATGCAACCGCCCGAGCGTCAACCCATCGGCTTCTGGACCGTGCGCGCCGGGGAGGCAATTCGAGCACGGATTCTCGGCGCGCTCCACGATATCGGGCTGACGCAACCCGAATGGTGGCTCCTGCACCAGATCTCGCTACATCCCGCGGGGGCCGATCGCGCCGAGACCATCGAGAAGATCGGGCACAACGACACGCCGGAAGCAATCGTCGAGGCCATCGAGTCTGCACGCGCCAAAGGTTTGGTCGTGGAATCGAATTCGCGCGTGACATTCACCCCGGAAGGTGAAGCACTGTTTCGGCGAGCAGCAGACGTTCAACAAATGCTGCAGGACGAACGAATGCAGGGAATAGGCCAGGACGAGTTCGTCACCACCATTCGAGTCCTGCAACGAACGATCCAGAACGTCGGAGGTGACGCCTGGCATTGGTGACGATCAGGCGCGTCGGCCCACGTGTGCGAGCACTCGTCGGTATCTCGACCATGTCGGTCGTCTGCTCGGCGTCGATCGCCTTCTATGCCGCTGAGCAACTAGCATTTTATCGGAGTCATCGAGCCCTGGCCGCTCTTCGAGATCATGGTCGTACTACCGGGCGTCGCTTCTCGGTGCCGTGGTCGGTCTCGGAGTGCTGGTTCGTCCGTCGACACGGAAGCTTCCATCTGGTCTCATGGCCATCGGACACATAGCGGCCAGCGCCGGTGGAGTCGCCGTCACCATTCGCGCTCGTATATCGTTCGCGAACAGCAATCCTAGGATCAGGGTTTCCTACGCGCCCTCGAAATCAGCACGCCTGCAACGAAACCGAACGCTGCGCCCAGAACGGGCAAACCGACGACGAGGGTGGCCAGCTGCCCGGGCATACCCAGGAACTCCGAGTACTGCGAATTGCCTGCGACGAATGCGTAGTTCACTCGACGCGGCGCATCGGCCCACAGGACGATACCGATAGAGGCGATGAGCCCGAGTGAGAAGCCGATCAGGATCGAGACCTTACGCATCCGAGCGGGCTTCGCGGGCCGCTGCTGCGAATGCGGCCATACTCGGGAACTTCATGTCGACACTGTATTCCCCGGATGGCTCCGGCGTTGCTCCCCATCCGGGACGATCGTGCCGCCGATCGATCCACACCGAGGCGATGCCGTGCCGCTTCGCCGGTACGTGATCGTGGAACAGGCTCTGCGCAACATGGAGTAGTCGAGATCGTGGGGCACCCAGCGTCTCGAGAACTCCGTCGAGCGCATCGAAGTGGTTGTCGGCCGGCTTGTAGGCCTTGACATCCTCGGCGGTGACGATGGCGTCGAACTGCACGCCGAGCCGACGATTGCTACCTGCGAAGCCGTCGCGGTGCACATTGGAGAGGATGACGAGCTTGTAGCTCTCCCCGAGGGACGACAACGCGTCGGCCGAATCCTCGAATGCCGGCCAGTCCGAAACGGAAGCCCCGAGCTTGTCCGCCCACTCGGCCGAGACCGGTATTCCCAGCGTGCCACCGGTCCGCGCGAAGGCTTCGGCAAGTATCCGAGGGTACAGGTCCGAGGGCGAATCCCGCTGCGCCTGAGACTCGTTGACACCGTACGCCGACAACAGCTCGTCGTCGGACAACGGCGAGCCGGCCTGCTGCGCCCATGGCCTGAGCACGTCGAGGATACCGGCTTCCCAATCGATCAACGTTCCGTAGCAATCGAAGCTCAGGACGTCGTAGTCGGCGAGATTCATGTGGTTTGGTCTCCTTGCGAAAACTCGATGGCGGCCGACTGCTCGTGCCGATACCGTCTGCAGATCATGAACAGCCTACCGCCCGTCATCTGCTCTCGCTTGTCCGGCCGTCGATGTGCGCGCTGACCGACCGGGAATCAAACCTACTGCGCAACAATGTATATCGGGTAGCTCACCGTGGGCCTGTCGTGGGAAACATCGGGCACTTCAACCTCCCTGCAGTGGCGTCACGCCCCGGCTAGAATTCCAGCGAGCCGACTCGAACGATGACGAAGGGCAGCCCCATGAGCATCGACAGTGACAGCATCGGCGTAGTCGACGAGGTATCCGCGCTGCTGTTCGAGAGAGCCGACACCGGCGATGCGGGCAGGGACCTGACCTCGCGGGTTCGAGAGTTGTGACACGGATTCTGTTGCGCCCCGCCGAGGAGTCCGACGCCGACTTCTTATTCTCTATGGCATCGAACCCTGAGGTCGTCCGTTGGGTCGGAGACGGAAAGCCCTGGAGTAGAGACCATTTCGATCGCCGATTCACGCAGGCACTGAGCGCGACGGGCAGCCAACGGCCGGATGTGCAGCAGTGGTTCATCGGCACCGACGAGGATCGACACCCCGTCGGCTTGCTCAGCCTGATCAGACGATCCGACCACATCGAGGTCGGGTACTGGGTGCATCCGGAGCACTGGGGTCACCGATACGCAGGCGAGATGCTCCTCCACGCGCAGGAGCACGCGGCCGCGCTTCCACTGGCGGCGCAGGTGTACCGGGCGAACACGGCCTCCCGCCGGGTGCTCGAGCGTGCCGGGTTCACACTCGTCGACGACGGTGAGCCCATGATCTTTCGGTCTCCTCCGGTGCCATGATGTGCGGCTCACCACCGCCGATTCGGGCGGGGTCGAGTACTGGTGCGTCCGGTCGTGACGCCGCGCACCATCGGTCGTGTCAGAAACTCGTGCGGAAACCCGAGGTCTACAGCGCTGACTGCATGTAGCTTGTCGAGCTGGGATTCGTCGAAGACCACATCGAGAGCAGAGATGTTCTGCCTCAACTGTTCAACGGTCCGAGCCCCGATCAGAGAGCTGGTGACCGACGGATTCCGAAGCGTCCATGCCAGCGCCACCTGCGCAGCGGACACACCGAGTTCGTGTGCGACGTCGACGACTACTTTCGCGATGTCGAGGCCCCGTATGGTCAGCGTTCCGTTTGCCTTCGCGTGATCACGACGGGTTCCTGATGGGCTGTCGGAACCGGCCGTGGCAAGGTCCGCGGCAGAGTACTTACCCGTCAGCACTCCACCGCCGAGCGGAGCCCAAGGAATCACACCGAGTCCCAGATCGGCTGCCATAGGGAGTAATTCTCGCTCGGTAGTTCGCTCGATCAGGCTGTATTCCACCTGAAGTGACGCAAAAGACGGCCATCCACGAAGCTCTGCGGTGGTGTTCATACGAGCGACTTCCCACGCTGGAGTATCCGAAACACCCAGATACAGAACCTTTCCCGAGCGGACGAGTTCGCCGAGCGATGCGATGATCTCGTCACTCGGCGTCATTCCGTCCCACGCGTGCAAATACAGCAGGTCGATGTAATCGGTACCGAGGTTCTTCAGGCTCGCTTCGACGGACCCGCGAAGACTCTTTCTCCCGCCCCCACCGGCATTCGGATCCGGCGGATCACGCGTCGCCGCGTATTTCGTCGCGACGACGACCGAATCGCGACGGCCACGGAGAAACCGGCCCAGGTACCGCTCCGATTGGCCGTCGGTGTAAATGTTGGCAGTGTCGACCATGTTTCCGCCCGCGTCGAGGTAGGCGTCGAAGATTCTCCTCGAGTCGTCCTCGTCCGCACCCCAGCCCCAGGCATCGCCGAATGTCATGGCTCCCAGCGACAATGGTGATACTCGCAGACCGGAGCGTCCCAGCAGTCGGTACTCGTCCATGCGCGTCATAGATTGTTCCTCTCGTTCACGGTTCACTCCAGCTCACAGTCCCGGTCTCGTCTGGCAACGGGAAGGGCGTGATCATCCTGGGAAGGGCGGTACCAGGCTGATCACGCTGGAGTGGCCTACCCTGAAGCGGGTGAGTACGCGGCTGGGTCGAGACGAACTGGCGGCATTTCTGCGTGCCCGACGCGAGGCACTCGTCCCGTCGGATGTCGGTCTGCCGCCACGAATCGGGGCTTCACGTACACCTGGTTTGCGACGCGAGGAGGTCGCTGCGCTGGCTGGGGTGAGCGTCGACTATCTCGTTCGACTCGAGCAGGCGAGGGATGTTCGACCATCCGCTCAGGTGGTTCGGTCACTGTCGAATGCGTTGAAGCTGTCGTCCGATCAGACCGGCTACCTGTTCACGCTCGCCGGACACCGGGCACCCGAGCGGGCCACTGCCCAGCAGATTCCCACCGGAATCCATCAGTTGCTCGGCGATATCGCCCCGCTGCCGGCGATGGTGCTCAATCACCGACTCGACATCCTGGCGGCGAACGAAACAATGGCCGCGCTTCTGCTCGACATCGACGACCGTCCGGCCTCGGAACGCAACGTTCTGCGAATGTGTTTCCTGGACAAACGATTCGACGGATTCTACGAGGCACGTGACGACGTCGTCCGGGGCGCAGTAGCCGACCTACGTGCCGCGTGGGTGAACCACTCACACGACGAAGTGCTCGCCGCCTTGATCGACGAGCTCGAACGAGGGAGTAGCGAGTTCTCCCGGTTCTGGCAGTCTCGGGAAGTGGCCGTTCGGAACCGGGGTGACAAACCGATGCGACATCCGCTCGTCGGGCCGGTGACCGTGACATTCGATGTTCTCACGCCACTCGGAGACCCGGACCTGCGGTTGATCGTCTACCGACCCGCGGACGCGCGATCTCGTTCTGCGCTGAATGAACTCGGTCGGCTGCGACGACGACGTGGCGAGCGGCATCTGCGCACCATCTGAATCCGACCTTTCGCGACACGGAAAGTCGAGACTCCATCGGTGCCGTGCTCCTATCGTTTTGGGCAGAACAAAGGAAGGTCATCGGCACATGCTCGAACGATGGAACGCAGCGCTCGACTACATCGAGAGCAATCTCGACCGCGAGATCGATCCGACCGAGCTCGCTCGGATCACCCTCACATCGGAATATCACTTTCGACGCGTCTTCTCGGCACTCGCCGGGCTACCGCTGTCGCACTACATCCGACAACGGCGAATGACGCTGGCAGCAGCGGATATTCTCGACGGACAGGGCGTACTCGACGTTGCGACGAAGTACGGATACACCGCAGACGCATTCACCCGCGCCTTCCGAGACCTGCACGGCATCACACCATCTCGAGCACGCCGACCCGGAGCCGTCCTGCGTTCCAGACAAGCAGTGACATTTCACCTGACCATCGAAGGACGAAGCACCATGCGATACCGCATCACCGAACTGCCGGCGTTCCATATCGTCGGCAGAACCACCCGAATCCCACTCCGGTTCCACGGCGAGAACACCGCCATGACCGAATTCCATCGACACCTGACACCGGGCACCGGCGAACAACTGCGCGAACTAGCCGACCTGCCCGAACTCCCCGACATTCTCTTCGTCAGCGACGGCTTCGAGCCCGAACGCGAAGACGGCAGTCTCTTCGACTACTACTTCGCCGTTGCAAGCACCGTGCCTGGAACACCCGATTGGGACACCCGTGCAGTGCCCGCATCGACCTGGGCAGTATTCGAGACAAGCAGCGACACCGCACTCGCGCCCGCACTGCAACAACTCTGGGCCGACGCCTTCAGCGAATGGTTCCCCTCCAACCCCTACGAAACAATCCCGGGACCGGAGATCCTGACCGTCACCGAAACCTCCCCCGACTGGACCTCGGGAGCGGGAGAACTCTGGATTCCAGTCCAACGAAGTCGATAGCCGTCCTTCACTCCTCCCCCTGCCGTCGCGGCCAGCCATGGCTACTCAATGTGACATCCAGTGGCCTTTTTGGGGGTCAATGTCACATCGAGTGGACCGGAAGAGGTGTCAGGCGATCGATTGGCCGTAGACGTGTGTGACCGAGATGGTCACCAGTACTCGTCGGTCGGCGACCATTACTGCTCGGTATTCGTTCCAATCGGGGTGCTCACCGGCGGCGGCGCGGAAGTAGTCCACCAGGGCATCGACTTCGCGGCTGTCGGGTGACGATCCCGGGCCGGTGAGGGTGACGGTTCCCTCCGCCGTCGCCCATGCTGTGCCGTCGGCGCTGGTCACTTCGAGCGCGGCACGAGGGTCTCGGCGTAGATTCGTCGTTTTCGCTCGCCCTTCGGTGACCGAGATCGTGATGGTGCCGGCTTCCCGGTCGTAGAACGGCGTCACCGGTGATAGCTGCGGCATTCCGCTCGCTTTGATGGTGGCCAGCACGCCGATTCGGCTCTGCTCGAGAAGCGCATGTGGATCGTAGGTGCTTCCGGTCATGGAGTCCCCTTTTGGTAGTCGAAACAAGCATGCACGAACTTCAGCAGGGAACGCCGTCGACGAGGCGTTTGTTCCGTTCCGACCTCACGGTTGTCTGTCGTCGAACAGCTCCGCCGCGTACGCCCCGATTGCTCGACGGTATCTCCCCAAGGCCGGGTCTGCGGCATGCAGTGCGTTCCGCAGAGCCTGTGCACCGTCGCCCTTGTCCCAGAGTGCGAGTGCCACGAAAGCATCTCGCGCAGAGGAGTATTGGTTTGAGAACTCGAACTCCTCCAGCATTGCCAATGCGTCGTCCTGTCGACCCACGTTGCGGAGCGAACTCGCCAGTTGAATCCGAGCCTGGTTCTCCCTGTCGATATCGAGCCCGTGGGACAACGACGCCTCGTACAGCGGAACTGCCGCGGATTCTTCGCCCAAGAAGTCCTCCAGGCAAGCTCGCTCGAACAATGCACGGGCGTCAGAACACTCTGAGGCTGAAAGCAATTGGTCGATCTGGATCCGCATACGAACGGGGTCTGTATCGTCCGCGTCGCGCCAGAATGCGGCAATTCGATCTTCCCAACTCAGCATGGAATCGATCGTCCACGATGCCACGGCCCGACGCCACCGCTGTATCTCGGCACTTGCATTGTCCTTCGCGACACAAGAAACGTAGTCCGGAGAATCGACGAGGCCGACTCCCCGACGTAGCGATGACACTCGACAACTATCGAGCTGCCAAGAATTCGATTCGATTGCCCACGCCGTCGCGGGTATGGAACCGCCGTCGACCCGGGATCTCCTCGGGATCGGCCCACTTCACCGGGTAGCCGGCAGACGTCAACGCTGCAGCAGTCGCATCGACATCGACCACGAAGGCCGGGTGCGCCTTCAGCGCCGGGCGAAAGTCGTCCTCGATGCCGATGTGTACCTCACCATCGGGACCGCCCACTCCCGGCACGCGAAACCAACAGCCGCCGCGGACGGCCAACGGTGGCGGCTTCGCGATCTCCTGCCAGCCGAGAGCACCCGAGTAGAACTCGCGCTCGCGGTCTTCGCCGCCCGCCGGACAGGCGACCTGCACGTGGTGAATCATCGAACGAACGTACCGCCATCTCGATTGACACGCCGGTGAACGGTAGGCAAACGTATGGGCATGCAACTGAGATTTCTGGCCGGCATCTCGACGGCCTTCGCATTCAAGCTCCTGCTGATGCGAGCGCTGACACTCAAGCTGCAGCGAGACATCGAAGCACTGAACAACGGCGACTACCGCCCGCTACTGTCGTCATTCCACCGAGACGCCGTGCTCAAGTTCGCCGATGGAGACAGCCGCTGGTCGGGCACGCACCGCGGCCGCCCGGCCATCGAAAAATTCTTCCAGGACTTCGTCGCTGCCGGAATCAAAGGCCAGATCACGGAAATCTACAGCGGCGGCGCACCCTGGCGTATGACGCTGCTCGCCCGCTTCGACGACCAAGCCCACGCAGCCGACGGCACCCAGATCTACAGCAACCGCACAGTGCTCCTGGTCCGCACGAGTTGGGGAAAAATCATCTCGCAAGAAGACTTCTTCGAGGACACCACCCGCCTCGACGCATTCGAGAAGAAACTGCGGCAACTCTAGATCCGCCGGGCCAATCGACTCGGCGGACCACTTCGGCTGGTACTCAATGTGACATTCAGTGGCCTTTTCGACGGTCAATGTCACATCGAGTGGACTCCGGGGTCGGATGGGGCGGGGCGGCGATAGGTCACCTGTGGGTAATTGTCGGCATTCGTGACGCTGGCGTGCACGTTGTATACCGTGCGCACCAGGTCTTCGGTGATCACTTCGTTCGGGGTTCCCGATGCCACGATGGCGCCGTTGTTCAGCACGATGATGCGGTTGCAGAACATCGCGGCGAGGTTGAGGTCGTGGAGGGCGATGTAGCTGCTCAGGGGTAGGCCTGCGACGAGGGTGAGGATGTCGAGTTGGTGTTGGATGTCGAGGTGATTGGTCGGCTCGTCGAGCAGTAGTTCGGTGGGTTGTTGGGCGAGGGCTCGGGCGATCTGGACTCGTTGGCGTTCGCCGCCGGAGAGGGTGTGCCATCGTCGGGTGGCTTTCGACGCCATGGCGGTGTCGGCGAGTGCCTGCGCTATCGCCGCGTCGTCGTCGGCTGCGTCGCCGCCGAGGATGCCGTGGTGGGGGATGCGGCCGAGACGGACGACGTCGCGGACACTGATGTCGACGTCGGTGTCGGAGTGTTGGTCGACCATCGCCACGCGTCTGGCGATGCGGCGTCGACGCAGTGTTCGCAGGTTGTCTCCGTCGAGCAGCACGTCGCCGCTGTCGGGGGCGACGATGCCGGCGAGGATTCGCAGTAGCGAGGATTTGCCCGAGCCGTTGGGGCCGATCAGGCCGATGGTCTCGCCGGGTTCCGGCGCGAAGCTGATGCCGTCGAGGATCGGGTGTCCACCGCGGGTCCATCGAATGTCTCTGGCGTGCAGTGTCATCGGGACCTCCGTAGCCGGAAGAGAATGAGCGCGAAGGCCGGCACGCCGATCAGAGCGGTGACCACTCCGACAGGAATTTCCTGTGGTGCGAACACAGTTCGGGCGATGGTGTCGACCCAGACCATGAAGATTGCGCCCATCACCACCGTCGTCGGGAGCAGTCTTCGGTGGCGCGCGCCGACGAGGAAGCGGGCGGCATGCGGAAGTACCAGTCCTACGAATCCGATGGCTCCGGCGGCACTGACCAGAGCGGCCGTGATCAGTGCGGTGATGACCAGCAACAGGATTCGCACATACTTCACCGGAACGCCGAGGGACGCGGCGGCGTCGTGCCCGAAGGTGAAGGCATCGAGGGCCGAGGTGTTGAACAGGCACACCACCATTCCCAGCAGTGCGACACCGCCGCACAATGCCACGTCTGTCCAGTCGGCGCCGCTCAGGGAGCCGAGCAACCAGAACAGCACCCCGCGGGTTTGTTCGGCATCGGCCGAGGAGATGACGATGAACGACGTGAGAGCCGAGAACAGTTGCGTCCCTGCTACTCCCGCGAGTACGACGCGGTCGTTTCCGCCGCCCGCACCTGCGGCGAGCAGCATCACCAGGACGAACGACAGCAGTGCTCCGGCAAAAGCTCCGGTGGACAGCGACAGTGCGCCGCCGCCCACACCGAGCACCGCGACGGAGACGGCACCGGTGGATGCGCCCGACGAGATACCCAACACGAACGGGTCGGCCAGGGGATTGCGCAACAGCGATTGCATGATGGCTCCACACAGAGCGAGGCCTGCACCGCAGATGGCAGCGAGCAGCGTTCGGGGCAACCTCAACTGCCAGACGATGCCGTCCTCGATGCGACTCACTCCGGCGGTGCCGATCCCGATGTGCCCCAGTATCACTCGATACACATCGGATACCGACACACTGGCCGGGCCGATCGTCACGGCCACGCCGATCGAGAGCACCAACACCACGAAGCCACCGAGCAGCAGCGGGATCAGCAACCCGCGATCGGTCCGGCTCATGGGGTGGTCAGTCCCCAATTCTGCAGCGCTGCGGCAACTTTCTCGACCCCGTCGATCGTGCGGATCGACGGGTTGAGGTCAGCACCGTTGACGACGATGTACCGCTTGTCCTCGACGGCGGTGAGCCGACTGGTGACGGAGTTCGATTCCAGGAAGGCAATCTTGCTGTCGAGAGCATCACCGGCGATGCTCCGTCGACTCAGATCGGCGAGCACGAGCGCGGTGGGATCGCGATCGAGAACACTCTCCCAATTGACCTGCGGCCATTCGTCGGTGGTGTCGGCGTAGATGTTCTGGGCACCGACGGATCCGGTGATGATGCCCGACGACCCACAGCATCCGGCCATGTACGGGGTGTCGGTGTCGGCGAACCAGTACGCCAGCGTCACCCCCGAGGCGTCGACGGCTCCTGATGCCGTCGCGAAGCGATCCTGCAGCTCGCCGACGAAGCGTTCGCCGCGATCACGCACGTCGAAGATGGCTGCGAGGTCGCGAATTTCCTGGTACACGGTCTCGATTTCGAGCGGTGATGTACGCGCACCGTCGGAGTTGACGCTGTCGTCGGTCTTGCCGTTGCAGTCGGTGGGAGAGAGATAGCTCGGCACACCGAGCTGCTCGAACTGGTCCCTGTCGGCGACGCCTCCCGGCCCGAGGGTGCCGCCGAACGACGCGGAGACGAAGTCGGGCTCGGCGTCCAGGACCACCTCCAGAGAGGGCTTGTTGTCCGCCAACCTGGGGACCTTGGCGTTCTCCGATTCGAGGTTCGCGCGGACGGGATCGGTCCAGGTGGCGGTGCCGACCATGCGGTCGGCGAGGCCGAGTGAGAGCAGAATTTCCGTCGAACCCTGATTCAGCGACACTGCCCGCTGCGGCGGGGCGTCGACGACGACGTCGCGGCCGCAGTTCTCGATGGTCAGCGGATAGTCTCCGGTGGTCGGGGTGGCCGCGTCGGTGGTCGCGGTGGACGAACAACCGGCGAGAACGAGGATCGAGACCGCGCCTAGGACGGCGAGTGTGATGCGCATCGTGAGGAGCTTCCTGCTGAGGGCTCGTGTCGCGGAGCCGCGGGTGGAGGTGGATCGCGACGTCCGAGCATTCGGACTTCGAGCTCTCACTCGTCACCGTTGCGCGCCAGCCCCGGAATTGCACCGGATTCCCTCGTTCGTCGCTCGCTGACCCTATCGTGCGGGGCACCTCGAGGGTCAGCGTGCCGCTGCTGTCACCGGCTCCTGGGCATAGCTGCGCGGAAAGGTCCTGCGCGCCACGATGACAACCACCAGCGCTGCGGCCACCAGCGCCGTTGCAGCTGCGGTGACGGCCACGATGCCGCTGAGGTCGATCACCACACCGCCCACCAGAGCACCGGTCGCGATCGCCAACTGGAAGGCAACGACATAGATCGCCGACGCCTTGTCCGCATCGGCCGGGGCCGCTCTGACCACTGCCGATTGGATGCACACCGGGAGGGTGGTGAATGCCAGTCCCCATAGGGCGATCGCACCGACGGCGAACACGGCCCAGCTACCGGGCGCTCCGCTCAGAGTGCACCAGAGAATCGCCACTGCCGCTGCGACCGCACCCAGGGCCCCGATGGTCGAGTGTCGGGGCCACCGGTCGTAGGTTCTGCCGATCACCCAGATGCCGATCACCCCGAACAGTCCGTACAGCATCAACATCAGAGTCAGGGTGGTACCCGCCGATCCGATGGCACGGTCGACGATCACCGAGAAGTAGGTGTACGCGGCGAAATGACCGAGGACGGCCAGAAACGTCACTCCACACAGAACGGCCAGGGTGCCGTCGAGCACCCGCGGTGTCTTCTTCGTCTCCGAAGCCGCCCGGGTGACCGGCAGTGCCGGGAGGACGAAGTACAACGCCACGGCGATCGCTGCGGCAACGACGCCGAGAATCGTTGCTGCCGTGCGCCATCCGAACCACTGGCCCAGTGCGGCAGTGAGTGGATTGCCGGCCACCAGCGCCAGCGACGTACCGGCGTACACCGTGGCGATCGCCTTGCCCTGCTTGCCGGGTAGCGCGAGCGACGCCGCGACCGGGGCGACGACGGCCCAGAAGACTCCGTGTGTTGCCGCACAGAGCATTCGGGAGATCACCAACATCGGATATCCGACGGATACCGCCGAGAGGAGTTGCGAGAGTGCCAGTGCAGCAACGGTGATGACGACGACGCGACGTCGGGGCCAGTCGCGCACGAACCGGATCAACGGCATCGTCATCACCGCGACGCCGTACGCGTAGAAGGTCAGCAGCAGACCCACGGCGGATTCGCCGACACCGAGGTCCCCGGAGATCTCGGGGAGCAACCCCACCGGCAGCGTTTCCGCCGTGACGTAGATGAATGCGGCTGCGGCGAGCACCAGCAGCTTCGGTAGCGGCGAAGACATGTTGTGTATCGTTACACACGGTCCGTGCGGCGCGCTACAGTGGCCCGGTGAACACTCGGGTGACCATGGCTGACGTCGCAGCGTCCGCAGGCGTTTCCACCATGAGCGTCTCGTACACCTACAACCGACCGAGCCGGGTTTCGGCGGCCACACGCGATCGCGTGCACGAGGCAGCAGCCACCCTCGGTTACGCCGGTCCCAACCGCACCGCGCGGTCACTGCGCAGCGGCAGGCACAACAGCATCGGTGTCGTCCTCGGCGAGAAACTCACCTATGCATTCGAGGATCCCCAGGCTCGACGCTTTCTGTCCGGTATCGCCGAAGCGTGTCTCGACGCCGACACCGCGCTGGTGATGCTGCCGAACCTGCACCGCGACACCGACAACGCACGCATCAGGGACGCACAGGTCGACGGGTACGTCGTGTGGACCACCGAGATCGACGACCCCCTGCTCGACGTGCTCGTCGACACCGGCCGCCCGACGTGCATCCAGGGTGGGCCCGACCACCCCGGACTGAACTGGATCGCCATCGACGACAGAGCGGCAGCCGACGCCGTGGCCACGACCGCGTTGAACAGCCGATCTCGACCTGCCATCGTCGCCCTCAGACCCGATACCCGACGCGAATCGACGATCGTGCGTGGCGCGGACGCGTCGGACATCTCGATGCCGGTGACCCGAGCGCGGCTCGCAGGCTACCGAGACGCATGCCTGCGATCGGGGATCGACTGGTCGACGGTACCGACACTGTTCACCACCGACAACGCCCGCGCAGAAGGCGACCGAGCAGCGCGACTGTTGTTGCAGGACAATGCCGTCGACACACTGCTCGTGATGAGCGACGAACTTGCCCTCGGGGTACTCGATGCTGCGACCGTGTCCGGAATCGACATTCCGGGGCGACTGGCCGTCACCGGGTGGGACGACTCCCCCGCCGCAGCCGAAGCCGGATTGACCACCGTCGCGCAGTCGCTGTTCGATCAGGGGCGGTCGGCGGCCCGGTGGGTGCTCGGACTCAGCGACAGTGTGGACGACGCGATCTGGAGAATCGAAGAACGAATATCGACAGGTCGCACAAACGGCACACAAACCGAGAACACCGTGATCTAATAGTCCATAAAAAGGGGATGTTCCCTGTTTATGGCGTCTAACCGGACTCTTGGGCTAGTATCACTCGTGGCTATCCGGCCATGAGGGGGAACAATGAGCCGAGAGCACGACACGCCGCCCCGTCATGTCGCAGCCGTGTCCGGAACAGCAGCCCAACACGACGCGCTGACCGGCCTCCCGAACCGCATCGAGATCCTTGCCCTCATCACCACCGAGCTCGACCGACGCACCCCTGACCGCCAGTTCAGCGTCCTGCTGGTCGACATCGACGGATTCCGAGAATTCAACGACGCCCTCGGCCCCGCCCAAGGCGATGACCTGCTGTGCATGATCGCCGACCGACTCCTTGCCTCCACCCGGCCCGGCGACACCATCGGCCGACTCACCGGCGACGAATTCGTCGTCATCGCACGAGGCTGCCACTCCATCGCCGCGCGCGCCATGGCCGCCGGATTCACGAGCATCTTCGAGCCCGCCTTCGAGCTCGGCGGCCACCAACTCACCCTCACCGCCAGCGTCGGAGTCGCCTCCAGCACCGACACCGACATCAGCGCCACCCAACTGGTCCACAACGCCGCCGCAGCCATGCACGCCGCCAAAGCCGTCGGACGCAACGAACACCACGTCTTCACCGACGAGCTCCACCAGACCAACCGCACCCGACTCGAACTCATCGAACGACTACGCGGCATCGCCATGGTCGAGCGCGAACTGACGATGGTCTACCAACCCATCGTCGAACTCGCGACAGGAACGGTCGTCGGGGCCGAAGCACTCATTCGATGGAACCACCCCGAACTCGGCCTACTGATGCCCGACACCTTCATCCCCCTCGCCGAGGACGCCGACCTCATCGTCCCGCTGAGCCTGTGGATACTCGCCGAGGTCGCGCACACGATCGCCGACTGGCAGGCCCGCAACATCCACCTCCAGGTGGGCGTCAACATCAGCCCCGCCCACTTCGCCACAGGAACCCTCGCCACCGACGTCATCGACACCGTCGACACCTACGGCATCGAACCCGGACGGCTCGCACTCGAACTCTCCGAATCACAGACACTCCACGACCTCGACGCCGTCCACTACCAACTCCGCGACGTCCAACGCCACGGCGTCCTCATCGCCATCGACGACTTCGGCTCCGGCTTCTCCTCCCTCGAACGACTCGCCACCCTCCCCGTCGACATCCTCAAGATCGACAAATCACTCACCCAACACCTCGACAGCGACAACCTGCACCGACGCCGCGCCATGACCACGCTCTGCACCGCCCTCGTCGACGTCACCACCACCCTCGGCAAGGACACCGTCATCGAGGGAATCGAGACACCGGAACAACTCCAGATCTGCACCGACATGGGCGTAACCTTCGGCCAAGGACACCTACTCGGACGCCCCATGCCCGTCGCGGCACTCGAACAATTCATCACCCGACACAGCACCCACAGCGAATCCGCTTAACCCGAGGAACCGAACGTGAAGATCGACAACGAAGTCCAACGCTTCACCGACGCACCCCGAGCCCAACTCTCCACCATCAACCCCGACGGCACACCGCACCTCGTACCGATCGTCTTCGCCGTCGCGCCCACCGGCGACCGCATCTTCACCGCCATCGACTGGAAACCCAAAACAACCCGAAAACTCCAGCGACTCGACAACATCCGCGCCGACCCCGCCGTCAGCCTCATCGTCGACCACTACACCGACGACTGGTCCCAACTCTGGTGGATCCGCGCAGACGGATCCGCCCACATCGTCGAATCCTCCAGCACCGAAGGCACATCGGCCACCGACGCCTTGGTCGCGAAATACAGTCAATACAGAAACAACAGACCCGAGGGTCCAGTCATCATCATCGACAAACTGTCCTGGAGATCCTGGTCGGCTTCCTGACCCCGCCCCCTGCCCCCGCTTTGACCACTCAATGTGACCTTCAGTGGCCTTTTCGCCCGTCAATGGCACATCGAGTGGACTGCGGGTAGGTGGAAGTGCGGCGAAATTCGTTGGCAAGTCGGGTGCACTGTTGACACACTGCTGACCATGCTCGACGTGCCTCCCGATCGGATTGTCACCGACCGACTCGTCATTCGTCGCGAATCGGTCGACGATGCGGTTGCCATTGCCGACGCGATCGATCGCAATCTCGTTCGCCTCGTGCCCTGGATGGGTTGGGCGACCGAAGAAGCCACACAGCCTTCGGCACAATTAGCTCGTATCGCCGAGGCCGTCGAGCAGTGGGATGCCGGGGAGATGTTCGATTATGGAATTTTCGACCACGACGGCGGTGCGTTTCTGGGCAAAATCGGGATGCATCGCCGAATCGGCCCGCACGGAATCGAATTGGGTTACTGGCTCGATGCCCAGGCGGAGGGACGTGGAGTGATCAGCGAGGCCGTCGCTGCCCTCATACAGGAGGCCTTGAAACTGGACGGGATCCGCCGAGTCGAAATTCATTGTGATGCAGCAAATCTCAGAAGCCAGGCCGTACCCAGGCGGCTTGGATTCGTTCTGGACAGGATCGAGCATCAACCGATCGCAGCTGTTTCAGAGACCGGCGAGCACATGGTCTGGGTGTATCAGCCCGACCGACGATAAGCCTGATCTGCTCGCGGCCGAACCGTGACGTTCGGTCGCGGTCGCGCCTTGGCCTGCTCGTAGCGCGCCCGAAGGTCGGACAGCACGCGTTCCGGATCGTCTCGAATATCGCTCGGCAGATGTGTCACCACGATGAGGCCGGCGTTCTGCGCTCGTTCACGACGCTCCACCGTCGCCCTGTGCGCCGCGGGCGAGAGGTGGTACTCCAGCGAATCGATCTCCCAATCCAATGCGACGTCATCGAGCCAATTGTCGGCGATCAACAGGAACTTTCCCCGCTCGTCGTGGACGACCACATTGTGTTGCATCGCCGGAAGTCCGCTGCGCGCGTACAGCTTCTGCGCCTGGGCTTCTGCAACGGAATGCGCGCCGGCCGCCAACTCCCGCAGCACCCGTCGCGGCATCGCCGTCCCACGTGTACTGCCGGCGTCGAGCTCCTTGATGATCGCGTCCACGGTGGCCGCGCCTCGCTGCACGACGCTTGCAATCAGCGCCAGGCACTGCTCGGCATTCTTCATCCGCCGAACTGCATCGCACAAGCACCGAACGATCGGCGCGACGCGGAGCCCCGACCTGATCTCCGCCGTGGGCATTCGCCACGTTCGCTCCACCACTGCGAAGCTCACGGACTTGCGATGTTGCGGCTCGGGAATCAGTGCAAATGTCTCCTCCAGCGAGCCCGACGTACCGAATCCATGCAACGCCAACCCTGCCCGACCACTGATGAGAGCATCTTTGCCGCAGTAGATCGCCACCGCGGTGGCGCGTTCCATCGGCGTCAGCGAGCGGTTCTTCAAGAACACCAACCCAGGCAGCGCCCGTGACCAGCTGCCGTCCGGCTGAGTGCGTCGAACAATGGTCTTCGACGCCACCCCGAGTTCGAGTAGATGCGCTGTCCTCATGAAGCCGCGATCCGACGCAGCCGCGATTACCTTCGCGTCGACTCGTGCTCCACCCCGCTTCATAACCAAGATGATGCACAGTCCGCACACCCCGAATCCATCACGACGACGGGAAACCAATTGCCCTGTGGACAACTCACGCCCTGTGGACAAACTGCCGACCCTCGTGCGCCGAGGCGACGCTGCACCACGATCCAATGCCCCGAAGATTCGCTGCCCGCACTCGATTCCAGGTCCACTCGATGTGCCATTGACTGCCGAAAAGGCCACTGAACGTCACATTGGGGACTGTCTGAATAACGGTGGATCCGGTCCTTGGTTCGACACGCCGAGCTGAGCTTGGCGGGAAGGATCGATGATGACCGAAACACTGGATCCC
>NZ_JBEYIW010000012.1:0-136946 GCF_040636045.1 Rhodococcus sp. NPDC006774 | reverse complement strand
TCGGGTGTGGCCCGGATTTGGTTGCGTACCAGCGAGTCCAGGGTGGCACCTGTGGTGGGTATTTCGAGACCGGTGGCGTCGGACCCGGTCGACCACGCGGCGATGGATGTGGTGTCGGCATCGGAGACCAATGCGGACACCCGGCTCGACGGCGCGTCGACGAATGTCTGCACCACTCGGATGAACGTCCGAATGAAACGGTCGATGGTGCTCGGGGAGAACAGATCCACAGCGTAGGTGAGGTACCCGGTGATGCCGTCCGATGATTCCTCCAGATCGAACTCGAGGTCGGTCTTGGTGGCCGTCGACGAGGTCGCGCGAATAGAACCGGAGTCGTCGCCGACGAGACCCACCAGGTCCGGGCCCGTGGATCCGGCTTCGGTGTGATGGCTGAGCAGGATCTGGAACAACGGCGTGCGACCGGTGACCCGGGGGACGTCGAGCGCACGAGCAATGTCTTCGAAAGGGGCGCTCTGATGGGCGAATCCGTCCAGAACGGTGCGGTGAACCTGAGCGAGAACCTCGGCCACGGTGTGGTGGGGATCGAGTGTGTGCCGGAGGGGAAGCGTGTTGACGAAGTACCCGACGAGGTCTTCCAGTCCGTCCTCGGTACGTCCGCCGACAGGGGAGCCGATCACCACATCGGTTCCGGCACCGAGGAGAGACGCGGTGAGCGCGGTGGCGGCGTGGGCCACGGTGAACATGGTGACACCGATATCGGTGGCAGTGCGGTGCAGACCGGCCACGACGTCGCGATCGAGCTCGAAGGTGACGTCACGACCCCGATACGTCGGCTGAGTTGGCCTGGGCCGGTCGAGGGCGATGATCGACTCGGCCGGAGCGTCCTCGAGGGCACCGCGCCAGTAGTCCACGTGACGTGAGAGTTCCGACGTGGGATCGGCAGCGGATCCCAGAACGAGGCGTTGCCATGTCGCATACTGCGCGTACGAGACCGGCAACGGCTCCCACACGGGTGCATCGCCGACGACCCGGGCCGCATACGACCGGGACAGATCACGGAAGAGATTGGGTAGCGACCATTCGTCGACGGCGTGGTGGTGGATGGCGAACACGAGCGTCCACGCGCGTTCCGCAGTGCGCAGGATCTCCACGCGTATCGGAAGGTCCGTGTCCAGATCGAAGCCGGTGCCGACCAGCTCGTCGATACGGTTGTCGACGCCGTCAGCGGACTCGGTGCGCAGATCGGCGACCGCGAAGTGGGCTGATGCCGCGGCAGCGTCGGCGGGCACGATGACCTGAATCGGATCACCGTCCCATTCCACGAGTCGTGTGCGCAGGGGTTCGTGTCGGCGCACCACGTCGCGAACCGACTCGATCGCCGCAGCCACATCGAGATCGCCGGTGAGGCGGACGACGTTCGGGACCACGTACTGCGATCGTGGACCGCCGAGGCGATCGATCACCCACAGTGACTGCTGACCGAAGGATGCGGGGACGCGTTCGGGGACAACGGTGTCGGAGATACTCTCGCGGGCCTGTGAGACGCCGACGAGCGCGGCCAGTAGGGAGACGGTCCGGGCCTCGAACACATCCCGCAACGTCAGCGCCGAGCCGAATTCCGCGTTGACGCGCGCGACGAGCCGCGTCGCGGACAGGGAGTGACCACCGAGGTGGAAGAAGTCGTCGTCGGTCGACAGATCGACGTCTGAAGGCAACGCCAGAACATCGCGGAAGTACCGAGCCACCGAGTGTTCGGCAGGATTGGCGGGTGCGTGGTGGGTTCCACCTGCGGCCAGTTCGGGAGCGGGCAGTGCGCGTCGATCCAGCTTTCCGTTGGGCGTCGTGGGAAGCGAATCGAGAGGAACGAAAACAGTCGGGACCATGTAGTCCGGGACTGCCTCGGCCACGAACTGCCGCAGTTCGTCGGCGTCGACGCTGTCCCCGGTGTGATACGCAGCCAGGAAGTGCCCGCCAGCCGGGTGGTCGACGGCGAGAACGACTGCGGCGGACACTGAGGCATGTCGCTCGAGGACGACGCGGATCTCGTCGAGTTCGATGCGGAACCCTCTGATCTTGACCTGATCGTCGGTTCGGCCCAGGTACTCCAGAACACCGGACGCGTTCCATCGCACCAGGTCCCCGGTGCGGTAGAGGCGTGCACCGGCCGGGGATGCAACGAACCTGGAGGCGGTGAGATCGGGTCGACCGATGTATCCGTCGGCCAGCTGCACTCCGCCGAGGTAGAGCTCTCCGACCACACCCTCGGGTATCGGGCGAAGCCAGGAATCAAGCACCTGCACAACGGTATTGGCGACCGGTCGACCGATCGGCACGGCAGCGTTGTCGATCGATACCGTCGAGTTCACCGGTTGTGCGGTGACGTCCACCGCGGCCTCGGTCGGCCCGTACAGATTGTGCAGCTCGGCCGCTGCGAAGAGGGTCGCGGCGGCCTCCGCGGCCTTCGCGGGGAGCGCTTCACCGGAGAAGAAGACGCGTCGCATGCTCGACAGCCGAGCGACCTCGGGATTCGCGTCGAGAAACGCCTGCAGCATGGCGGGGACGAAGTGTGCGACGGTGATCGAGTGACGCTCGATGACGTCCACCAGGTAGCCGGGATCTTTGTGGCCCTGGTCTTTCGCGATGATCAACGACGCTCCGGTGACGAACGGGAGGAAGAACTCCCACACCGACACGTCGAACACGGCGGGTGTCTTCTGTAGTACCCGATCGTTGGGGGTGAGCGCATAGTCGTCCCGCATCCACTGCAGTCGGTTGACGATCGCCCGGTGCGAGACCATCACACCTTTGGGCCGTCCGGTGGTGCCGGAGGTGAAGATGACGTACGCGGTGTCGGACGCAGACGGCGGATGAGCGACGACGACCGGCGCGTGGGTTGCGTCGAGACGGGCGCACACGAGTGGATCATCGACTGTCATAACGGCCTCGGGGAGAACGGTGCTGTGCCGTGAACTCCCGCCGAGGTCTGCGATCACGAGGATCGGCGCAGCGTCGTCGAGGATGTGGCCGATGCGTTCGGACGGGTAGTCGACATCGATGGGGACGTATGCCGCTCCGATCCTGATCACGGCGTGCAGCGCGAGAACGAGGTCGACCGAGCGCGGCAGCATCACGGCGACCGTGTCCCCGGATGTGACGCCGTACGAGGACAATTCGGCCGCCATCGCGTTCACCCTGGCATCGAACTGGCGGTACGTCAGGTCGACACCTACGTCGTCGACCACCGCGGTAGCGTCGGGCGTCGCCGAGATCTGTTGCCGTATCCGAATATCGAGTGTCGCGGTCGCGTCGTCGCGGGCAACCTTCGGACCGGTCGACAAAGCGTCGACGCGATCGAACTTCTCGGCGCTCAGCAGGCCGACGGTAGAGACAGCCTCGTTCGGTGATGCGGCGAACCGGGTGAGGAAGCCGAGGAAGTCGTCGAGCACGTCGGTGAGTAAGTCGGGGGTCTGCGCGGGGTCGCTCGACGACAGATCGAGACGGAACCCGTGGATTCGATCTCGGTACACCATCAAATCGAGTCGGCCGGCCGGTCCACTGGTCACGGTTTCCTGCCGCCCGCTGATCGAGCCGAAGGCGTAGTCGTAGTCGAACGCCTTGACATTCAGTTGTGGCAGCGCCGCGTAATCGTCCTGGCCGTTCGGCCACAGCCGGGCAAGAGCCTCCCCGGCCGGGTGGCGTGAGCTCGCCCGCATCTCGTCGCGCATGCGGGTCGTCAACTGCACCAGGGTGTTCGACGGGTCCACCCGGAACACCACCGGAGCCGCATCGACGAGCATCGCGGGTGTCCGCAGTGCCGCGGCGCCGAACCGGTTCATCCGGGGCAGCTGCAGGGCGAACAGATCGCGTCCGTCCCGCGCCGCGGTGAACAGTCCCCAGCCCAACGCCACGACGTCCGACCACGATGCCCGCGCCGAGCGGGCGAGTGCGTCGATCGCCTCGGCGGTAGGCGGTGCGATCGCACCTCGGCCGTGAGAGAAGGGTAGTGAAAAGCGCCGCGAGGCGTCGAACGTCACTGCGGGCGTGCCCTCGGCCTCGGCGCACAGTTCGGACCAGAATTGACTTGCACCGGGATCATGTTGCGATGCCGCGGTATCCACGAGCTCGACGTAATCGCCGAACCACCGATCCGGTACCGAGCTGCCGGTGACGAGCGCCGTGTACACCTCCGCGACGCGTCGAGTGAACAGTCCCAGGCCGTAGGCGTCGACGAAAAGATGATGGGTTGCGAATTCCCATGCCCACCCGCCGCTGGTTCGACGGTGCAGGACCGCCAGCGACTCGTACCGGTTCTGTCCTACGCCGTCGACGCGGCAGCGGTCGGCAGCGACGGACCGAATCGCCGCATCTTCACATGCGGACGATATGACCTGAAGGGCACCGATGGGTGTGTCGCTGTTCGCGAGTACCGGCACTCCGTCTGCGCCGTTGTTGGGCCGTAGACCGAACACCTCGGCTTCGGAACCCGCCATGGACACTGCGCGGCTGAAAATGGCAACGTCCACGTCGTCGTCCAGCCACACCAACTGCGAAATTCGAAACGCGTCCGCGTCGGGGCTGACCTGCTCTGCGGCCCACACACCCAGTTGTGCTGCTGTCAGCTCCAGAAGACGGACCGTCACGTACACCCCAATCACGGAACCCAAGACGTACCTGGGTTGTTCTTGACTTACCGCATGGGAGTGTAGCTCAGGCAACCCTAACCTAATACTCATGCCCATGAGGTGCGGTGACGGCGGGAGCGATACGTCGAAACCTGTTCGCGCAAAGTTGAACTGCGGCGGATCGGCGACCCGACCTGTGTCGCGGTTCAAACCTACTTTAGGTTAGGCTAACGTATTCTTTGTCATTGCGAGCGGGGTGAGGTGCACTATGGGTCGTCTTCGGCTGACGCCTGCGCAGCTGGGTGTCTGGGCAGCGGAGCAGGTCACTCCCGGGGCCGATGCGTTCCGAATTTCACAGTTGGTCTGGCTCGACGGCGAGATCGACCCTCCCCTTCTCGCGCACGCCATCACCCTCGCCGTCTCCGAGGCTCAGGTGTTGGGCTATCGACCCGTGGTCGGCGACGACGGGGTCCCCATGCTCGACGCGGTGGCGGCACCGTCTCTCGAACCAACGGTCGTCGAGCACGGTCGCCCCGACTCGGAGATCCGGTCAGCGGCATTGGCCCGGTGCCGCCGTCGTGGGCTCGGCTCCTCGCGATTCGAATCGGACTCGTCGATTCATCGCAGGCTCGACGGCGGGTGGGCATGGGAGTTCTCGACTCATCACCTACTCCTCGATGCGTACGGGCTGGGGCTCGTCACTCGTCGTGTTGCCGAGGTATACACCGCTCTGGCCGGGGGCCTTTCGGTGCCCGAGCGATGGTTCGGTGACTATGCGTCGGTCGTCGACGGTGCCGGTGTCGGCGCGGGCGATTCCGAACAATTCTGGGCAGCGAAGTTCGAGGAGGTCTCCGAGACCTCGGCCGTCGGATTCGATTCCTCGCGCCAGTTCTTCCTCACCGACGCGCGAGGACAAGGCCGCGTTGCGGACGAGGTGGCAGCGTCGATCGACGCACTGGCGCGTTCGGCACGGGTCACGTGGTCCGACGTCGTTGCGTTGGGCTGGGGGCTGTTCACGTCCGCGCGCGACGGACGGGACCTGTTCGCGGTCCGGTTGCCGCAGATGAACCGCTCGGGCGGTGTGGCGCTGCGGACTCCGGCAATGTTGGTCGGTGCCGCGCAGGTGACGTTGCGGGTTTCTCCGTCCGAGACGGTCGCCGAGTTGGTGCAGCGGGTCCGAGGCGAGATGCGGGAGGTCGTCGGTCATCAGATGGCGGGGGAGACCCTTGCGCGATTGTGGCCGAACGGGCCGGAGGACTATGCAGCGTTGCCGCAGTTGAACGTCAAGGCCTTCGACTACGACTACGGGTTCGGCTCGATCGCCGGCCGCCAGGAAACGGTCACGAGTGGACCGGCCGGACGCCTGGACCTCATGGTGTATCGCGATCGGGTGCACGGATTCGCGGTGGACCTGACGTCGAGCGACGCTGCGGCCACCGCCGAATCGGTCACCGACACCGCCGCTGCCTTCGTCGGGTTTCTCGGGAGACTGTCCGGGGCCGCCGATACGAGGGTGTCGACGCTCGATGCACGGACCGCCCACGACCGAACGACGACAGAGAAATGGTCGCGCGGTGTCGAGGTGCATGCCGACGGTGCGACGCTGGATTCGCTGGTCCGCCTACAGATGTCGAGGACGCCGGACGCGGTGGCAATCGTCGATCACACCGGAGCGGAGTTCACTTTCTCCGAGGTCGACATCCGCGTCGAGGCCATGGCCGCGCAGTTGCGCGCCCACGGTGTGACGCGAGGAGACCGCGTGGCAGTCATGCTCGAGCGCTCGGTGGATCTCGTGGTGACATTGCTTGCCGTCGTGCGCACCGGTGCCGCCTACGTTCCGATCGATCCGGAACACCCGTCCGAACGCATCGGGCACATCCTCGACGACGCCTCGGCGCCGGTGACGGTCACGGACGTAGCGGGTGCGGATGCGCATTCCGCCGTACTCGGGACCGTCGTCCTGGTCGATTCGCTGGATCGACCGGACTCGATCGATGCCCTGGTGCCTCCGACGGCGTCGGACATCGCATACGTCATCTTCACGTCCGGAACGACGGGACGACCCAAGGGGGTCATGGTCTCTCATCGCGCAATCGTCAACAGGTTGCTCTGGGGCGAGACGGTACATCCGGTCGCCGGGGAGCGCGTCCTCGTCAAGACTCCCGCGACGTTCGACGTGTCGGTTCCCGAGATATTCGGACCCCTCGCCTTCGGAGGTACCCTGATCCTGACGACCGGCGACGGTCACCGCGACCCGAGGTATCTCAGCGACGCGATCCGCAGACACCGCGTCTCGCGGGTGAACTTCGTACCCGCCATGGCGCAGGCCTTCGTCGCTGCCGAGCTGGGATTTCACGACTCCCTCCGCTTGACTGCGCTTGCGGGAGAGGCATTTCCGACGTCTCTCGGCACTGCCCTCCCGGGCGTCGTGTCCGGCGACATCGCCAACGTGTACGGACCCACCGAAACCGGAGAAATCACTTTCCACCGTGTCGATCAGACAGCGATCGAACACTACGGTGCGACGGTGCCCATCGGCGCGCCCGTCGCGAACACTCGCGCCATCGTGCTCGACATGTGGCTGCGCCCGGTGCCCGCCGGTGTGGTCGGTGAACTGTACTTGGGCGGAACACAACTCGCCGATGGATACATCGGACGCCCGGATCTGACGGCAGCCCGATTCGTCGCCGATCCGCGATCCGGCATACGGCTGTACCGCACCGGAGACTTGGTGCGATGGAACGATTCCGGAGCGCTGGAGTACATGGGCCGCACCGACGACCAGATCAAGATTCGCGGAATACGCATCGAACTGGACGACATTCGCGTCGCACTCGAACGCCACCCCGCCGTCTCGGCAGCCGTCGTCGTCGCGGCCGAGCACCCCGCGGGCGGACACTACCTCGCCGCCTATCACACCGGCGGAGCCGTCGACGGCGATGATCTCCGCGACTTCGTGGGAACGCAGGTTCCGGACTACATGGTCCCCACGGTCTTCTCGGCCGTGGACTCGATCCCGACCACCGCAAACGGAAAGATCGATCGCCGAGCCCTGCCTCGTCCCGACCTGGCGGCTGCGAGTACGCAGACCGGCCGCGCACCCGAGACGAACACCGAACATGCGCTGGCGCAGGTCTTCTGCGAGGTTCTGAACCTGCCGGGCGACATGACTCTGTCGGTGGACGACGACTTCTTCCGACTCGGTGGGCACTCTCTGTCGGCGGCTCGCATGGTGGCACGCATCGGCGCGGCGACGGGCGGAGTGCTGACCCTGCGCGATGTGTTCGACGCGCCGTCGCTCGGAGGGTTGGCAGCATGCGTCGACGCCGCCAGGGGTAGAGCCTGCGGAATGACCCCGGTGCGCAGCGAGTCCACCTCGAAGCCGATTTCGGTCACCGACATCGAGCGGACCGACGCCGTGCCGGCGTCGTACGGGCAGCAGGCACTGTGGATCAGCGAGCACATCGACTCCGAGAGCTTCTATCGCACGGGTGAGATCCTGCGCGTCGTCGGTCGGTTCGATGCGGCTGCGCTGCACCGTGCTCTCGCCGAGTTGGTACACCGGCACGAGATCCTCAGGACCACGTTCTCGCCGGACGAGAACGGTGAGCTCCAACAGGTTGTGCACCCGGTGCCGGATTCGGGAAACCGGATTCGGGTCGTGGATACGAGCCCGTCCGAGTCGACGTCGCTGATCGAACAGCTGCTCGACGAACAGCTTGATCTTGCAACAGACTTCGGTATGCGGTTCACCATCGTCGCGTCGGGTGGTTCGGGGTTCGTGGTGTTCCAACGCCACCACATGGTGACCGACGACAGGTCCAATTCCATCCTTCTGCGCGATCTCGGTGCGCTCTATCGACAAGAACTCGGTCTCGGCAGCGCCGATCTACCCGAGCTCGCAGTCCAGTACGGCGACTTCGCGCTGTGGAACCGCACAGCGCTCGGAACGGAAGCCGACCCGCAGTCGCAGTACCGGCGTGAACTGGACTACTGGAAGAGAACCCTCGACGGGTGCCCGGCCGAGACGCGTCTACCGCTCGATGCGGACCGTTCCACGATCGCGACCCGAACGCGACGGTCCGTCGCACTCGCGTTGTCGGACAACGATTCTGCAGACGTCGCGACGTTCCTGAACAGGTCGGCATCGACACCTCTGCAGGCGATCATCGTGGCGGCGGCGCTGGCGCTGTGGCACCAGGGTGCGGGAACGTCCATCCCGATCGGTTCGCCCATCGACCTCAGGGACGATCCTGCCCTGGCCGACCTGATCGGGTATTTCATCAACACGGTCGTCATCCGTACCGACCTCGACGAGGCAACAGGATTCGGGGCCGCGCTCCGACGCACACGCGAGCGGGTGCTCGATGCGCAGGAGCACAAGCACGTTCCGTTCGACAGCGTGGTCGACCACATCCTGACGGGTAGGCGGTCGCAGGCCTCCCCTCTGTTCCAAGTCATGGCGGTGTACACCCCTGCCGATGCTGACACACCGGATACGGACCGGCCGTTCGAGATTCACGACCCCTGGGCGTCCGAGTCCGACTCCGAGGACGACACTGTCGCAGCATTGTTCGATCTCGTCGTCGGCATCGAACAGCGACCGGACGGGCGATTCTCCATCGGGGTGGACGCCGTCGACGAGCTGTTCGAGGTGGCGACTGTCGAACGGCTCGCACACGAGATTCGCGCGTTTCTGGTGTGGGGCAGCCGATACCCGGATGCCCCCATACCGGCGCTGTCTCGATTCGCTACCACCGACGTTCCCTCCGCGGCTGTCCCGAGCACCACGCCGGGCGCAGTCCTCCGCACTGCTCTGCCGCCGGTCGACGCACGTCGCTCGGAACTGCGGCGCATGAGCGTGGATCAGGTCGCTGTGTCGCTGTTCGGTCAGGACCACTACGACCGGCTACGCATCGAGAACACGGAGGACCAGGTCTGGCTGGTTGCGTCCGACGTGGCGGAGCCGCACTGGCTCGACGCGATGGCCGCGGTGGTCGGGCAACTCGTCGACGGGTACGCGGACGGAATCACCCTGGCACTGAGAGCGCGTGAAGCACCCTCTAGTGGCACCGATGCACCGGATGACCTGTCGCAGTTGCTCGACGACCCGTTCTGGGAGGACTGGGTCGACTCGCTCGCCGATCTCGATGTCGCCGAGCCACGCGCCGGTGAGTCCGGCGCACCCACCCGAGGGGCGGCGAATACCAGGTGCCGAATCCTGGACGATGTCGATGATCAGGCGCGTACCCGTGCCGTTCTCCTGGCTGCAGTTGCTCGCGCGTACGCCGACCCCGATCCCGACGGTGCACTGATCGTCGAGTTCGAGGAGTCCCTCGCGGGTGGGGCGTCGACGTTCCTCACTGCGATCGACGCGGACGTGCTGGCCCTCGCCGCCGACGGCGACGCCGCGATCGTCGATCGGTTGGTGGCCGCCGCCGAATGGGACCCTCGGCGAAGGCACGAATACGACTTGATATCCGCAAGTCCCACTCACCGCCGATTCTTCGACGACCTCCCCGATCCGGCGGTCACCGTGTCGGTACGCCGAACGGATTGCGAAGCAGTCGAATTGCCGAACGAGGCAGGAGCGAATCGGATCCACGTGAGTCTGTGGATCGATCGCCGCACCGCAGATGACAGCGTCGCATTGCGCGTGCACGTCGGAGTCGGCGACCGACTCGGACTGAACGCCGAGCAGCTGGCTCGCGGCATCGCCGGAGTCCTCGAAGAATCCGGAGTTGCGCTCAGCGGGTTGCACTTCGAGAGCCGGCTCACGGCTTCGCGCGTGGACCGCATACCGCTACCGACTGCCGAAGTTGCGCGCATTCATCAGCGGTACGGCCCCGGTGTGGAGATTCTGCCGCTGTCGCCACTCCAGAGCGGCCTGCTCTATCACATCATTCGCGCTCGCGAAGCCGACGATCACAATGCCTACATCTCGCAGATCACCTACGAGCTGACCGGTGACGTCGACGCGGACAGGATGAGATCGGCCATCGCCACTGCTCTCGACCGCTATCCCAACGTGCGCGCGGGGTTCGTCTCGACGGCCGACGGTGAGGTTCAGGTGATCCCGTCGCACACCGAGCTCCCGTATCGTGTGGTGACGGCTCGGGAGTGGGCGGAGTCGCACGGATCGGCCGCCGAACTGTTCGACGCCGAACGTGACACACCGTTCGATCACGAACGACCACCGCTGCTGAGATTCGTTCTGGTCGAACTCGATTCCGGCCTGTGGACGCTGTGCATGACCACCGAACACATCCTGATGGACGGCTGGTCGCTCTATGCGTTTCTCGGGGAGATCCTCGACATCTACACCGATCCCGGGTACGCGGACCGCGTCGCGCCTGCGTCGTTCCGCGACTACCTGGATTGGGTTGCGCATCGAGACCACGGCGTTGCGGCAGCGGCGTGGTCCGACTATCTGGCCGACCTGGCCGGACCGTCCATCGTGTGGCCGGGTGGCGGCGACCTGATCGGTAGTCGGGTGGATACCGCGGACATACACCTCGACCTCGACCCCGCCGTCGCACGTGCCGTTCACGAGATCGCTCACGAGGTGGGGGTGACCGTCTCGACTGTTCTGCAGGCGTCGTGGGCGATGACTCTCGGCCGGTTGCTGGGGACATCCGATGTGGTGATCGGCAACAACGTGTCGGGCAGGCCGCCGGAACTGGTCGATGCCGACCGCATCATCGGATTGTTGTTCAACACGTTGCCGTTTCGGGTTCGCTCGAGCCCGTTCGAGTCGGTGGCGACGATGCTGCGGCGCGTTCAAGCCGAGCAACTCGACGTGATGGAGCACTCCTATGTCGCATTGAGCGACATTCAGGAACCCGCTGGATCGGGTGCGTTGTTCGACACGCTCTTCGTCGTCCAGAATTTCGGGTACGAGGACTCGGGCCCGGGGGAGGACACGGAGATCGACGTCCAGTCCGGATCGTCGACCGACGCCACTCACTATCCGTTGACCTTCGCAGTCAGTCCATCGGCGGAGGACGGCAATTACGCTGTGCACGTGCGGTTGTCGTACCGACGAGATGCGTTCGGCGACGACGAGGCCCAGCGCGTTCTCGGCCGGTACGTGTCGATTCTGACGAACATGGCCTCGGACACCGCCCGGCCGGTGAGCCGGATCTCGGCGTCGCTGCCCGGTGAGGAAGCGCTCGTCTGTGTCAGCGGCGAGAACCGTGTCGTGGTGGACGAGACGGTCAACGATCTTCTGCGCCGCCAGGTGTCCCGGACGCCGCAGGCAACTGCTCTGGTGTCGGGGCACCGGGAGTACTCGTTCGCCGAGTTCTTCGCGCGGGTCAACCAGTACGCGCGGCTGCTGCTCGCACACGGTGTGCGGCCGGAACACCGGGTGGCTCTCCTACTGCCGCGGGACGAGCGCATGGTGATCTCGATGTTCGCCGTGTTCGCAGTCGGCGCAGCCTACGTTCCGATCGACGCCGAACACCCGGACGATCGGATCGACTACATGCTGGGCGCTGCGGAACCGACCGTCACTCTCGTCACGTCGAGGGACCGGTCCCGGATCGGCGACGTCGCCGGGATCGTCGTCGATCTGGACGAGGTCGGCGTGATCGCCGACATCGACGGTCGAGACGCGGCGGCCATCACCGACCACGAACGCGGTGGGGCCATCCGGCCGGACAACCTGGCCTATGTCATCTTCACCTCCGGCTCGACCGGCAGGCCCAAGGGTGTTGCGGTCGGGTATCGGGGACTGACCAACATGTACGTCAATCACGTTGCCAAGATCTTCGACCGAGTCGTCGCTCACCAGGGTGGACGGACGATGCGGATCGCACACACCACCTCGTTCGCCTTCGACGCCTCCTGGGAGCAACTGTTCTGGATGCTCGACGGGCACACCGTCGACGTCATCGACGAGGAGCTGCGGCGCGAGCCCGCTCGGCTTCTGGCGTACTACGATTCGGCTCGCGTCGACGGCTTCGACGTCACGCCGTCCTACGGTCAGCTGCTGGTCGACGAGGGTCTACTGGACCGAGACCGACCGTCGGGACGCTCGGTGGACGCGGACGCGGCCGGTGTGGTGTTCGTATCGCTGGGCGGAGAGGCTGTGCCCGAACGGCTCTGGCAGCAGTTGCGGAACGCACCGGGAGTCGAGGCCTACAACCTGTACGGCCCGACCGAATACACGATCAACGCTCTGGGAGCCGATCTGGCCGACAGTGAGACCTCGTCGGTGGGAACGCCGATCTGCAACACCCGCGCGTACATCCTCGACCAGAGCCTGCAGCCTACGTTGCCGGGCGTGGCAGGCGAGCTCTACCTGGCCGGTTCCGGTGTGGCACGGGGTTATTGGGGTCGGCCCGACGCGTCGGCCGAGCGCTTCTCCGCATGTCCGTGGGAGAGCGGAGCTCGGATGTATCGCACCGGAGATCTCGTGCGGCGCACCCCCGAGGGGACGATCGAATATCTCGGTCGCGCAGACGATCAGGTCAAGATTCGCGGGTACCGCATCGAACCGACCGAGGTCGCCGATGTCCTCGCCGACGATCCGTCGGTCGCACGGGCAGCGGTCGTGGCGCGTCCCTCGCCGTCCGGGGCCGTGGCACTGTACGGCTACGTGGTTCCTGCGCCGGGCACGGTGGTCGATCTCGACGACGTGCGCGCTCGCGCCAGGGGCATTCTGCCCGACTACATGGTTCCCTCGGGACTGGCTGTGCTCGAGTCGATTCCGCTCACGGTCAACGGAAAGGTCGACACGCGTGCGCTTCCCGAGATCGTCGGTGCAGACGACGTCCACGTCGCACCCGACACCGCCGAAGAACTTCTCGTCGAGGCTGCGGTAGCGGATCTGCTGGGATTGGAACGGGTTTCGACCACCGCGAACTTCTTCGAGTCGGGCGGGAACTCACTGATCGCGATGCGTCTGATCGCACGCTTGCATCGAGACACCGGCCGCGACCTCAGGGTGAAGGACATCTTCGCCCGGCAGACGATCGGCGAGATCGCGCGGCTGTTGGAGGAGGACTCACGCGAGGTGCCACCGTCGGAGGCGATCACGGTGCCGTTGCGTCCTGGTACGAGCGGCAGAACCCTGTTCTGCATTCACGAGTACAACGGGTTCGCGACCATCTACTCGCAGCTGCTCGACGGCGTACCGTCCGAGTGGGCGGTGGTGGGCATGCAGGATCCCGTCCACGGTGGAAGTCTGGTCGTCGCAGACGGTTTCGATGCCCTGTGCGACGTCTACGTCGATGCCGTCCTCGCCCGGCAGCCCGACGGGCCGTACGACATTCTGGGCTGGTCCTACGGCGGGCACCTGGCTCTCGGCGTCGTCCGGCGGTTGGTCGACCGAGGTCACGACGTCGCCACGTTGACGATCCTCGACGCCGTCCCCACCGTCGACGGTCGGCTGCTCGACGGATCGCTGCGCGACGACGACGAAATAATGCCCGAGGGTGTCTCGGCCTACGACATGGTGCACGACACCGACGTGCAGGACGAGTTCATGACCCGATTCGCGCGCCGGGAAGAGGGAATCGGCAACATGTCGCCCGGGGAGATCGACACGCTCAGTCCGACCCAGAAACGTACGTGGGCGACGGCGGGAATGCGGGCCGAATACATGCAGAGACAACCTACTCGAGGTCGATTCGACGGGCCGACGCTCCTGGTCACCGCCAGTGCAGGCAAGCCCGTCGGGCACTCCGGTCGGGTGGCCGAAATGTGGCGCGACTTCGTACCGGAACTCGTTGTCGTCGATGTCGATTCGACACATTCGGGAATGCTCGACGACGCCCGCCCCCGACGAGAATGGCTGCCTGCGCTGAGCCGCCATCTCGAGACCGACCGCGCCATGGTGACCACCATGGCGACTTCCCAGGAAGAAGGACGATGATCGTTACCGAGGAACAAGCACTGACCGATATCGCGGAGATCCTCTACGTCGACGTGGCCGAGCTCGAACGCGACGTGGATCTGCGAGACCAGGGTATGGACTCGGTCCGGATCATGGCCCTCGTGCAACAGTGGCGGCAGGCAGGGTTGCCGGAGGTGGACTTCATCGCGCTCGCCGAGGACCAGCGGATAGAGCACTGGCTGACGGTGCTGAAGACACTGCAGAATCAGTAGTTCGGCGCGAGCCGGAACACCACTTCTCCCCAGCCGATCGTCACGCGTTCCAGCACACGCAGACCGGCGCGTCCGAAGAGGTCGTCGTACTCGGCGTTGGTTCTGCTTCCACCACCGGTGAGCGCGAAGTGGAGCAGATCGTCTTCGTACTCGTAATCCTCGGCGGTGGCGTGTTCGAGCGGTGCCGCGAACACGAAGACGGACCCGCCGGCACCGACGCTTCGGCCGGCGCGGTCGAGTACGTGGACCGCGTCCTCGTCGGGCATCAGATCGAGCAGGTTCGCCAGCAGCACGCCGTCCGGTGAATCCGAGCGAGTCTCGAGCATGCTGGACGGTTCGAGAACCACGCGAGCCCGATCACCCTGCAGGCGGCGGATTCCGGCGAGTTCGCTCGGGTGCCCGACGACGGTCACGGTCACGTCCGCCCGAGCATCGACGAAGGCACCCGCGAAGCGCCCGGCTCCGCGGCCGGCGATCACCAGTGTGCGTACGTCGGAGAACAACTCGGATTTGGCCAGAGTGTCGGCGATGACGTCGGCTTCGTCCTCGTCGGCTTCGAGTGCTGCCGGTTCGGATCGAAGGAGTTCGCGGAACGAGGTACCGAACCAGGACTCGTAGTCACCCGTGCCCGTTCGGACCGCAGCGAGCAGTGCGAGTACTCCGAGCTCGCGGCGAGCGGGAATACCGCCCAAGTCGAATTCGGTCATGTGCCACTCGTCGGTGAGTTCGAGTCCGGCAGCGGTGAGGCGGTAGGTGTCGCCGCGGCCCGGTTCCAGAGCGCCGGCCGCGGCGAGGTAGCGCACCAGCTTGCCCAACCCCTGCTCGTGGGTCTGGGTGGCGGCCGCCATGGCCGGGATCGTCAGTGGGCCTCGTTCGAGAGCGTCGAACAGTCCGACTGTGACGCCGACACGAACGGCGAACGGAGGCAACAGGTCCAGTCGGTCGTGAAGATCGTCGTGCTCGGACGGTTCCGAGTCGGCGACATCCGGCTCGTCCGCGCTTCGGCGCCAGTATCCGACTACATCGAGATGGTCCTTCGGTACGTTCTTGTCCTCACGCAACCATCGACGGATCGGGGTGAGCGACGTCGCTTCTCCTGCGACCCAGACGAATACGGATCCGTCCCTCCACTGCGCTGCGCGGATCGCGTCGAAGAGCAGCGGCGTCGAACCGGCAGGCGCGCCGTCGCGGCTCAGCCACGTCACCGTGATGCCGTCGCGGACGGGCAGATCCTGCCGATGCGCCGGCTCGGCGACCTCGACGAAGACCTGTGCCCGCAGACCGTCCGGACTTTCCTCGATCCATCTCCCGATCGCAGGCAACGCGGTCTCGTCTCCGGCGATCAGCGCCCAGTCGACACCCTCGGGGTAGCTCCTCGACATCTTGGGCCCCGCCACGTGCACTCGTTCGCCCGGTGTCGCCCGGTAGGCCCAGCTGGTGGCCGGTCCACTGCCGTGCCTGACGAAGTCGATGTCGGCCTCACCGGCGACCGGGTCCCAGCGTCTGATCGTGTACGTGCGGGTGATCGATCGTGGATCCCGCGGCCACGCGAGGGCACCGTCCCCCTGTGTCGGAACGAGCGGTTCGTCCAGATCCGGATGGCAGAACACGATCTTGAGATTGTCGTCGAAGCCGGAGGATCGGAATTCGGCCACCGGATATCCACTGTCGGAGCGAAAGGCGCGGAGTTGCTCGCCGCCGAGGGTCACCCGTCGCATTCCGGGTGTGACGTCCTCGACGCGAAGGACCTCCAGAGCACGGGTGGTAATGGGGTGGACGTCGTTCGTCCTGGTGCTGCGCGCCACTGTTCCTCCGTCGATTGCCGCCTTAGTGAGGCCAGCCTAGCCTGATAGGCTCCCTCGGTCGGACGCCTCGTCCGGCAGCCGGGTAGCCATCGTGGCCCGGCCGAGAAAATTCACGGAAGGCCGGTATCGGTGAGCGCACCCCCCGTCGACGCGACGCTCCCGGTAACGGAAGCCGACCGGGTGAGTTCCGGTCGGCGGGCTCTCGGACTCGTGGTCTTCCTTGCACTTCTGGCGGTTGCCGTCCTGATCAGCTTCATGTTCGGCTCGAATCCGTTACCGCTGGGCGAGGTGTGGCGAGTCCTGTGGGACAGGGACAACTCGGAGGCGTCCAGCATCGTCTGGACGCTGCGTATGCCGCGCACCGTGATCGCGGTCGTCGCAGGCGCGGCGTTTGCCGTGGCAGGCGCGCTGATTCAAGCATTGACTCGAAACCCGTTGGCGGACTCCGGACTTCTCGGGGTGAACGCGGGTGCGATCTTCGCCGTCACCCTGGGCGTTGCCGTCTTCGGGGTGGCGTCGATCTCCGGGTACATCTGGTTCGCATTCGTCGGAGCGGCCGCGGCCACCGTTCTCGTGTTCTTCATCGGGGCGGCCGGGGGCGGTACCGCATCGCCGGTGCGGCTGATCCTGGCGGGCGTCGCGCTCGGTGCGGTGCTGCACGGCATCACGACGTTCATGCAGTTGATCGACCCCGACACGTTCGAGCGAATCAGGCGGTGGGGCGTCGGGTCGACCGCCGCAACATCGCTGGAGCAGATGCGGACGGTGCTGCCGTTCCTGGTGCTCGGATTCGTGCTCGCCGTCGCGATCAGCAGACAGCTCGACGCGGTCGCCCTCGGCGACGACCTCGCGTCGTCCCTCGGGGTCAAGGTGATGAGAGTTCGGATCGTCGGTCTGGTCGCCATGACGCTCCTGGCCGGTGGCGCCACGGCGCTCACCGGTGGACTGGCGTTCGTCGGACTGATGATCCCGCACATCGTTCGGTGGTTCGTAGGACCGAACCAGCGATGGATCTTCGCGTATTCACTGATCGCAGGTCCGATCATGGTCCTGCTCGCGGACGTGATCGGGCGCGTACTCGGACGACCGGGCGAGATCGAGGCAGGCGTCATGTGCGCGGTGATCGGTGCCCCGGTTCTCATCGTCCTGGTGCGACGCCGGAAAGCGAGTGGACTGTGACGACCGAGGCCGAGGCGGCGAAGTCGGAGATCGACTACGGCTATCCCGCCGTCACCACACGTACGAAGCACTTCACCGGGCGGTTCCAGGTCCGCGCACTCGTCGTGTGCGCAGTTCTCGCAGTCCTGTCCGTGGTGCTGGCGACAGCCACGTTGGGGATGGGGCAGTACCCGATCGGATTCGGGGAGGCACTCGACATCCTGTTCGGCGGTGGGGGCGAGGAATTTCGCCGAATGATCGTGCTCGAGTGGCGGTTGCCGGTGATCCTCGCAGCGCTGGTCCTCGGTGCGCTTCTGGGTATCGGTGGAGCCATCTTCCAGTCGTTGACCCGAAATCCGCTGGGCAGCCCCGACATCATCGGGTTCGACGCCGGGTCATACACGGCGGTCGTGGTGGTGATGCTCGTGGTCAACACTCGCAACTACAGCGTCGTCGCGGCAGCGTCGTTGATCGGCGGACTGCTCACCGCCCTCGTCGTCTACCTGTTGGCATGGCGCGGCGGAGTGCAGGGTTTCCGGCTGATCATCGTCGGTATCGCCGTCTCGGCCATTCTCGGTTCGGTCAACTCGTACCTGATCACCCGCGCCAATGTGCGTGACGCGATCTCCGTCGGATTCTGGGGAGCCGGGTCGATCGCGCGTGTTCGCTGGGACTGGTTGCTACCGACGATCGGGGTTCTCGTTGTCGTCATCGTGTGTTGCGCACTGCTCTCGTCTTCGTTGAGGCTCCTCGAACTCGGAGACGACGCCGCGAAAGCGCTGGGCGTCAACGTCAACCGCTCCAGATTGCTGCTCATCGTGCTCGGTGTGTCGACCACTGCCGTCGTCACCGCGGTGGCGGGGCCCATCGGATTCGTGGCGCTCGCGGCACCACAGTTGGCGCAACGGCTGATCAGAAGCCCGGGTGTGTCGATGGCGTCTGCGGCGTTCATGGGAGCGGCGCTGCTGATGGTCGCACACTTCGCCGCCCTGACGATCGAATCGTTCTATCGCGCAATTCCAGTAGGATTGGTGACCGTCTGCATCGGCGGAATCTACTTCATCTACCTACTCGTGCGAGGTGCGCGAAGCTCGTGACCGGTTGCAAGAATCGATCGGTATTCGAGCGTGCCGCGAGCGTGTCACTACTCAGTGCAATTGGGGGTGGATCCGCGTGAACTGGTATGGATGGAAAGGCCTGGTCAGAGGCTGTGCGTTGGGTCCGGGTGGGTCCATCGAAATATGGCCAATCTAGCTGGGGGTCAAGTGGTCGCAGGTTCAAATCCTGTCAGCCCGACACATTGCAGGTCTAAGACGGTTTCGGAGAAATCCGGGGCCGTCTTTTTCGTCTGTATGCCGCGTGTCTGTCACCACCCGGGCTGTGACGGTGAGCGGTGCTGATGTGGCCAGATGCTCTCGTGCGGCAGCGGATGCGCAATCGACGAATGCGAGCGTGAAGACGGCCACGACTACATCGGTGGAAGTTGCAGGTGGTGCGGGCAACCGTTCGGGGAACTCCGCCTCGTCAGCGGCCCATGACATCGCCGGCAGGCATTTGGACCGTGCGGTCGGTCAGGTTGACCCCCGAGCGGTACAGGTGTCGATACTCTCCAGTCGGGTGCTGGTTCGAGAGGTCACTGCTCTAGGGCATCATGGGCCTATGAGCGATCCCGAATACCTCGCCACTTTGCTTTCTGCGATCGATGCGGAGATCGCGCGAATCTCTGCCGCCGGATCGGGCTCCGACGAACAGGCATCGGCTATCGATGACGCGGCCGATGCCGTCTTCCGGTTGCGCGAGAAGGTCAAGGCCGGCTACTCCGGCAAGAAGGCCTACTACGTCGCGGCGTCGACCGATCCGAAGGGGATCAGGGTCGAGGGCATTTCTGCCCTGCACGGCAAACGTGCCCACGAACTGGTCCGAGACGGTGGATGGATGCACGCGGACTCCAGCACCGTCCTCGACGCGCTCGATGACGATCAGATCAGTCGATATCACGCCATCGCGGGACGTGGGGTCGCGCAGACGTTTCGAGACGCACGTGAATACCTGGCGGCGGCAGTAGCTCTCGCCGACAAGTAGTCCGAAGTAGCACCACGTCGAGGCAGCCGACGGTAGAAGTCCGGGCCTCACATGCTGAATGCCCCGCTGAAGTCGAGTGGCGCCGCCTCGAGGTGGCGTCCGCGGGGAGTGGCGTCGACGAGTTCGCCGTCGTGGACAACAATCTCGCCGCCTACGATCACGGTGACCGGCTTTCCTCGAAGTCGGTGTCCCTCGTAGGGGGTGTAGTCGGTCGCCATGTGCAGCGTTTCGGTGGTCACCGTCCATTCCAGTTCGGGATCCCAGATCGCGATGTCGGCGTCGGACCCCGGCATCAGTGATCCCTTGCGTGGATAGAGGCCATTGGTGCGTGCTGGATTAGCCGAGGTCAACTCCACGAATCTGCTTGCCGTCAGACCCAATCCGTCTACGTAGTGCGAGTAGATCACCGGAAGGCGCGTCTCGACTCCGGGGAGTCCGTTGGGCATGTGACGCACGTCGTGGCTGTGCACCTGCTTCTGTGCGGTGTCGTAGCAGCAATGGTCGGAACCGATGGTGGTGATGTGCCCGGTGAACAGGTGACGCCCCAGTTCCTCGACCACCTCGGCCGAGCGCAGCGGTGGGCAGCAGACGAAACGTTCGGGTTGTTCACCCTCGTAGGCCGAGTCGTCAAGGATCAGATGGTGGGCGACCGATTCGGTGAAGGCGACGAGCCCTCGTTTGCGGGCGTCCGCGACCAATTCGACTGCAGCCGGAGTCGACTGGTGCACGAAATAGACCGGCGCATTCTGTGATTCGGCGATCGCGAGAATGGCGGCCACCGAGGCAGTCTCGGCGAGCTCCGGCCGCGTCTGCGACATGTGTGCTGCATCGACTCCGCCCGACACGGCTGCGAGGTGCTGCGCATCGGTGACGATCGCGTCCGACTCGCAGTGGATGATGACCATTCCGCCGAGATCGCGAGTGGCCTGCATCGTGTTGAGGATGGTGTGTTCGTTCGCCATCGTCTCACCGGCATAGGTGGTGAACATCTTGACCGTCCGAATGCCGGCGTCCGCCAGAGTCTTCAACTGGTCGGCGGTGGTGTCGGTCCACTCGACGACGCAGGCGTGCAGAGCCGAATCGCACAGTCCGCTGGACGCTTTCGCTCGCTGTACCTCGGCGGCGTCCAGCGGCTGTTGACCGGGACGCGGGATAGCGAAGTCGATGATCGTGGTGGTGCCGCCGAAGACGGCCGCCGTTGTGCACTCGAGATACGAGTCGAGAGAGGTGAATTCGCCGGAGGTGAATCCGACGTGGCAGTGCGGATCGACTCCACCCGGCATGACCAGTTTCCCGGTTGCGTCGATGACCTCCGCTGCCGCGTCGACCTCGCTCCCTGGGGAGAGCACCGCAACGACTCTGCCGTCGTCTATGAGCAGGTCTGCCGGAGCGGCCCAATGGGATTCGACGACGGTTCCGCCGCGCACGACCTTCATCGTGTGCTCGCGAGGTAGGTCAGCCATCCGCCGCGGTCACTGATGTCGGTGACGCCCGCGGCCGACAGGTAGTTCTCGCGCATTCGCATCGACAGGGAGCCCGAGCCATCCGCCAACTCGATGACCCCGAGTTCGAGTTCCTTCGGCTCTCTGGGAAGGAGCTCGTCGCGCAATACGTCGTACTCGACCTCGTACAGCTCGCCCGGTACCACGAATCCATCGGTTGCGACCGGGTGCAAACCGGGGAATTCGTCGCGCACGGTAAAGAATCGGTATTTCGGTGCGGTATCGACTTTCCCCACGAATCGCGCCTTGTGCAACGCGTCGTTCAGGGTGCCGCCGGACATCGCCTGTCCGTTGACGAACATCGTGACCAGTGCCATGCGAAGCCTGCTTTCAGTGGGTAGGGAGGTGGACGAGGCGGTCGGGGGAGAACGCCGAGATATCGAGTTCTGGTTTTCTACCGTGCACCAGCTCGGTGAGGATGTGTCCCCACAACGGTGCGAAGGTGAACGAGTACGTGCCGCCTGCCACGAAAAGTCCCGGGGCTCCGGCGAGTTCGCCGATGACCGGCATTTCGTCGGGCGTGGTGACCACGGGCCCGGTCCAGGTATCGAGAAGCGCATTGTGGCCCAGCGCAGGCAGAAGCCGTCGGACCTGCTCCAGGTTTCCTGTGGTGCTGTCGGATCTGCTCGGGGCCGTCTCGCTGTCGTGGAACGCACCTGCAGGCCAACCGCCGCCGAGGACGAGGCGTCCCGTTCGATTCTGCTTGATCGACATTCCCTCCCCGACGTGCTGTACCAGCACTTCGAGTGTCCGAGGTGCGGCATCGAGCGAGTGCATCTGCAACGAGGTCGGGACGAGATCGAGCGATACCCCTGCCAGAGCCGCGATCGGAGCCATCCACGGCCCTGCAACGTCTATCACCACGGGTGCAATCCACGTTCCACCGTTGGTGCTTACTGTCCAGACATCACCGTCGCGGGTCAATCCGGTGACCGGTGTCGACGGATGTACAGACGCTCCTTCGGCCGCGGCCTGCCGCAACAGGGCAGGACCGGCGAGGTCGGGTTCGGCGAATCCGTCCCACGGACACCAGGTTGCGGCCTGAACGCTCGGGCCGAGCAACGGTAGCGCCTGCCGAGCCTCGTCGCCGCTCAGTACCTCCGTCGGGATCCCTGCAGCTCGTTCCCATCGGTGCTTCGCGATGAGGACGTGGACCTGCTCCTCGGTTTCGGCCACCATGAATCCGCCGCACCGGTTCAGCCCGAGACCGGGCACCGTCTCGTCGAGTGTGTTCCACAGCGTGCTCGTCGACTTCTGCAGTGGAAGCAGTTGTTCGACGTCGACGGCCGTGCCCTGCCCGGGCCTGCGCGTGTGAATGGTCTGGATGTGCAGGTTGCCCGCGGTCGTACCGGAGCCGGCGGTGTTGGGTAGGGTGCGATCGAGCACAGCAACGCGGGATCCCGCGCGGGTGAGGGTGAGAGCCGTTGCTGCACCGACGATTCCGGCTCCGATGACAACGACGTCGACCTCAGACCGCATGACCAGCTCCTACGGTCGCGTAGGCATCGTCGATACCCGATTCGACGATGACCGATTGCAGCGCGGCAAGCGTGTCGGCGTCGGTGATCGGCAGTAACGGTTCGCGCACGGTGCCTCCCGGTTGGCCGAGAAGGTTCATCACGGCCTTCAGCTGGGGGATGGGGGAGGCGTACACGCCGCTGTAGTCCGAGGCGATGAGCCGGCCCGAGAACGCGCGATAGCGATCGACCCACATGCGTGCGGTGTCGGCGTCACGTGCAGCGACGGCCTCGTAGAACGGCACCGCGAAGGGAGCGCCCACCCCGCCGCCGTCGATGTTGCCGTCCCCGCCCAGTTCGAGCAGCGTGGCAAGGCCGCGTCGATGCAGGAAACTCCCGAATACACGGACGCGATCGGACACGGCCTCGACGGTGTCGAGCATGGCGAGCCAATCACCGGTGCTGTCTTTGATCGCGACGACGTTCTCCAGGTCGGCCAGTCGAGAGAACAGGTCGGGTGAGGTCCCCATGTCGACCGCAACGCCTCGTGGCCAGTTGTAGGCCATGAACGGCAACGATGTTGCGGTGCTGACGCTTCGGTAGTACTGATAGGTCTCTTCCGCCGAGGTGTGTACGTAGGGCGGAGGCGTTGCCAGTATGCCGTCTGCGCCGACGGAAGCAGCGTGCTTCGCGAGCGCGGAGGACTGCGCAGCTGTGTACGCACTGACACCGATCACAACAGGGAAGCGGCCTGCGACTGCATCGATCGACGCTTCCGCGACGGTCTTTCGTTCGTGGTCGCTCTGGCTGAACCATTCGCCTGTGCTGCCGTTCACGAGCACACCGTGAACACCCGTCTGCGCGTAGAGATTCATCAAGTCGAAAATTGCCTCGGTGTCGACGTCACCCGACTGCGTGAACGGTGTAGGGGCAGCGGGCCAGTAACCGGACCACGCGACATCATCGCGATTCATGGGAGTGCCTTTCGGGCTCGGGACGATCGACGACGCGTCGTACCCGCATTTGTGGGATCGATTGCATAGACTGCCTTCGGGGTGGTCGAGTCGTCAAGCCGGAAACGTACTTGTAACGCGACCACGGTCGAATATGTTTGTCCGAGGCGTGAAGCAAGAGAACGGAGAACCGATGGCGGTCACCTTGATCGACGTTGCGAGCGCTGCTGGGGTTTCGCGCAGCACGGCATCACGCGCATTGAGTGGATCGTCACTGATTTCCGCGGAGACACGGGCAGCGGTCGAGGATGCGGCCCGCGTTCTCGGGTATCGGCCGAACAGGGCTGCGAGCGCGCTGCGCTCGAACAGGTCGCACTTGATCGGTCTGGTCATGAACAACCTGCTCAATGCGACCTTTCACACTGTCGCCGAGGTCGTCCAGAAGAGGGCGGCAGCCAGCGGATTTCAGGTCCTGCTCTGCATCACCGATGCCGATCCGGCGCGCGAGGACGACGTACTGGCCATGCTGGGCGAGCACGGCGTCGACGGAACCATCGTGATCGGCAGCGGTCGAAGTGCGGCGGCGTCGAATGCGCTTCTGGAGCAGGGCCGCGCGGTGGTCAACCTGATCCGTTCGGTAAAGGGGAGTTCGGCGTCGACGGTGCTGGCAGACGACGTCACGGGTGCTCGCGATGCGACAGCGCACCTGATCGAGCTCGGGCACAGTCGTATCGGCTATATCGGTGGAAACGAGGATGCGACGTCCGGACGTGAGCGCTACGAGGGTTATCGACTGGCGCTGGCCGACGCAGGTATTCCGGTCGACGAGACGATCGTCCGGAAAGGTCCGTTCACCACGGAATTCGGTGCCGAAGCGATCAACTCGTTACTGGATGCACCCCAGGCAATGACTGCTCTGTACGCGGCCAACCACGAGGCTGTCTTCGGCATCCTGCCCACGCTCGTCGGCAGAGGTGTGTCGGTACCGGACGAGTTGTCGATGATCTGCCACGAGGACATGCCGTGGCTCGCGATGTGGCAGCCGGCAATCACAGTCGTCGACAACGGCGCCGCCCAATTGGCCAACGTGGCTATGGACCTGTTGTTCCAGCAGATCAAGGACTCACTCGAACCCGACGGGCGTACGTATCGAATCGGTGCTCGTTTGGTGGAGCGGGCGTCGTGTGCCGCACTGTGATCGACGTTCTCGGATCGCAGGAATGGGGAGCGCGATCACGTGCGAACGGTTAACAGTTGATGTACCGCGTGTCGGCAGTGTTAACCGCGTTGACGCCTCCGAATTCGTCTGCGACGCTTGATGCAATCGATCCCAAAGGATCGGCCCTTCTCGAATCACTCCGTCATCATCGCTGCCGCCCCGTCCTCGAACGTGTAGTGCTGCAGTCGATATCGAAAGGCTCGCTCAATGCGCAAGTTAACAGGACTCGCCGCTATCGCTGTTGTGGTGGCCGGCCTCACTGCCTGTAGTTCCTCGGACGATTCCGCAGCCGCGCCGACGGATTGCACACCCACGCTCGGTGCTTCGGACCTCGCCGAAGAAGGCGTACTGACGATGGCCACCAACGCGACTCTTCCGCCGATGCAGTACGTCGATCCGAACGGCGACGTGATCGGCATGCGCGTCGACCTCGGTAAGGAGATCGCCAAGCGCCTGTGTCTGACGCCGAAGTTCGTCAACATCGAGTTCGAGGCACAGATTCCCGGTGTGCAGGCCGGCCGCTGGGACATGATCGACACCGGCATGTTCTACACGCCTGCACGTGCCGAGACCATCGATCTCGTTCCGTACGAGGTCCAGGCAGTCTCGATCTCGGTGCCGTCGGGCAACCCCGAATCGATCTCCAGCGTGGACGACCTGGCGGGCAAGACCATCGGCGTGGAAGCGCCCGGATACGAATTCGACACGCTGACCGCCATGGCCGAGCAATTTGCGGCCGAAGGAAAGCCGGCGCTGACGGTGCAGACGTTCAAGACCAATGCCGATGCCTATCAGGCGCTTTCGGCGGGACAGCTCGACGGCACCTCCATCGTCGAGTCGGTCACGTCGTTCTACCAGGAAGACGGACGCTTCGAGACAGCCGTCGGTGGAATCAACGAGGCACCCCTGGCAATGGGATTCGCCAAGGGCAGCAAGTCCTCCGCTGAGGTGGCGCGAGTGCTGTCGGAGATGAGGAGCGATGGATATCTGCCCGAGCTGTTCGAGCAGTACGACGTCACCGGATACGACGGCGATATTGCCGTCAGCACCGGTCCTCTCGACAGCTGATCCGACCAACGCAAGTCGAAAGGCACCCCCATGTGGTCCTGGGACGCATTTTTCTCCATCCTGACGAGCACTCAGCTGCTCGAAGGCGCGTGGGTCACGATCTGGCTCACCGTGGTCAGCATGATCCTCGGACTCGCTCTCGCAGTGGTGGTGGCCTCCGCGCGATCATCGAAGCTCGTGCCCTTGCGGATAGTCGCCGGGTTCTACGTGTGGCTGATGCGCGGCACGCCTCTACTGGTGCAGCTGGTGATCATCTACACCGGACTGCCTCAGGTCGGCATCAAACTGGGTGTGATCGAGGCGGCACTCGTGGGCCTGGTTCTCAACGAAGCCGCTTACCTGTCGGAAATAGTCCGTTCCGGATTGCTGTCGGTTCCCACCGGACAGACGGAAGCGGCACGGGCCCTGGGCATGTCACCCACGAAGGTCTTCCGCGTGGTGGTTCTTCCACAGGCGCTGCGGGTGATGATTCCTCCACTCGGCAACAGCTTCAACGGGTTGCTCAAGACCACAACTCTGGTATCGGTCATTTCCGTGCAGGAGTTGCTGCGACGCACACAGTTCTTGGTGCAGGTGAATTTCCGAGTGCTGGAAGGGCTCTGCGCGGCAGCGTTGTACTTCCTGGTGCTGACGACTCTGTGGGGGTTGATTCAGAAGATGATCGAAGTACGAGTAGGGCGTGGATACGACCGCAATTACCGCCGTAAGGGCGGCCCGTCGAGTCCGAAGATCGACGACAGCGCGATGAAAGCCGAGGCCGTGAACCGATGACGAGTGCGACATCTGCGACCACGAAGACCACGACGATGGTCGAGGTCAGGAATATGACGAAGGCCTACAACGATCTCGTCGTTCTCGACGACATCGATTTCACGGTGGACAAGGGGGAAGTGGTCCTGCTCCTCGGGCCGTCGGGAAGTGGAAAGAGCACCTTGCTACGCACGCTCAACTGTCTCGAAACGATCGAATCCGGGACCGTCCGAGTATGCGGCGAGATGATGGGCTTCTCGGAAGGGGCCAAGCGAACGCCGCTGTCGGAGGCGCAGATCGCCAAGCAGCGGCACCACACAGGAATGGTGTTCCAGAGCTTCAACCTGTTTCCCATGATGACGGCGCTGGACAACGTCGCATCGGGTCCACGTCATGTCCTCGGCACGCAGAAGGACAAGGCGCGCAGGCAAGCTCAGGAACTGCTCGACCTCGTCGGCCTTGCGGACAAGGGGGAGAACTACCCGTCGCAACTGTCCGGTGGACAGCAGCAACGCGTGGCGATCGCCCGAGCGTTGGCGATGAAGCCCGAAGTGATGCTGTTCGACGAGCCCACGTCTGCCCTCGATCCCGAGATGGTCAACGAAGTGCTCGACGTCATGCTTCGGCTGCGCGACGAGGGCATGACGATGGTGGTGGTCAGCCACGAAATGGGCTTCGCGAAAGCGGCCGCAGACAGGGTCGTCTTCATGAGCGACGGGAAGATCGTGGAAGAGGCACCTCCCGGCGAGTTCTTCGACAGTCCCAAAAGCGCTCGTACACAACAATTCTTGAGCCGCATTCTCTGACAGGCGCAAGGGGGACCAACCAGGCGTGCCGTAGGTCGAATGAATGAATGTCGAGCGAGGACGACTCACATTGCCACGCGGTGCATAGGGTGAGCAGTCGGAGTCCGTTTTGTCCGACAGGAGCGTGTCAGCGTGAGTTCACCCATTCTCGTAAAAGGACAGAACATTTCCCTGCCGGACGAGGTGACCGAGCTGGATGTCATCGTGTCCTGGGTCGACCCGGAACGAAATCTGGATGCGTCTGCGCTGCTGGTGAATTCGAGCGGGCGCGTTCGGTCCGATGCAGACTTCGTCTTCTACAATCAGCCGGAGTCCGAGGACGCGACCGTACGCTACCGCGGGAGCAGTAGCACCGACGAAGGCAAGCAGGAACGAGTGTCGATTCATCTCGATTCTCTCGCAGCCGAAATCGACAAGGTGGTCATCGCGGGGAGCTCCGACGATGTTCCGTTGGGTGACTTCGGGAAGCTGTCGATGCAGGTGCGGGATCAAACCGGTTCGGTGCTCGGGGAATTCCTCACCGCCGATGCGTCGTCGGAACGTGCGTTGGTGTTCGGGGAGGTGTACCGGCGGAACGGCGCGTGGAAACTGCGCGCGGTCGGGCAGGGCTGGGAATCCGGATTGGGTGGCTTGGCGCAGGACTTCGGCGTCGACGTCGACGACAGCGAGCCCGAAGCGGCGGCAAACGACGTGGTCGTGGTCGAGGTCGCCGACTCGCACGTGCAGGCCGTCGACACGACCGGTGAAATCGTCGACGTCTCGGTTGTCGATGTCGAACCGCCGAAACGTGGCGTGCGCACCAAGAAACCCGTTGCCAAGAAGGTCACGCCGCCTCGGTTCACCCTGGCCGGGGGAGAAGGGTGGCAGACGGCTCGTCTGTTCTCCGTTTCCGGTGTCGGATCCGGTGAGGAGCAGGAGAAGAGGGCCACCTCGGCACTGATCGCGACGATGCAGGCGGTTCGTCCGTTCGCGCGCGCAATATGCGCGCATGCCGGAGCTCCATCCGGTCCTTTCGAGGGCTACCTCGAAGTGCAGTTCGCCAAGGGCGAGGGCAAGGTCATCCCAGACGGTGTGTTCCGAGTATCGCGCGCGGGCCAAGTGTGGACCGCGTTGCTGGAAGTGAAGACCGGCACCGGCAAGTTGCAGAAAGAGCAGCTCGAGAATTACCTCGACGTCGCGAGACGGCACAGGTACGAGACCGTTCTGAGTTTGTCCAACGACATACCTGCCTCCGCCGGTGAGCTCCCGGTCCAGGTGAACAAGACCAAGCTGAGCAAGGTAGCGCTTCGGCATATCTCATGGTCCGAGGTCATTCACGAGGCCCGGATGTTGTTGTCACACGGCGACCTTGCCGATTCACTGCAGGTCTGGATTCTGAGCGAATTCGTCCGGTATCTGACGCACCCGAAGTCCGGCGCTACGGAGTTCGTCGACATGGGTCGCCACTGGGTGGCAGTTCGTGACTCCGTCACCGCCGGAACCCTCCGTTCGAGTGATGTCAAAGCCATGTCGGTGGCGAACACCTGGGCGTCGCTGTCGAGGCATCTGGCGTTACGGATGACTGCCGATCTCGGCGTTCCGGTGAAGCACCACCTTCCGAGGAAATTCGGTGGAGATCCCCAGGCGCGCAACGAGTACATCGTCGAACAGCTCGTCGCCTCCGGGTGCCTCTCGGCCACGTTGCGCATCCCGGATGCCGCCGGAGATGTCACTGTCGAAGCGGATATGCGTACCAACAAGATTCAGTGCAGAACCGCTATCGACGCGCCGACCGACGGCACCGCGCTCCGGCGAGCATCATGGCTGCTCAAACAACTGAAGAACGCTCCAGCCGACATCCTGGTCGAAGCCGTGTTCGCAGACGCAGGCGAAATATCGTGCGAGAACCTGGCGACCGTGCGCGCGGATGCCAAATCGTTGACCGCAGGCCGGAGCAGCGAGTTGCAGTACTTCACGCTGACGTCACCGACGAAGATGGGCAGCAAGCGCTCGGGATCCGCGGCCGGTTTCATCGGTAGCGTGACCGACGGTCTCGACGCGTTCTACCGGGACGTCGTGCAACCTCTGAAGCCATGGGTGCCGTCGGCCCCGGAGGCACCCTCTGTCGGCAGCACGGACGACTGACCCATCGGTTGTGCGATCTGCCCATGGAACTGTCCGCGTCCGATCCTGGCGTGGAAGCCGACAACGAGGAACTGCTCGACCGTCGATCACCCGTTCATCGGATGACGGGTTCGCACCCCTCGAGCAGCTCGAGCTCACGTCGTCGCGGCAACCCCTCCCAGTCCCCACGGGCCAGACATGCGAAGGCTCCGGTCCGCACGGCCGTGCGCAGCCGCTGTGCGGGATCGTGGCCGTCGATCAACTCGGCGAGGTAGCCCGCGACGAATGCATCGCCCGCTCCTACGGTGTCGACGGGATCGATCGAGATCGCATCCTGTCGGTAGGTCTCGCCATCGATGATCGCGTGGGCACCGTCGGCGCCGCGCTTGATGACCACCTGCGAGGGGCCGAACTCGGCGAGCCCTCGGGCGAGTGACTCCGGGTCGTCGGCGTGAGCGGGCCCGAGCACGAGCGCAGCTTCGTCCTCGCCCGCGAACACGACGTCGACGAAGGGGAGTATGTCTCGATAGACCTGGGCTGCAACGTCGCTCGACCAGAGAGCGCTGCGATAGTTCACGTCGAAAGACACGCGCACACCGCTGTCGCGAGTCCGAGCGATCACCTGACGCCAGGTCTCGGCGGCTTGCGCAGACAGGGCAGGAGTTATCCCGGTGACGTGCAACAGGGCTGCGCCCGACACGATGTCGGAGTCGACGTCGTCGGGGGTGATCCTTGATGCCGCGCTGTGTGCGCGATAGTAGGTCACCCGCTGCAGGGTGGGCGTTCTGAGTTCTTTGACCATGACGCCGGTAGGAGCAGTGCAGTCCTCGGGCGCGACGACGTGGACGCCCTCGGCTCTGATCTCTCTGCGTACCAACTCACCCGGTGCATCGGAGCCGAGCCTGCTGCACCAGACTGCCGAAGTACCCAGGCGTTGCAGTCCGATCGCGACGTTGGACTCGGCTCCACCGATTCCCACGGCCACGTTTCCGGCATGGGCGAACGGTCCTGGATGTTCGCTGCGGAACAGCGCCATGGTTTCGCCGAAGGTCACGACGTAGGGGGTGGACAGTCGAGACCTCACAGCGTCGCCGCCTCATCCACGACACGGCGTATTTCTTCGGCACGCCTTGTCAATTCACGGATGTCTCCACCGGAGAACGCGTCGCCGAGCAGAGGCCCGCCCATGCTCACCGCCACCGCGCCTGCTCGAATCCACGCGGCGGCTTCGGCGATGCCCACTCCTCCCGAGGGAATGACTTCGATGTCGGGAAATGGTCCACGTAGGTCGGCAACATACTTCGCACCGACCATCGAAGCCGGGAAGACCTTCACTGCGGTGGCACCGGCCGTCCAACCGCGATGTAGTTCGGTCGGAGTCAACCCGCCAGGAAACACCGGCACCCCTCGATCGATCGCGATGTCGATGATCGGTGTCTCGGTGATCGGTGTGACCAGGTACGCGGCACCTGCATCGATGGCCTCGCTCGCCTGGTCGGGTGTTGTCACGGTGCCCACACCGAGTTCGGCGTCGGTACCGAATCGCTGCAGTAGCTTCGGCAGCTCTTCGATCACGCCGTGGGTGCTCAGGGTCAGTTCGATGCTCACAACCCCACCGGCGATCAGTGCTTCCACGACCGGCGCGTATTCGGTGGCAGACTTCGCACGTAGGACAGCCACGACGCGGGTCTGGCGAAGTAGCGCCGACGGCTCGCTCCTGCGGTTCATCGATCACCTTTCAATGCTTCGGACGTCGCTGCGTCGATTCCGTGTCCGACGATGACATCGATCAACTCGCCGGTTCGTTCGACGAACGGGACCCAGTCGGCGATGTCGTCACCGAGCAACCGCCGGTCGGTGAGCGCGCCCCTCGCCATCTGCGCACCTGATGTGCTTCGCGATGCAAGCTGGGAAAGCCATCCTCGCGCCGGATCCTGCATGGCGGTCGCATGAGGTCCTGGATCGAAGCCGTCGATCGGGGCCAGGCAGCTCAAGTACGCCGCTGTGGTCAAAGCCATCAAGTGGGGAGTCCGCCCGGCCTCACGGAACATCATCGCTGGTTCCGGAATGCGTTCTCGCAGTTTGACCGAACCGTCGGACCCCACCTGCTGTGTACGGTGCCCCAACGCCGTGTTGCTCCATCGGACGAACAGTTCTTCCTCGTACAGGTCAGGATCTATGCCATCGGGAACGTCCACGCTCGGTAGATACTCGTCCCGCAGTATCGTGTGCGCGGCCCGTTCGACGAAGCTCTGTGCAACCGACTCCGGTATCGTCGCCGCGCCCGACAGGGCACCCAAATACGCTATGAGCGAATGAGTTCCGTTCAACAGTCGTACTTTCAGCTGTTCGTACCGGCCGACTTGGTCCGAGAACACTGCACCGCCGGCTTCCCACGCCGGCCGACCGGCGGCAAAGTTGTCCTGCAGAATCCACATGCTGAACGGTTCGGCAGCCACGGGTATCGAGTCCTCGAAACCCATGTCGCGCGCCAGGTTCGACCGATGAGCGTCGGTGGTGGCGGGGACTATTCGGTCGACCATCGTGGAGGGAAACGCCACGTTCTGCTCGATCCACGTCGAGAGCTCACCTGATTCGGAGCCCGGCAGCTGGGCTGCGAACTCCAGCACCAGTCTTCGAGTGTGCTCACCGTTGTTGTTCAGGTTGTCGCAGCTCAGGACCGTCACAGGCGTGTTGTGCGCGACGCGCCCCTGCAATCCGCGGACGATCAAGCCGATGGTGGATCTCGGTGCACCGCCGGCAAGATCATGAGCGATATCAGGGTGGTCGAGTTGCAGACCCTTGGTGGCAGGGCTGTACGTGTACCCGTTCTCGGTGACAGTCAAGGACACGATCTTCGTGGTCCGATCCGAGATCGCAGCGACGACGTCGTCCGGTTCCCGAGCGGCCACAAGCGCGCCGGTATGAACCGAAGGAACGCTGTAGGTCGCGCCCGCGGGCGAGATTTCCGCCACCGAGTACCTCAGGTCCTGCGCGCGCAAGGCATCGGCTACCGTTCCGGATCTACTTGCGACGCCCAGGATGCCCCAGGCACCGTCCTGATGCGCGAGTGCTGCCTCGGTGTACACGGCTTGATGCGCCCGGTGGAAGTTACCGAGACCGAGGTGGACGATGCCTTGTTCCGGTGGACGGTTTCTACCCGTTGACGACGGTGGGGCCGTGGCAGCCGACAAACGGGGCAACGGAGTGCGAATGATCGTCACCAGTCCTTCACCGAACCGTCGAGATTACGTGCGACCGGCAGATACGCGCGTTCGTACGGAAAGCGTTCGGCGGCAGCCTCGTCCACCTCGACGCCGAGGCCGGGTGCATCGCCTGGATGTAGGTAGCCGTCGTCGTAGGTGTAGCTCGGGCGGAACACCTCGGAGACCTGTTCCGGATAACCCATGAATTCCTGTATCGCGAAATTGGTGGTGGCCAGACCCAGGTGCAACGACGCGGACAGGTTGATCGGAGACACATCCGACGGACCGTGCGGCGCACCCATGACCTGAAAGATCTCTGCGAGAGCGAATATCTTGCGGACGTGCGAAATGCCACCCGCGTGCACGATCGCAGTCCTGATGTAGTCGATGAGACGCTCGGTGATCAATTGCTGGCAGTCCCAGACGGTGTTGAACACCTCGCCGATCGCCAGTGGAACCGTCGTGTGCGCCCGGACCGTGCGGAGCAGCTGTTGATTCTCGGCGGGCATCACGTCCTCAAGCCAGAACAGGTTCACCGCTTCGAGGGCTTTGCCGAGTCGCGCTGCCTCGGTGGGATTGAGCCGATGGTGGACGTCGTGCAGCAGGTGCAACTCGGGTCCGACCGCCTCGCGTACGGCCGCCAACATGTCCGGTGCGTGTCGGAGGTACGCGGCGGTGTCCCACTGCTCCTCGACAGGGCCGACGCCGCGCCCCGCGGGTTCGTAACTTGCCGAACCACGAGTGACGCCGTACACCTTGTCCAGACCGGGGACGCCGAATTGCACACGGACAGCGCGGAACCCCTCATCTCGGCGCTTGTTCACCGATTCGAGAAGCTCGGGCAGGTCCCAACCGGTGGCGTGCGTGTAGGTCAGAACACGGTCGCGCGCAGCACCACCGAGGAGCTGATAGACCGGCATGTCGGCGGCTTTGCCCTTGATATCCCACAGGGCCAGATCCACCGCCCCGATGGCTGCCATCGTGACCGGTCCGCGACGCCAGTAGGCACCACGGTAGAGGTACTGCCACGTGTCCTCGATGCGCTCGGCGTCGCGACCGATCAAGAACGGCGCGAGGTGATCGCGAAGGTAACTGGCAACAGCGAGCTCCCGGCCGTTGACCGTGGCATCGCCCCACCCGATCAGACCGTCGTCGGTCGTCATCTTCAGAGTGACGTAGTTTCGTCCCGGACTGGTGACGATGACGCGGGCGTCGACAATTTTTCGAGTCATATTGTGAAAAGGCTCATTTCAGTGATGCGGGTGAGATGTCAGAGCACTTTGGCGAGAAACTCGCGTGCTCGATCGGTCTTGCAGTCCGTGAAGAACACGTCGGGCGTGCTCTCTTCGACGATTCTGCCGTCTGCCATGAAGATGATCCGATCGGCAGCAGTCTGCGCGAATTTCATCTCATGCGTGACCACCACCATCGTCATGCCTCCCTTGGTCAGTTCGACGATGACGTCGAGGACCTCCTTGATCATCTCGGGATCGAGAGCCGACGTCGGTTCGTCGAACAGCATCACCTTGGGGTTCATCGCGAGAGCCCGCGCTATGGCGACACGTTGTTGCTGGCCACCCGAGAGCTGAGCGGGGCGTTTGTCTGCTTGAGATTCGACTCCGACACGGGTGAGGAGATCCATTGCGTGCGTACGGGCTTCACCGGCGTCGACGCCTCGAGCTTGAACCGGACCGAGCATGACGTTCTCGAGTACCGTCATGTGTGCGAACAGGTTGAACTGTTGAAACACCATTCCGACTTCCGAGCGCAGCCGGGCGAGTTCGGCGCTCTCCTCGGGCAGCGGCACACCGTCGATCTCGATGACGCCACCGTCGATCGGCTCCAATCGATTCATGGTTCGACACAGGGTCGACTTGCCGGAACCGGAGGGCCCCAGAATGACGACGACCTCACCGACCGAGACCTCGAGATCGATGTCGGCCAACGCCTGATGGCTGCCGAACCACTTCTGAACTCCTTTGACCGAAATCATCGTTCCGGCCTCACGCATGCATGCACCTTGCTCATGATCGGAACCGTTGTGTTCTACGAAAGTCATTGTCAGTGAAGCCTTTCACTCAATATGTTCGACAGCCGACCCAGAATGAGGCACAGCAGCACGTACAGGGCAGCCACGGCGGCGAAGACCGGTGCTGCGTACTCTCCGCCGAGATATTCGATCGCGAGTTCTCCGGTGAGCAGCAGATCGGTGTAGCCGATCACGAAACCGAGCGACGACGCCTTGGTGACGCGCACCATCTCGCTGACGAGACTGGGTAGAATCTGCCGTACGACCTGGGGGAGTAGGACAAATCGCAGCGTCTTGACGGTTCGTAGCCCCACTGCCATCGCAGCTTCGCTCTGGCCGCGAGGGAGGGCGTGGAATCCACCGCGAAACACTTCGGCCATGGACGTGCTCTCCCAGAGTACGAGTCCGATGACCAGCGCCCAGAAGGTGCTGATGTTAAAACCGGTGGTCGCCGGCACGCCGAGGTAGATGAAGAAGACCAGGAGCAGTTCGGGCAGTCCGCGCAGTGTCTGAACCCAGATGCGGGCAGGGACATTGACCATCGGATTCGACGACATCTGCGCAAGCGCGAGCAGCAGACCGAAGAACAACGACAGCACCACCGTGAACAGGGCAACCTGCAGGGTGGCGAGTACACCGCGGAGCAGCGCCGCGGCGAGGTCGGCGCGACCGAGTACCGACCAGATCTCGGGATCGAACAGGTCCGCGTTGTTCAGGACTATCGCAGCCAGGGCGACCACCGCGACGACGGGGATGACTCCGCCTGCGGTCCACGCCCGGATCCGGCGCCGTTCCCTTGGTCCTGGTTGCTCGAAAAGTGTTGTAGTCATCAGGAAGTGAACGCAACCTTTCGTTCCACGGCGGCCGCGAGAAGTCCGGCCGGAACAGTTATTGCCGAGTACAGCAGTGCGGTGAACAGCATCAGTGCGATCACGGCCGAATCGTTGGTATTGATGAGTTGCAGCATTGCGCCGAACAATTCGGTCACGCCGAATACGCCGGCAATTGCGGTGACCTTGACGAGTGCGATCGTCGTATTGATCAGTGGTGGAACGGAGTTGCGTAATCCTTGAGGCAACACGATCAACCGAAGCGTCTGCGCCTTGCGTAGCCCGATGGCGCGTGATGCTTCGAGTTGGCCCTGGCCGATGGCATTGATACCGGAACGGACTGCGTCGCAGTAGTAGGCCGAGAAGTACAACGTGATGCCGATGGTGGCAAGTGCGAAGAACGACAGACGTACGCCGAGCAGAGGGAGTATGAAGATGGTGAAGAACAGATGTGCTGCGGCGGGAATGTTCCGCATGAGTCCGACATAGATGCCGCTGATTCTCTGTAGTAACGGAATGGGCGAGATCGCGAAAGAGGCGAGCACCAATCCGGCCGCCACGGACATCAGTCCCGAGATCACCACCAGGAGAACGGTATTGACGAACCCTTCCCAGAAGACGTCGATATTGTCGATGATTGCGTTCATGTCGAGTAGGTCCTTTCCCGAATCGGTCCGGGCATCAGCAGCTGGTCATGGATTCGGGGGCGACTGGGGCCTTCAGGCCGGAGGCACCCATATGGCGGTCCCAGAGTTCCTCGATGGTGCCGTCGTCGAAAGCCTGCGTCAGCTGTTCGTTGAAGTACTCGCACAGGTCGCTGCGATCGTCGGCCAAACCGATACCCCACTTCTCACCGTCGCCGTACGTCATGGGCGCAAGAGCGAACTCGTCCGGTTTGTCGACCACGAATCCCGCAAGCAGCGGTGCGGTCGAGTCGATGGCATCGACGGTGCCTTGTTCGAGTGCCCGGACGCAGTTCGTCAGAGTGTTGAACTCGGAGATCTCCGCCTGCGGGATGAACTCCGCCACGCGTGGTTGTCCCTGGCTGCCCTGTAGCACACACACTTTGGTGCCTGCAGGAACATCCTGGAGCGACTCGATGCGTTCGGCGTCGTCCTTTCTGACCATCAACTGAGGGGCCGTGTCGAGGTAAGGTCCGGAGATCGAGATGGCCTCTTCGCGCGCTGGAGTGATGGCGAGGGCTGTGGCGAACAGGTCCACCTTCCCCTGCTTCAGAAAGGGAATTCGGTTGGCGGCGGTGGTGTGAACCCATTCGATGTCATCGCTGGACATGCCCAGGGATTCGACGAGCAACACAGCCAGATCGATGTTGAACCCTTCCCAGTCGTGTTGAAGGTTCAGCTCGGCCAGACCAGGTTGGTTCGGTGACGCGCCCACCTTGATTTTCGGTGCCGCCGCCAACTCGGCCATGGTCGAGCCCTCGGGAAAATCGTTGGGACGGTCCACGGTCGCGCTGCCGCACGCGGTCATCCCGAGAATCGTGACCACGGCAGCCGTGAAAACGGCACACTTCGATCGATGAAACATGATTGTTCGTCTCTTTCTTCAACGAGAGGTTGACGCGCTGCGTTCGATTTCGCGCGCGCTGCGAGCAGATCGGGGTGCGGATTCCGGCGGTCGGGCCGTCGACCCACGGACGATGAGCTGGGATCGCAATCGAACCGAGCCCTCGCGCCATGGCTTTCCGTCGATTTGGTCCATGATGAGCCCGATGCTCAGGGACCCGCTGCTCTCGATGTCGACCATCACCGTGGTCAGACCGGGATCCGATGCTGCTGCGACATCGACGTTGTCGATACCGACGATGCTGATGTCGGTCGGGCACCGATAGCCGAGGGAACGGATTCCGGCTTGAACTCCCATGGCGACCATGTCGTTGTACGCGACTACCGCCGTTGCGCCACTTGCCGCTACGGCCGCGGCCGCGGCCAACCCACCGTGCACGTCCGCCGATTGGTTGCCGACGACAGCAAGGTCGAACCCTCGCTCGGACGACAGGTCGGACAAGATCTGCGCGCGCGTGCGGTTGGCCCACGAGGCCGCCGGGCCAGGAACGTAGACGAAAGACTGGTGCCCGAGAGACTGTAGGTGTTCTGCAGCTTGACGCAGACCCTGCTCGACATCCATCAAAATAACGGGAGAGCCGTTCGACTCGCCATTGACGACGACGAGTGGGGTCGAACCGATCGCCCGGGCCACGTCCGCTGGGTTCGATCGGGGAGAGCACAGAATCACCGCGTCGGCTTCTCGGCCGACCGTGTCGAGCAACTCGATCTCGCGTGCCGGATCCTCGGCGGTGTCGGCAAGAAGCATGCGGTGACGACCCGGCCACAGCTTTTCCTGGATTGCCCGCAACATTCTCGCGTACACGGCGTTCGACACGTCGGGAACCAAGACGAGGATGGTGCGCGCCCTCGTCGGTGCCGGTGCGTCGTAGCCGATCCGGCGAGCGGCTTCCAATACCCGCTGTCGAGTGTGCGGGGCCAGCAGGTCGACCGAAGTGAACGCTCGCGAGGCAGTCGCCATGGAGACTCCGGCCTCGATGGCAACGTCCTTCAACTTTGCGACCACGGTTCCTCATTTCGGTCCTGTTGCGTACATCTCAACCCGAGCGGTGTGTAACCACTCTCACACGACGTTCAGGTTGTTGCAATAGGTTGCAAAAAGTTTCAGAAAACGCTCGAATGCAGCGGGGCTGCAACATCGGCGTCGCGTCTTCCGTGGCTCGGCGATTGAAGGTGGCGAGTTCTGGGCAAGCGGTAGTCATGACAGAGAACACCAAGGTCACAGTCGAACGCACCATCGAAGCGCCCGTCGACGCAGTTTTCGATGTGCTGTCCAACCCCGAGCGTCATCAGGCTCTCGACGGATCCGGGTTCGTCCGGAGCGTGGACCACGCCGACCGCATTCAGAAGGTCGGCGAGAAGTTCACGATGAACATGCAGGGCGATCACATGGGAGGCGAGTACCAAACCGACAACCATGTCAGCGGTTACATCAAGGACAAGCTGCTCGCATGGAAGACGGCACCCGCAGGCAACGAGCCTCCCGGCTGGGAGTGGCTGTGGGAGTTGGAGTCTCAGGGTCCCAACGAGACGTTGGTGCGCCACACCTACGACTGGTCGAAGGTGACGGACAAGAAGCTTCTGCAGCAGATCAAGTTCCCGCTGGTCACCGAGGACCAGCTGAACGACACACTCGCTCGGCTGGCAGTCGAAGCGACTTCCTGACCATTCGACTTCTCTGGGACGCAGAGTCTCGGCTCAGCCGTAGAACGCTGCGGCGTCGACACTCTCTATCGGCATCCAACGCCGTGGAAAGTCCGTCGACACGGTTGTAGCCGACAGATCGACTCCACGGACGGCCAATGCCGACGTCGGCATCTGATCGACGATCAGACTGACGGCGTAGGTAGCGGCCGTCACGTGGAGACACGGATCGATTCTTCTGGAGCACGTGCAGGACGTTTCGGTTACGTTCGGGACCGGCGACAGTGCGCTCGCTACGAGTTCGGCGTGGACCTCGTCGGGGAGGTCTCCGCTGGCTACGGCCCCGCGCGTGTGGCGGGCGAGGATGCGCAGCACCGACTTCCGTTCGCCCGCTCCATACCGGGGGAGGGAGATCACGGCGGTCTCGACCTTCTTGCCCGTTGACACGACGCAGCGAAACTCTCCGATCTTGCTGGGGTCCACTGCAACTGCGTCGTTGCGCACCAGGCTTCGTGCTCGCGGGAGCATCGGGTTCGGCCGGGTGACGGCGATGGGTTCGACTCGCCTGATCCAGTCTTTCCCCCAGGGCGTCGACCCGAAGGCGGCAGGCTGCGGTGTTGTGGCCATCAGCGCGTCACCGCCCGCAGCGACAGCGTTTCTCGCAATGTCGAGTCGTCGAGCGCCGCCAGAGCCGACTCGTTGTTGCTCTCGGTCAATCCGGCGATCGCCTTCTTCCGGGTATGGAGTGAAGCGATGTGCTCCTCCAGTGTCCCCTCCGTCGTCAGTGCCATGACCGTCACGCCGGACTTCTGCCCGATGCGGTGAACCCGGTCTGTGGCCTGCGCCTCGACCGCGGGGTTCCACCACCTGTCGTAGTGAATCACCGTGCTGGCACGGGTGAGGTTGAGGCCGTACCCCGCCGCCCTCAGACTGAGGACCATGACGGGGGATCGGTCGCTGTTCTGAAAGTCGTCGACCATCCTGTCGCGCTCGTCCACGTCGAGCCCGCCGTGAAAGAACGGAATCGGGGCTCCGGTGAGGCCTTCGAGGTGCTCGGCGAGAATCTCTCCGGTGCGGCGGTACTGGGTGAAGACGAGTGCAGCGCGCGAGGATTCGGCGAGCTCCTCGACGATGTCGGTGAGCCTGTCGAGTTTGCCCGAGCGATCAGCCAACCGAGACAAGTCTCCATTGACGAGGCCCGGGTGGTTGCAGATCAGTTTGAGCGACGTCAGTAGCGCCAGCACTGCTGTTCCACGGCCGCGGTTGCTGCCGAAACCGGTGTCGAATGCTTCTTCGACGGCCGAATTGTACAGCGATGCTTGCTCGTTCGAAATGGGACACAGGACATCGATGTGGTGCTTCGGCGGCAAATCCGTCGCAACCTCGGCCTTCGTCCGGCGAAGGACGACCGGCGCGATCGCACTCGACAGTTGTGCGAGTGCGGCCGCTGAGCCTCCCTGCTCGATGGGTGCTGAGAATCGTCGAGTGAACCGAGCCCGGGTTCCGAGCAAACCGGGATTGGTGAGATCGATCAAGGCCCAGAGTTCGTCCATGCGGTTCTCGACGGGCGTGCCGGTGAGGGCGATGCGGGTGGTGGAATTCAGCCGACGCGCCGCTCTGGCTATTTTGGTCCGGGAGTTCTTCATGATGTGCGCCTCATCGAAAAACACTGTGCTCCAGAATATTTCGCTCAATCGCTCTGCATCGGTACGCAGGGTGGGGTACCCGGTGACTGTCACCGAGCCTGCGTCGGCGCATTGCTCGAGGGTGCGGGACGGCCCGCGGTATACGTTGACGACCAATTCGCCGTCGGAAAAATTCTCGATTTCTCGCCGCCAGTTGCTGATCAACGACGTCGGGCACACAACCAGATAGTTGCCCTCGCCTCGTCGTGCTCCGACGATCATGTGCGAAATGGCCTGGAGCGTTTTGCCCAGCCCCATCTCGTCGGCGAGGATTCCGCCGCCTCCGACCTCCTGAACGGTCGGCATCCAGGCCGCACCGTGCACTTGATAGGGCCTGGGCGTGAAGGTCGATGCATGCTCGATCAGATGGTTCTGCAGGTGCAGGCTGGCGCGGAGTGCCTCAGCGGCACCGTGTGCTGTCAGCACGCTCGACCCGCCGGCGTTGGGAACCGCGTGCGCCGCAGGCGGGAGTGCATCGACGAGAGCTCGGGGAATCCCACTCACGTCGGGGTTGTCCTCGACGTGGTTCAGGATCCCCAACCATCCGCGAGCCGATGGACCTTTCGCGGAGCGGGCTGCGGTTCGGAGCTCGCCGGCGTTCGCTGCCACGAGTTGCGCGCCTACGGTACGAACGGCAACGGTTCCGTCCGCGCCGGGAACCGCGAGCTCGATGGGGGTGGACACTCCTTCGAGCGTCGCCTCCGGTGTGCTGTGCCAGACGGCGAAACAATGACGGTGAGGCAGATAGGTGACGTGAGGAGCTGGGTCTGTGTCGGCGGTCGAAAGCATGCACCCTCCGGCGAAGTCGGCAGCCTCGGTGACGTCCGAAGCTGCCAACACCGTACGCCGTCCGGTGTAGTTGTGCCGCATCCAGGATTAGCTTGACTTTATCGAAAAATACTGTCCTACAGCGCGATCGAGCACCTTCCCACGCACTGGACGAGATCAGGATTGCTCGCGAGAACACCACCAGGTCGTGCGTCCGCCCACCGTTCCGCGTGTCATCGGGGCACCGCATCGAGGGCACGCCGCGTCCGTCTTTCGGAAGGGAATGATCTCCCCGGTGTGCACGCCGCCTTTCTTCGTCGCTGATCTGATCGCACGACGCAGAACGACGCGAAGCTCGTCGAGCTCCTCTGTCGTGAGCGTCTTGGCTCGCCTGGACGGGGATTGCTCGCTCTGCCACAGCACCTCGTCGGCCAGTAGATTGCCGACCCCCGCGATCGCGGCCTGATCGAGCAGCCTCGCTTTGAGAGGTGCACCGCTGGAACCGATTCGGTGACGGAAGTCGTCTCGCGTGATCTCCGCGGCGTCCGGCCCGAGAGCGCCGATATCGGGTTCGAGTCGAACCCGGCCGAGGCGTCGCTTGTCGAAGAGTCGGAGGTGCCCACCGTCGTCGAACGTCATGGAGAACCGCGTCCACTCCGGCTTGTCGGTCGGGCGCTCACCGACATGTGGATCGCCGCCTCCGTACTGCGAGGTCCGCTCACCGTCGGGAGCGGTGACGATGACGCGTCCGCCCATGCCCAGGTGAATGCCCAGAGTCGGTCCGCTCGAGCCGTCTGCCGTGACGGTTTCGCACCACATCGCTTTGCCACGTCGACGCGCTTCGGTGAGCTTCCCGCCCGTCAGTGCGCGGGCGATATCGCCCGGCATGTGTGGTCGGCACTCGAACGTGTCGGTGTCATCGATGTCCACGATGACGCGACCGAGAGCTTTCTCGACGACCTGTCGGGCGTTTTCCACTTCGGGTAGTTCCGGCATGCATCCGGTGTACCCAATTCGTGGGCACTATGCGCGGGTGCCGTCATCGGTCATTTGACTCGTTCGTCGTCTCTTTCCGGCACCAGCGGACCAAGTTCCGCGTCGAGCACCTTCTGTACGACGCGCATTGCCGCCAGCGCGGCAGGCGCACCGCAGTACCCCGCCGTGTGGATGACGGTTTCGGTGATCTCGGTTCGGGTGAGGCCGTTGCGGAGAGCTCCGCGCACGTGTCCTGCCAGTTCCTCGTGGGCGCGCAGCGCAATGAGGATTCCGAGGTTGAGCAGGCTGCGGCTGCGGTAGTCGAGTCCGGGCCGCGTCCACACGCTGCCCCACACGGTGTCGGTGACGAAGTCTTGCAGTGCAGCGGAGTCGGTGTCGGCGGCATTGGCGAACGCTTTGTCGACGTAGTCTTCGCCCATCACGTTCTGGCGGACCTCGAGTCCGTCCTCGAAGCGTGGTCCCCTGTTCCGATTCGTGGATTCTTCGTCGATCACGGCGTCCCTCTCCCTTGTCTGCGGTGTCGACAGATCATGGCAGGGGATTTCATCGGAACCGCAGGCGGAGGCGAACTCGACCACGACTATCGGGCCTGGGACCGGCTCAGCGCAGAGAAACCGGTCCACCGTCACCGTCGTCGCGCGAAGGCTGTGTGTTGTCGGAGAATTGTTCTGCGCGAGTTGCTTCGAGAAACAGTTGAAGGAAGGAAGAATGCGCGCTTCGGTCCTGCGCGGGTCTTCCCTCTCGGGGGTCTTCCGATGCCTTCGACATAGCGATTCGCGTTCCTCCCGTGTCGCGAACAACAGTCTCAGATTCTGAATAGTTAAGCAACTGAGACAGTAGGTACAAAGCGCGGCACTAAGTGAACGATCGGAAGGAGGTGGCGATCGAGCAAATTCTAACGGTGTGTGTGGGCGTCGAGGGTGCCCAAGCTGCAACGCATCGGCAGAGGGGCTGGCTATCGCTGCCCGTGCCTTCGAGTTGAGGGCTACATCCCAGCGGCGGTGGGCGGCTCGATCAGCATCCTCTTGATCACCTTGCCGGTCGCCGTTCGGGGCAGCTCGTCGAGGAACGTGATGTCGCGGGGAACGCAGAAGCGGCTCAACCGATTTCGGATGTAGGCGCGCACCATGTCCGCATCGAGGCCGGCCGATCCGCGGCCGACGACGAACGCGGCCAAACGCTGCCCGTATTCCGGGTCGGGCACACCGACGACCGCGACCTCGCCGACCTGGGGAAGATTGGCGATCGCATCCTCGACGGGGCCGGGAAAGACGTTCTCGCCTCCGGAAATGATCATCTCGTCGTCCCTGCCACAGACGAACAGCCGTCCGTTGCAGTCGATGTATCCGAGATCGCCGGTGTCCATCAGGGCAGCTCCGCGGGCGGAGGCCGTCGACGGAGGTTCGGCGTTGGTGTACCCGTCGAACAACATGTCGTTGCCGACGAAAATTCGGCCCAGGGTTCCCACCGGAACGGCAGTACCGTTCGCGTCGAGAACCGCGACCGTCGTACCCAGCGGAGGGCGTCCGGCGGTGGCGGGGGCTGCGCGCAGGTCTTCGGGAGTGGCGATCGTGGCCCACGAGACCTCGGTGGAACCGTAGAAGTTGTAGAGGACGTCACCGAAGACGTCCATGAAGCGGCTCACGGTCGATCCGGTCAATGCCGACCCACTGCACGCGACGACTCGCAGGCTCGAGGTGTCGTAGCGTGATCGGACCTCGTCGGGCAGGTCGAGTATCCGCTGCAGCATGATCGGAACTGCGATCAACGAGGTGCAACGGTGCGCCTCGATCGCCCGCAAGCAATCTTCCGGATCGAACCGATCCTGGAGAACCACCGTGGCGCGCAGCGGAGTACTGATCTGCAGTGCCGCCAGTCCCCAGCTGTGGAACATCGGTGCCGCGATCAGCATCCTCTCGTTCATCCGAAGGGGCATGCGAGACAGCATGGCCGCCACTGTTCCGAAGCCCTTCGGTGTGGGACGTACCGCACCCTTCGGCGACCCGCTGGTTCCGGAGGTCAACACGACCACCGATCCTGGCCGATCCGGCCTGGTGAATGTGGCGGACGGTGGTGCGACGAAGTGTTCGAGCGTGCGCCGACGCGGAACGGCGGTATGGGACGACAGGCTCACACGGGTGACATCGTCGGGCAGGTAGCGCACCATCGAGTCGAACTCGTCGTCGACGAACAGTACTCGGAGCTGGTGGCGGGCAGCGATCGTCTCGATCTGGCGGGCAGCGAGACCGGTGTTGAGAAGAACCACCTCGACTCCGAGCATGCCGCACGCGACGGTGCACTCGATCATCGCCGAGTGGTTGCGGGCCAGAATTCCGACGGTGCTTCCAGGGCTGATTCCGGACGCGTGGAGACCTGCCGCGATGCGGTGCGAACGGTGGTGGATCTCTGCGAAGGTCCTGGTCCCTCTGTCGTCGATCAACGCGATCTCGTTCGGGGACTTCGCTGCTGCGGCAGCGAAACCACCGCCAAGGGTGAAGCCCCACTTCGCCAGCGAGTTCAACTGCCGGTACGCGCGGTCGGGACGTGCAGCACGAATGACGCCGGTTCCCACCATCGTCTTCATGATCGCCAGCGGTAGCGACCGCGAATCCCCGGTGTTGGACACGATCGACGTCGAGGTTCCGGACAGGGAGTTGTCCAGTCGACGCAGACCACCCATCACCCATTCGACCACGGCCCGGTTGTGTTCGGGTTGGGGTGAGTAGGACCCGCCGAGTCCCGCTCGGAACACGGTGACATCGATCTTCGTCTCGCCTGCCGAGCGGGCAGTGAGGGTGAATCTGATGAACCCGCCGGACTCGACGTGCTCGATGGTGATGATCGGCCGGTTTCGTCTGTTCACCACCAGGTCGAGGGCATGCTCGACACCGCCGACTCCGCATCGGTAGCCGGCCGTGGCTTCACGAAGCGTGCAGTAGTCGAGCCCGGGAAAGTAGCGCGGGTACAGCTCGACCGCGCTCAACACCGCGCACACCTGCTCGATATCGTGTGCGAAGACCGTGCTGCAGTCGATGACGTCCGAGACCATGCCCCAACCCCCGTACCTTGCCGAGCCGACAGCAATGCCGACTCAGCACCGACCAGGGGATGGCGGCGAGCACCTGGAACGGGTCATCCGCCTGGATGAAGACGTCATCGTAAACCCGAAGCACGGTTGTCTGGGCCAAATCGGCCGAAGTCGGTGTCGAATTACCGATTTCTCCGGCCCACTGCGTCAGAACTGAATGCCCAGCGACCACGCGAACACCGTGTACGCGGCGATGGTGATCAGTGAGATGGCGATCCGATCGAGCCAGAAACCACCTCGCATCATCTGACCGATCGTGATGGCGGTGCATCCTGTCAGTGCTCCGTAGGACCCCAGATGTCTCCGAACGGTACCGGACGCCCCAGAATGCGTTCAGCTGCGCGACGTCCCGACTTCAACGCCGCCGTGACCGTTGCCGGATCATCGGTCCAGGTCGCCTCACCGGCGAGGTGAAGTACATCTCCGATCGGAGTGGCAAGGTCGTCGTGATCGCGCGTGCGTGAGCCCACCGTCATGTACGAGTACGAGCCGTACGCGAACGGATCGTCCTGCCAGCGAGTGACATACACGCGGTCCGGTGTGAGGACTCGGTCGCCGTACAGGCCGCGCAGTGCCTCGAGAACCGAGTCCGCGATGCGCGCGTCCGACCAGTGCCGAGTCTGCTGCGCGCACGCGCCCGCAGCGAAGGTCAGAAGCGTCGGACGGCCCTGCGGCATGGTCACGTCGTACCAGGAGTGCCACCAGCGCCCGGCTTCGCCCTGCTGCCGTACGGCATAGACGTTCTCGTCCCAGAACTTGCTGGGAAACTGGAGGAACACTTTCTCGAAGGCATTCATCTCCAGACGTTCCAGCGCACCCGAAACAGGTTCCGGCAGAGGGGGTTCCACAGTGAACTCCGGCGATTTCAGTACTCCGATCGGTACCGTCACCACAGCGCGCTCGGCCGAGAACGTCCCGGAACCGGTATCGACCAGAACTCCGTCTCGACCCCAACGGACCTGCGTCACCACGTGTTCGAGCCGGACGTCGAGTCCCTCGGCCAGGTGAACGGCCAGTCGATCGTATCCGTCGGGGAACACGACCTCGTCGCCCTCGATGGCGTCGTCGTCCAAGCCGTGCGCGTCGAGGAGGTCCTTTCCTACGCCCAACTGCTCCTCGGCTCGATGTCCGAGAAACTCACGAACTCGTTCGAGTCGGTCGTCGTTCCAATCCAGTTGCGTCAGAGTTGCTTCCACGGCGTCACCGAACGAGGTCCCCGGGGACGACTCCGCGATCGTCCTGGCGAACAGTTCGTCGAAGTGGTGAACGTCGGTGCCGAATCGTGCGGCAGCCTCATCGCTCAACCTGGTCCCGGTGGGGGAGTAGTAAGCGATGGGTCTGCCGTCCGGCTGGTAGCTGCCGACGGTGAATTCGACGGTCCGCATTCCGAAAGCGTGCACGGCGTCGGCGAGAGGGTTGTCGTCAGTTCCGTGAATCCAGGAAGCGCCCACGTCGAGGGTGCCTTCGTCTGTGCGCATCGTCCAGACCCGACCGCCCACGCGGTCTCTGGCCTCGAGAACGGCAACGCGCTGACCGGCACGATGCAGAAGTGTCGCAACGACCAAGCCGGAAATGCCTGCTCCCACCACGAGGGTATCGACGTGTGTCACCGTCGCTCCTGTCTGTCGACGGCCGTGGGGTCAGTTCCCCCGGCCGGAGTTGCCATTGCCGTTCCCACTGTTCCCGTTCCCGTTCCCGTTGCCACTGTTCCCGTTTCCCGAGTTCCCGTTGCCGGAGTTCCCGTTGCCCGAGCTGCCGTTGCCGTCATCCAGAGGTATCGGGGCCGGCGCAGCCGGCTCGACCGGAGCCGGATTCGCCGTGGGGACGGGAGCTGGCTCGGGCGGATTCGAGAAGACCGGAATCGACGTCGCAGGTGCAGGATCGGGTGCAAGGGTCGTGGGCACCACTGTCGTCGACTCCACGAGAGTCGGAGTCGGTGTCGACGGCGTGCTGGGTTCCGGCTCATCACTCGTGCCGACTGCGACCCAGACTATCGCCGCTCCCAGCGAAGTGAACAGCGCGGCTGCCGCCGGGATCATCCATCGTCGGTGTGGAGATTTCGCTGCAGCCGACGCTGGAACTGCTGTTGTCGCAACCATGTTCGCGGGTTCGGCGGGTATCACGGCAGTGCGGGGAAGAGGTGTCGTGCTGCGCGAGAGCCCGCGCAGTCGGTGGGCGACGGCGGCTGCGGCCGGCCGATCCTCCGGGCGTCTGGACGTCATGTCCGTCAACAGTGCGTGCCAGTCCGATCCGAGCCTCTCGGGGACGTCAGGATCGCGGTGTAGGCGCGCCACCGCTGCTGCCACGGCGCTTCCCTCGAATGCCATTGTGCCGGTGAGGCACTCGATGAGAACGAGCCCCAGCGTGTAGACGTCCGTCGGTGGACCGACGGACGTACCCGTCGCCTGCTCCGGGCTGAGGTAGTGCGCAGTACCGTGCGCAGTACCGACTGTGGTGCCGTGCTCGGTGAGTCGTTCGGAATCGAGGATGCGGGCGATGCCGAAATCGGCAAGTTTGGCGCACTGTCCCACGCCGACGTCCGGAGACTGCGCAACGAGGATGTTGGCCGGTTTGATGTCGCGATGCACCACACCCTGATCGTGGATGTAGGCGAGAGCCTCCGCCAGCTCGAACCCGATCCGCGCGACGTGGGAGCCGTCCATCGCTCGGCCCTGGCGATACGCACTCAGAGTAGGACCGTCGATCAGCTCCATCACCAGGTACGGCACCGGCACCCCGCTGGCATCGAGTGCAGTGCCCGCGTCGTACAGCGTCACCAGACCCGGGTGCGACAGCGACGCGAGAGTCCGAATTTCTGCATCGATGCGCTGGGCAGTGTCCGGCGGCTCGTCGTGGCGGAATATCTTCACCGCTACGGATCGGCCGAGAACGTGGTCGTGGGCGTGCACGACGTCGGCCATCGCGCCGCGTCCCAATACGGTGCCCAGTCGGTATCGTCCCGCGAAGAGGTTGTCGAGAGGGGCACGAGCGCGAGAGTCCGCTCCCACCATCGGTCACCGCCGTTCGTCGAGTCCTTCGAGCACCTTATAGCCAGTCGATCGACGCACAGACCGCAGTCGCGTAACGACATCACGGTGCGGTCGGGCATGATGATGCCGCGGGTGGGGACCTATCGATCGGTATCGAGGGAGGTTCCACCCATGCGTCGACGTACGACGAGTGCCGAGAATTCGCCGATGTCGATCGATATCACGTCGGTCTACCAGCCGATCGTCAAACTGGACGGACGCGCCGTCGTGGGGTTCGAAGCGTTGGTGCGGACCTGCGGAGACGGTCCGCCGATTCCGCCACCGGAACTGTTGGGCGTGGCACGTGCACAAGGCGTCGCTGCAGATTTCGATTGGCGGTGCCGACTCAGCGCGCTGCGCGGTGCCGTCGAGTCCGGCTATCCCGACCGGCTCGCACTGTTCGTCAATGCCGAACCCGTCGCCCTCGATGCACCGCCTCCTCGGGACTGCCTACCGATGCTCGCGGACGCGTCGCGGCTGTCCATCATCGTCGAGATCACCGAACGAGACCTGATGGGTGATCCGGCAGGTCTGCTGCGAGCGGCCGAGCACGCTCGAAACCTGGGGTGGCGAGTCGCGGTCGACGATGTGGGGGCAGATTCGTCCAGCCTGGCGCTGATTCCACTGCTGCGTCCCGACGTGATCAAGCTGGACATGGCTCTCGTGCAGGGGCGTTCGAGCCGCGAGACCGCCGCCATCGTTGCTGCCGTTGCCTCCGAGGCCGAACGGACCGGTGCCCTGGTTCTGGCCGAAGGGATCGAAACCGAGCGCCACGAGAGTTCTGCACGAGCCATGGGCGCGGTTCTGGGGCAGGGATACCTCTACGGCGCACCGGACGCTCTCCCGGATTTCGGTGAGGTGCTCGAGCCGGCCCGTTCGCTCGATCTGGATGGAACGGTGACCGTGCGTGCCCCCGTTGCAGTCACTCCGTACGGGCTCACCCACTCACTCGGTGCCCGCAGACAAGCGGATTCGACGTTGCTCGACGCCATCGAGAACAGCTTGTTGCACAGTGCGTACGGCACCGGTTCCTCGACCGTCGTACTGGCGACAGTGAGCGCGTCCACCGGCCTTACGCCTGCGCGGCGTGCGATCTTCGACGACCTTGCCGCACGTACTGCGCTGACGGCTGTCTTCGATTCGCACGCCGCGCCGCCTGCCTCCGGCTTCCGGACCGTGGCCGTGGGCGCGGACGAGCCGTTGGCGCTGGAACGTTCGATCGTGATCGTGGCTCCGATGTCGAGCGTGGCGCTCATTGCCGTGGAGCGAGAAACGGCCGAGGACGGTACCCCGATGTACGACTACCGCCTTACCTACGACCGACATGTCGTACTGGATGCTGCAACAGTGCTTTTGAGGCGAATACCCGCCCGATCTGCGGTGTGAACCCACCGGCTCTCGGTCAAGATCAAGTAAATTGTTGCTAGAAATTCGGTAAATCACGTCCTCTGCCGTCCACGTGCTGTTCACTCGAAGCCATGAGCTCTCACCCCCTCGCAACCGATGTACTGGCCGCGGACGGAGGCACGATCAGCTCTATCGAGACGGCGATCAACAATGCCTTCGATCCGATCTCCGCTGCCGTGTCGAATGTCGTCTTCTTCACCGTGAATATCGGTGGAGCCGCCGTTCCGCTGATCGTCCTCTGGCTCATCGTCGGTGCCGTCGTCTTCACGGTGGCGTTCAAGTTCATCCAGGTCCGCGGAATCAAGAGAGCGTTGATTCTCGTCAGCGGCAAGGAGGACGAGGCGGACGCGCCCGGTGAAGTCAGCCACTTCAGAGCTCTCACTGCCGCGGTGTCCGGAACCGTCGGGCTCGGCAACATCGCCGGTGTCGCCGTCGCCGTGACACTCGGTGGACCCGGTGCCACACTCTGGATGATCCTCGCCGGCTTGCTGGGCATGGCATCGAAGTTCGTCGAGTGCACGCTCGGCGTGAAGTACCGAGACATCAACGAGGACGGCACCGTCTCCGGCGGACCCATGAAATACCTGACCAAGGGTCTCGCAGAGCGGGGACTCGCCAAGGTCGGCAAGGTCATGGCCGTCTTCTACGCCATCGTCATCACGTTCTTCGCCATCAGCGGCGGCAACATGTTCCAGGCCAATCAGACGTACGCACAGGTCCGTTCGGTCACCGGCGGTGACGATGGGTTCCTCGCTTCCGACGGAGCCAAGGCAGTGTTCGGTATCGTCGTCGCGCTGATCATCGGACTGGTCATCATCGGCGGCATGAAATCGATCTCGGCGGTGACCGCCAAGCTCGTGCCGACCATGGCGCTGATCTACATCGTCGCGTGCGGCGTCGTCATCGCCGTCAACTTCCGTTCGGTCCCCACGGCGTTCACCGCGATCTTCGAGGGCGCGTTCTCGCCCGAGGGCGTGGCCGGCGGCGTCCTCGGCGTCATGATCATCGGATTCCAGCGCGCCGCATTCTCGAACGAGGCCGGATTGGGTTCCGCGGCCATCGCGCACTCGGCCGTCAAGACCAGGCATCCGGTCACCGAGGGCTTCGTGGCCATGCTCGAGCCATTCATCGACACGGTCGTCATCTGCACCGCGACCGCGCTGACCATCGTGATCGCCAATACCGTCACCTGGCAGGACCAGCGCGCGATCGTCGCCGAGACCGGCGAGCTACCCGCCGGAGGTGTCACCCTCACCTCCGACGCCTTCGAGACCGTGCTGCCGTGGTTCCCGTACGTGCTGACTCTTGCGGTGGCTCTGTTCGCACTGTCCACTGCCATCACCTGGGCCTACTACGGACTGCAGGCGTGGACGTCGTTGTTCGGACGCAGCCGCTTCTCGCGCACCTTCTTCAACGTGATGTTCTGCATGTTCACCGTCATCGGAACCGTGCTCTCGCTCGGCTCAGTGCTCGATTTCGCCGACGCGACCCTGTTCCTGCTGGCGCTGGTCAACATCACGGGCCTGTACCTGCTGTTGCCTGTGGTCAAGCGCGAACTCTCCGAGTACCTGGCCATGCGCCGAGGCGAGACGGACAAGGTCGACGCCGAGGTGTGAGAAGGATCGGTCGACGGGTCAGCCGCCAGGGCCGGTACTGCCTTGGCGGCGGGCCTGTTCGAGAAACACCGCAGTGGCGATCCCCGGGAATCGAGGGGAGCCTGCCGGCAGTGGACCGAGAACGTCGAAGAGCCTGTCGAGCCGTTGGTAGAGCGTCTGTCTCTGTATCCGAAGGCTCTTCGCGGTCTCGGTCTTGCTACCCCAATGGGTGATGTACGCCAGCAGGGTCGCGAACAACTCTCCGTGCCGCTCTCGATCGTGAGCGAGCAGTGGTCCTATCTGCTCGTGGACGAACTTCTCGACAGTGGATTCCCCCGACATCGACTCCACCAGAAGGGCAAGCGCGAAATTGCGCGCATCGCGGATGCGGTCGTCAGGGCCGAGGTCCAGCGCGAGCACTGCTGTGGCCGTGCTGAAACACCGACGCAGACCGTGGCGGTCGGAGGTTCCAGGACCGACACCTGCTCGCCTGATACGCACCTGCGTCGCCTGCAACATCGACAGCACAACCGGCCGTTGGGCGTCGAGCATCTCGTGGCCGGCGAAACCGAGAACCGCGACGTGTCGGTCGCCGATCTTCTGACACCAGATGTTCGGTGACACCGAACTCAACAAGCGCTGCAACGTGCCCGCTTCCGGGTCGTCGTCGAATTCGACGGACACGGTCAGGTAGGCGTCGTGTTCGGGCATACCCATACGCTCGGCGACGCCGTCGAGATGGTCGGTGACATCGGAGGCAGGGTAATTCATCGCCGACAACAGAGAGAAGAAGCGGGTACGCAGTCGGTCCTCCACCCTGGCCGGGCGCGCGCTGAGCAACGCGATCGACAGGATTTCCGGAGCTCTCTCCAATCCGGCGTTGATCGAGTAGATGTCCGCATCGGGGCCCGGAGTCACGGTCAACACCGCGACGTCCCGACCGCCACTGGTGACGGGTACCTCGAACGTGGTGAAATCCGATGGCTCGGTGACGAGTCCGGATTGCCCGATCAGATCTCCCGACGCAGAACGCAGCGTCACCGACGACCGAGTCTCGACGCCGAGCACATCGAGAACGGCGTCCACCGCTCCGTCCGTTTCGATCGACGCCGACAGCAACCGAGACATCCGGTTTGCCATCTGCAGCCGACGCAGAGCCGAGTCGGCAAGCTGGCTGTTGATGCTCTCGCATACCTGTACGAACGGCACCCGCCGTCGGAGATGCACCACGGGAAAGCCGATCCGCTCGGCATGCTCGACCAGTAGCGGCGGAATGACGTCGAGCGTTCCCCCCGTCTCCACCGCGATTCCGACGACTCCCGCGGCATCGATCGAGTCGAGGTACGTCACCAGATCGGCGTCGGAACAGGTGCCGAAGTACACACCCTCCATCAGAATCAGCTCCCCGCCGCGCAAGAGCGGTGCGATGTCGAGTTGCTCGCTGGCGTGAACCCACCGCAGAGATCGCGTCGACGAACGCCTTCCCGCGACGAGTTCGGGTCGCGCCGCGGACAGATAGACGTCGTCGAAGGCGTCGAGCACATTCATACGTGACATTTTGTCCACCCGCTGTTACGAGTGGCTTACATTACGTAAGGGTTCGGGAAACACACGGGCACGAGGCTTCTCACCAGGCCGACCGAACCGCCGGTCGACCGCATCCCGAGGAGCTCACGGTGACCACACATTCCCACGACGTCGAGGATTCGCTGCAACCGATTCCCGAGAGCCAGAGAACCACCGTGCTGTCCGGTCAGTTCTGGATATGGGCGGGTGCGAACATCGCACCGATCAACTGGGTGCTCGGCGCGCTCGGCATCAGCATGGGCCTCGGCCTGGCCGATACGCTGACAGTGCTCGTCCTCGGAAACGTCATCGGAATGGCGATCTTCGGATTCTTCGTTCTGCTCGGGCAACGAACGGGAACGACCGGAATGCTGTTGGGCCGGTCGGTCTTCGGCCGTCGAGGCAACTATGTCCCCTCCGCCGTCCAGGCCGTGGTGGTCGTCGGCTGGTGCGCGGTGAACACATGGATCGTCCTCGACCTGGTGATGGCTCTGTTCGGCGAACTCGGCTGGGTCGACCCGGATGCCGCGAACGTCGGATGGAAGGTAGCGGTGGCCACAGCCATCATGGCGGTCCAGGTCGGTATCTCCATGGTCGGATACCGGGCGATCGCGGCGTTCGAGCGCTGGACGGTGCCGCCCACCGTCGTGGTGCTGGTCTTGATGTCGATCGTGGCCTGGTTCCACCTCGACATCGACTGGAGTTACTCCGGTCCGGACGGCGTCGCCTTGGCCGGCACCGAGCGCATCGTCGCCATGTCGGCCGTGATGACGGCCATCGGAATCGGCTGGGGCCTGACGTGGCTGACCTACGCCGCCGACTACTCCCGCTTCGTCAGTACGCGTGTTCCCCGACGCAAGCTGTACCTGGTCAGTGCATTGGGACAGTTGATCCCCGTCGTGTGGCTCGGTGTGCTCGGAGCGACGTTGGCGACCACCAACGGCTCCATCGATCCGGGCAAGCTCATCGTCGAGAACTTCGGTGCGCTCGCCATACCGGTGCTGCTGTTGGTTCTGCACGGCCCCATCGCCACGAACGTTCTCAACGTCTACAGCTTCGGTGTGACGGCGCAGGCCCTCGACATCAAGTTGAGTCGGCGCACTTTGAACCTTGTCGTCGGCGTTCTCGCACTGGCCGCGAGCGTGTTCTTCGTTTTCCAGGAAGATGCGGCGCAGACCCTCGACGCCTGGCTCGTGGGTGTGGTGGGCTGGGTGGCGACGTGGGGCGCGATCATGCTGGTGCACTACTACGTCTTCGAGCGCGCCAGCACCCGTTACGGCCATCTGTTCGACGACGTGGGCTCGACGAGGATGCAGGACGTCAACTGGCGTGCACTCGCGGCGTTCGCAGTGGGAATTTTCGGCACCTGGATGTTCCTCAACGGTATGGTCCCGGCATTGCAGGGGTTCGGTTCGCAGGCACTCGGCGGTCTCGACATCTCGTGGCTCGTCGGCGGTAGTGCGGCGGCGGCCACCTACTACCTTCTCGCACGAAAGTCGCATCGGCAGTGGATGATTCGTCAGCAGCAGCCCGAAGAGCAGGCTCCGACACCACAGCCGGTCGAATAGCTCCTCGCCGTCATCGCACCGCGCAGTCAAGGAAGGAAACATGGGAATCTTCATCAGGAACGCGCACGTCATCACCATGGACGCGTCCACCGGTTCCGAGCCGATCGTCCGTAGCATCCGAATCGAGAACGACGTCGTCACTGCAGTCGCCGGTGATCTCGAACCCACCGACGGCGATACGATCATCGACGGCACCGACAGGCTGGTGACACCGGGTTTCGTCAACGCACATACCCATTCCTGGGAGACGTTCTACAAGGGCAGATACGACAACATGCCCCTCGAGATGTGGATGGCCATGGCCTACCCGATCCTCGGCGACAGTCGCGTCGAACCCGATCTGGTTCGTCTGCGCAGCACGTTGTTCGCAATCGAGTCCCTCGAAGCCGGCGTGACGACGATCGTCGACGACGTCCTCGAAAACCCGACTCAGGATTGGGCGCAACTGTCGGCGGTGTTCGACGCCTACGAAGAGATCGGCATCCGAGCGAACATTTCCGGCCATGTGATCAGCAAACCGTTCGTCGATACCGTGCCGTTCGTCCTCGACCACCTACCGCAGCAGATCACCGCCGAGATCCTGTCACATCCCGTTCCCACGACGGGGGAGTATCTCGCCTTCAGCAGGCAGGCATTCGAGCAGTATCACGGTCGAGGCAACGGTCGTCTGCGATACATGGTCGCGCCGTCCGCACCCCAACGGTGCGGTGCGGAGCTCCTGGTCGGTGCCACGCAGTTGGCGACCGAATTCGACGCCGAATGCCACATTCACGTCCTCGAGACCAAGACCCAGTTGGTCACGGGAGCGGAGATGTACGGCGGGTCGCTGGTGGAATACATGGATCGGATCGGCGCGCTGTCACCCAATACCACCCTGGCGCATGGCATTTGGCTGACCGAAGACGATATGTCGATGATCGCCTCGGCGAGCACGTCTATTTCGCACAATCCGATCTCGAATCTCAAGCTCGGATCGGGAATCGCTCCGTGGCACGCCCTGCGTACCGCAGGCGTGAACCTCGGATTGGGAACCGACGGATGCTCGAGCAGTGATTCCCCCCGGATGCTCGACGTCGTGAAAGCTGCTGCGCTGCTGCACAAGGTGACCAACCCGGACTTCACCACCTGGCCGACGGTGGACGAGGTACTGCACGCAGGCACCGTCGGCGGGGCCCGCAGTGCGCTCCTTCAAGACACTGTGGGCACGGTGGAGGTGGGGATGCAGGCCGACCTGGTGATCTTCGATCTCGACACCATGGCTTTCACGCCTCGGCAGAAGCTCGACCGGCAACTGGTGTACTCCGAGAACGGCTCCTCGATCGATATCGTGATCGTGGCAGGCCGGATCGTCGTAGAGGGCGGACGCGTCACCACGGTCGACCGTTCGGCGGTGCTGGCCGAACTCTCCGAGCGCCTCGACGAGATCGTGGCACGCCAGAATGCACTCGATTCGCTGAACAAGCCCCTGCTGGACGCGCTGGCGACCATGTACGACAGGGCGATTGCGACCCGCGGCACCGTCAACCGATTCAGCGACGACGAACGCACGTGGCTCGTCTGAACGGTCGTCTCAGGGACCGTGCCGGAGGGCGCGCAACGTTCGGTACGTTGAAATCCACGATCGAATGGGAACGGGTGTCATGAAGATCGATTTCAAGAAGACGCTCGACGCATATTCGGCGCGGCACAACACCTTTCGCACCCTTGTCGTTCCGCCGCTGACCTACCTGATGATCGACGGGCACGGCGACCCGAACACCGCCCCGCAGTATGCGGAAGCGATCGCCGCGATCTACCCCGTCGCCTACGCGCTGAAGTTCGCCAGCAAGAACACCCTCGACCGCGATTACGTCGTCCCGCCGCTCGAGGCTCTGTGGTGGGCCGAGGACATGAACTCGTTCACCACCGAGAGGGACAAGAGCGAGTGGAACTGGACCACCATGATCATGGTGCCCGACTGGATCGACCGTCCGATGTTCGAGGCGGCGGTGGCGACCGCCGCCTCGAAGAGCAACTCGGATGCGTCGAGCAGGGTTCGGTTGGAAACTCTCGACGAGGGACTGTGCGTGCAGACGCTGCACATCGGGTCCTACGACGACGAGACGCCGGTACTCGAGGAGCTCCATCGTCGATACATCCCCGAATCTGGATTGACGATGACGGGCAAACATCACGAGATCTACCTGAGCGATGCGCGCCGGGTCGAACCCGCGAAGCTGCGCACCATTCTTCGCCAGCCGGTAGCGCATTCGGCGGAATCGGCCTCGCTCTGACACGATGACCGGCATGACCAACGCGGTGCGCCCGGCGTCGTTCACCGCCGGGACCCTCACTCTCCTGGGTGCGCTCTACTTCGCACAGGGACTGCCGTTCGGATTCTTCACCCAGGCCCTTCCGGTGGTACTGCGGGAGTCGGGGTTCTCCTTGGTGAAGATCAGCGCGACCGGTGTGCTGTTCCTGCCGTGGGCGCTCAAGTTTCTCTGGGCGCCGTATGTCGATCGGTACGGATCCCGGCGGCGGTGGCTGCTGTCGCTGCAGTGCTCGGCCGCGGCGGTGGCACTGGCGTTGTCGTTCCTCGATCTGTCCTCGACATTGCGCTGGCTGTTCGTCGGCATCTTCGTCATGAATGCTCTCTCGGCGACGCAGGACATCGCGACCGACGGCATCGCAGTGCGTACGCTCACGGTGGCGCAGCGCGGGTTGGGCAACGGTCTGCAGGTCGGTGCTTACCGCATCGGGATGGTGTGCGGTGGCGGACTACTGTTGTGGCTGTTCACCTTCGCCGGATGGCGGGTGCTGTTCGTTGCGATGGCACTGCTGATCGTGCTGACGACGATCCCCGTGTGGTGGATGCGCAGACAACTCGACGCGGCCGACGGGGACTCCGATCCACACGCCGAGCGTCCGACGCCGGGGCGGCTCGCCGGCGCGTGGTGGTCGCGGCTTCGCAGACCCGGAATGGTGGCATTCATTCTGCTGATCATCGGGTTCAAGTTCGGCAACTCGATGGGATCGGCACTCGTGGGTCCGTTTCTGTCGGACAGCGGACTGTCGCTGCCCCAGATTGCGCTGGTCGAGGGCGGACTGTCGTCGGTGGCTGCGGTCGGGGGAGCAGCCCTCGGGGGATGGTTGGCGTTTCGGCACGGACGTCGTCGGGCGCTGCTGGTGGGCGGAGTGAGCCAAACGCTGAGCCTCGCGCTGTATGTCGTTGCGTCCCTGGGCGTCGGCGGCTTTCCTCTTCTCGTCACCGCCAACATCACCGAACACGTGCTCGGTGGTGCGGCCACCGTTGCGGTGTTCGCGCTGATGATGGACGCGTCCGAGAAGCGTTTCGCAGGAAGCGATTACACACTGATGGCGTGCGCGATCGTCTTCGCGCAGGGAGTGGCCGGAATTGCCGCCGGTGTGGTCGGAGACCTGTTCGGATACACGGCGATGTTCGGTTCAGCACTCGTCCTGTCCGGTCTCGGCTGCGCGTTGTTGCTGGTGGCACTCGACCGGGGCTGGGGGCCCGAAGGTCTCCGGCAGGTGATCCCGCCGAAAACCGTCGTCGTGTAGAGGCGGTCAGCTCCCAGTGCTCGAGCCTGCGATGTTGACCATCCACTGCACACCGAACTTGTCGGTCAACATACCGAACGCGTCACCCCACGGAGCCTTCTCCAGGCCCATCGTGAACTGCGCGTCGACGGCCAACTTGTTCCAGTAGCCAGTCAGTTCGTCCTCCTCGTCGCCGCTGAGCGAGACGCTCATGGTGTTGCCGGGGGTGTGCTCCATCGACGACGGCGTGTCGGCTCCCATCAGAGTGAAGCTGTTCGGGGTGGTCAGCTGGCCGTGCATGATCTTGTCCTGATCGGCGGGATCCTCGCTGGCATTGGCCTCGCCGAGCGTGGTGACGGTGAGCTCGCCACCGAAGACCGACCGATAGAACTCCATCGCCTCGCGGGCATTGTCTCGGAACGACAGGTATGGATTGAGAATGGACATGATCGAAGTCTCCTTCTTCGCTGAACGAGCGGGCTGAACTACGTCGACGTCATCCGTCGAAACAGTAGACACGCACCACGAGGGAAAGTCACCGCAGACGATCAGATGGAGGCGTCGGTGTCGGCCAGGATGGTGCGCAGTGCAGCCACATGACGTCGATACGCCGATCTACCGTCCTTGGTCAACGACAACCACAGTCGACGCGAGTCCGTGCGTGATCGCTGCTGCTCGACGTATCCCGCATCGACCAGAGCGGCGACCTGTTTGCTGAGCGCGGACGCGCTCAACCCGCTGTGTTCCTTGATGATCGAGAGTTCGAGAGTGGTCGCCGCAACCAGTAGAGCGCAGATCCGTAGCCGATGTGCCGGATGAATGATCGGGTCGAGGTCGTCCGTCATCGGCGTGTACTGCGGTAGTGCAGGATCGATCCGGTCGAGAAGATCGCCGCGGCCGCGGCCGCGAGCAGAACCACCGGCCAGGCAGGTCCGCTCGGATTGCCGACAGCCTGTGCCAGTGCGACGCAGAGCGCCGAGAGCGCCACGCAGGTGAGGAAGCCTCGGTTGGTAGGTAGGGCCCACGGCGTCCCCATCCGATATCCGGTGATGACGTTGACCGCGACGATCACCGCGGCGATCCCCAGGAAGGCGGCCCGGCTGTCGAGCAGGGCGGTCAGTGCGAACAGTGCGAGCAGCGCGGCGTTGATCGGATACAGCCACACCGGCCACGGAGTGTCTCGTACCGCGCGCTGGACGCGGTCGATGTCGTCGAGAGCTGTTCGTGCTTCGGCAGGTGTGGGTCTTCCGATGCTTTCCATGATGGAAACTGTATTGGATAGTTTCCACCATGGCAACAATCCGGCGAGGGTCAGGAGTCGGCAGGCCGCGATATGTCCGATTCCCATCGGGCCCGTCGTTCGTCGTCGGACTGCTCCCACCACGGTGTTCCTCGCTCGCCGAGGGCGACTTTGGTGGCCTGCACACCTGCACGAGATTCCGGTGCGCCCGACGTGCGTTTGACCTCCCTGCGCCACGCCATCAGAATCGACCGCAATTCGGCATTGCGATCCTCCGGGATGTCAGGATCCGTTGCGCGCCAACGCCGACCCTTGATGACGATGTAGTGACCGTCCTCGGTGCGTTCCGGTTCTTCGGCCATGGGTCCACACTGCCATGTGTCAGCTGCTCAGATACTGCGGCACTGCAATTCCGTCGAGTCCGAGCGCCACCGCGGCACGAGCGGCGACCGGTCCGACCAGATTGCCTGTCCCGTTGTAGCCGCCGAATGCGATCACGGTGTCGTCGACGAATGTGCACAGCGGGCGCCCATCCGCGGTGAACCCGACGGATGCTGCCCATCGCGCACGAACCGAGACAGGTTCTCCTGCAAACGATGTCGCAACAGATTCGATGTAGTTCTGCACCTGAGCTGTCGGTTCACCGGACGGTGTCCACTCGTCCTCGGCGAAGAGGTCACGACCGCCCCCGACGTACAGCCGTCCGGACGCATCCTGCTGCGCGTAGTCGTAGCCCCATCGTCCGTACACGGGGCACGGCAGTCGTCCCGGCGGGACGGGCGAGGTGGCGAGCATCTGCAGACGTGCGGTCCGAACCCGGCCGTCGAGCTGGGGGAGTACCTGTTCGAGGCGACCGTCGACGGCAACGAGAACCAGGCCGCACCGAACCACCCCACTCGGCGTCGTGACCGTTCCTGGCCCGATGGTGGTTGCGGGCGTGTGCTCGTACAGCCTGGCGCGGCCCGCGAGGATCGACGCCAGCCCGATTGCGCGACGTGCAGGATTCATCGCCGCGTCGTCCGGTAGGAAGATGCCGCGCCCCAACTCGCCCGAATAGTGCTCGACGGCAATCTCGTTCTCGCGCAAGCACTGTGCCAGCGCGTCGCAATCCTCCGAATCGGCGTGCTCGATCGGCGCACCGGGAACTCCCGCGAGCCTGATGGATCCGGTGCGGCGGACGACCTCGGATCCGAGAAGACCTTCCAGAGAGTCGATCTCGGCCAGAGTCGCTCGATACAGATCCACGGCGCACGGACCCCATGCTGCGAGCGCAGTGTGCAGAAAGGTCGCAGGACCGCCGAGCAGGAAGCCACCGTTCCGACCCGCGGCTCCGGCAGCGATACGCCCTGCGTCGATTCCGACCACATCGAGACCACGGTCGACGAGGTCGGCGACAGCGGCCAGACCCGACCCTCCGAGGCCGACGACGCAGACGTCCGCGGTGCTCTCACGCTCCAGTGCGGGTAACCCCGCCCAGCCGGACACGACCGGGTCGTCGTCCCACGCCGGGCGGGAGCTGTCACTGGCAATCATCGGTCGATGGTATCGGCGGATTCGGCAGGCGGATGGTTTACGATTCCGGCACCCGCATCCCAGCACCGGTAAGGACCGTCCATGCGCACTGTGATCGTGACCGCGTTCGTTTCACTCGACGGCGTGATGGAAGGACCGGGCGGCGAGGTGGGCTATCGCAACTCCGGGTGGACGTTCCAGGGCATCGAATTCGACCCGGCAGCGTACGAGATCAAGGGCCGTGAGCAGGAAGAAGCCACTGCGCTGCTGTTGGGCCGCACCTCGTACGAGGCATTTGCGCCGATCTGGCCCACCATGGACGATTTCGCCGGGTACAACGCGATGCCGAGGTACGTGGTGTCGTCGACGCTCGAACAGGACGACTCACGGTGGCCGGCAACCATTCTGCGCGGTGTCGACGACGTTGCCGAGCTCAGGAACTCCGATGGTGGGCCGATCTCGATACACGGCAGCGCCACCCTGGGAAGAAGTCTCGCCGACGCCGGGCTCGTCGATCGGTACCACCTGCTCGTCTTTCCGCTCCTGCTCGGGGCGGGAAAACGACTGTTCAGTGAGGCCGACAAGGACACCACGCATCTCGAACTGGTCGAACACGAGGTCTACGGCAACGGAATTCAGAAGCAGGTGTTCGACGTACGTCGATGAGCCGGCGGGGCAGGCCTCAGACGTCGTCGCTTCGGATGGTGCGCCGTCGGACGGAGACGAGTTGCAGCTCGGGACGTGAGGCCGCCACGCGCTCGATGCGGTCGAGAACATCGGTGACGTGGTCGCGATCGCCTGCCACGACGGACGCGCCGATACCCGCTCGTCTGTGCAACTCGCGATGATCGGTCTCCGCGACCGACACCGCGAACTTGCGTTGCATTTCGGAGATCGCCGGCCGGATCACGGAGCGCTTCTCTTTGAGTGAGTGAACATCTCCGAGAAGGAAGTCGAATTCTATCCATCCAATCCACATATGCCGACCATTCTAACGCTGGGGGGATACCCGAGCGCTCTGGATTCGACTCGGCGATGTTTTCCGATGCGCACCATTCGCCGAACATGTTCGTACACTGGCGTCATGGCTGCACCGGCGGAACACGGCTCCTTGCCGCCGAGCCTTGTCGAAATGGCGACTCGCCAGGTCCGATCCGAGGTTCTCAGCGGTGCGCTCGAGCCCGGATCCCGAGTGGTCGAGGAAACCCTGTGCGCGCGCCTCGGGATCAGCCGAGCACCGGTACGTGAGGCGTTGCGCCTGTTGGCTCAGCAGGGTCTGGTCGAGCATCTCCCACGTCGCGGGTTCCGAGTGACGGTGTGGTCGGCAGAGGACATTCTCGAACTCTTCGAGCTGCGTCAGGTTCTCGAACGACATGCGCTCGAACGTGCGCTCCCGCTAGCGTCGTCTCGCGGCGATGCGTTCGCTCCGGTACGAACGGCGCTCGACGAGATGCGTGACGCGGATGCGCGGGGCGACACCCTCGAGAAGGACGACGCCCACCGACGTTTCCACGAAGCCATCGTGGCGTTGGCAGGCAGTCGGCAACTCGATGTGGCGTACGCACCGATCCTGCTGAAGTTGCAGCTACCGATGGCCCGCAATCTCAGGGAAGAAGCCCGAGTCGCCAATCCGGTCGACGGGATCCGGCGTCACGAGTGGTTGCTCGACGCCATCGAATCGAACGACGTATCGGTGGCGCTCGCCGCGTTGAAGCAGCATGGCGAGCTGACCTACCTCCATCTCGAGAGTATTTCCTAACAGACTCGAAACACGGCAACAACCTGCAGTAACAGAAAACTGTCGACAATCGACGGTATGAATTCAGACCCCGGACCAGCGCTCGGCCCGACCGTTACCGAGATGCTCGCGGCGTACCGAACCGGCGCGTCGACTCCCACTGCAACGGTGGAGGCGTTCTCGACCGCCGTGGCTGCACGCGGCGACGACGGTACGTGGATCACCGTCGTGGGCCGCGCGGAATTGCTCGCGGCAGCAGCGGCTCTGGAAGCGCGACCCGACGCGGTATCGCTACCCCTGTACGGAATTCCCTTCGGAGTCAAGGACAGCATCGACGTGGCCGGATACCCGACCACCCTTGCCTGCCCCGACTACGCCTACACGCCGGATTCGACGGCCCCGGCAGTGCAGGCGCTTGTGAACGCGGGAGCCATCTTCGTCGGCAAGACCAGCCTCGACCAGTTCGCGACCGGACTGAACGGAACCCGAACACCGCACCCGATTCCGCGGAGCGTCTACGGCAGCGACATGATCTCGGGTGGCTCCAGTTCCGGTTCGGCACTGGCAGTTGCCCTCGGGCAGGTGCCGTTCTGTGTGGCCACCGACACCGCAGGATCGGGTCGAGTGCCTGCCGCGCTCAACGGCATCGTCGGATACAAGCCGTCACGCGGCCTGATCAGCACCGTCGGACTCGTCCCCGCGTGCAAGTCACTGGACTGCATCACCCTGATGGCGACCACGATCGAGGACCTCGACCTCGTGTTCGACGTCATGTGCACCGAGGATCCGGCCGACGGTTGGTCACGTCCGCGCGGAGGGCGGTACGACGGGCGAGAGATCACCGTCGGACTACCGGACCTGCAGCAGCTGGACTTCTTCGGCGACGCAGCCATGTTCGATGCGCATTCGGTCGCGCGCCGGTCGCTTCCGGAGCGTGGATTACGAACCACAGCAGTCGATCTCACTCCGTTTCTCGATGCCGGATCGCTGTTGTACCAGGGGCCGTGGGTCGCCGAGCGGCTGGTCGAGTTCGACGAATTCCTCAGCGAACGACCCGATTCCATCGTTCCGGTCGTACGCGAGATATTCCTGGGAGGGCGCCGGTACAGCGCCGTCGATGCCTTCCGTGCACTGCAGACGCTGCAAGACCTCCGCGCCCGGGTCGCGCAGCTCTGGACGTCGATGGACGTGATGATCGTGCCGACGATCGGCACCACCTTCACCGTGGCGGAGGTGCTGGCAGACCCCATCGCGTGCAATACGAAGCTCGGTCACTACACCCACTTCGGGAACCTTCTCGACCTGACGGCCGTAGCGGTTCCCGTAGGGCTCACCGAGGACGGTCGACCGGTCAGTCTCATGGTGATCGGGCCCGCGCTGTCCGACGATACGATTCTCGCGGTTGCGGCCCGGTTGCTCGGGGAAGGGCGCGCCGACTCACCGCCTCCCGCGGCCGAAGGGTCGACAGTCGAGACCATCGACATCGTGGTTGCCGGGCACCACCTGTCGGGGGAGCGGGCCAACCCGCAGCTGCTCGAGCTGGGTGGCTCCCTGGTCGAAGCCACGTCCACCGCGGCGACGTACACCCTGCTTCGGATCGGAACCGCCGATCCGACACCCGGACTGCTGCGAGTTCCATTCGGCGGCAGCGCAATCGACGTGGAGAGGTGGCGTCTGCCCGCCACTTCTCTTGCGGTACTCGCGGGCAGAATGCCGGCGGTACTCGCTCTGGGACGAGTACTGCTGGCCGACGGTTCCGACGTTCTCGGCTACGTCTGCGACGCCACTGTGCAGACCGGCGCGGACAGGCACACCGTCGACGACATCAGCGAGTTCGGTGGCTGGCGGGCATATTCCCGGGCGATCAGTTCTGCTCACGAAAATTCCATTGCAGCACAGGAGATCTCATGACCTCAGCACCCACACCGGTAACGTCGATACCGTCGGCGTCACCATCCGAGTTCACCATCGATGCCGCAACGACGGCACTGATCGTCATCGACATGCAGAGGGACTTTCTGCTCCCCGGGGGGTTCGGTGAGAGCCTCGGCAACGATGTCGGTCTGCTCCGGACCGTGATCGAACCACTCGCAGGTCTCATCGCTGTCGCAAGAGAAGCCGGGATACCGGTGATCCACACCAGGGAGGGGCACCTCCCGGACCTGTCGGACTGCCCGCCTGCGAAGTTGCGCCGCGGGACGCCCTCGCAGCGCATCGGTGATCGAGGAGCGTTCGGCCGCATCCTCGTTCGCGGTGAGTACGGTCACGATATCGTCGACGAGCTGGCACCGCTCGAGGGCGAGACTGTCATCGACAAGCCCGGCAAAGGGGCGTTCTACGCCACCGAGCTCTCCGAGGTTCTTACGAGCGCCGGGATCACGACTCTGCTCGTCACCGGTGTGACCACCGAGGTGTGTGTGCACACCACGGTTCGGGAGGCCAACGATCGAGGATACGAGTGCCTCGTGGTGACTGACTGTGTCGGTTCGTATTTTCCTGAGTTCCAGCGAGTGGGCCTCGAGATGATTTCGGCTCAAGGCGGGATTTTCGGTTGGACCGCGCCGTCGGAGGACGTCGTGGCCGCGTTGGTTGCGTTCGTCCCCTCTACTGCGAGTCGATAGGACCGAGAACATGACCATGGATGTCAAAGACACACCCGCTGCAGGCTCCCCGTCCTCGTTCACTCTGTCGTGGTGGACGAAGGGCGACACCAACGCATTCTTCGGACTCGGTTTCAACATTCTCGTCAATGTGCTCACTCTGACGACATTGAGCATCGCGGTGGTCGGAATTCCAGGCAGTGACGTCCTCGGGACGCTGCTGCCTGCTCTCGGGATCGCCCTGATCCTGGGGAACCTGTACTACATGGTTCTCGCTCGTCGACTTGCCAAGCGCGAGAATCGAACCGACGTGACCGCGCTACCGTACGGTCCGAGCGTTCCGCACATGTTCATCGTCGTGTTCGTGGTCATGCTCCCGGTCTACCTGGCCTCGGGCGACGCGCTTCAGGCGTGGGCGGCGGGGCTCGCCTGGGCCTTCATGATCGGCATCATCGTCATGATCGGAGCGTTCGTCGGGCCCTACATTCGCAGGATCACCCCGCGTGCGGCGATGCTCGGTACCTTGGCCGGCATCTCGATCACGTTCATCGCGATGCGCCCGGCCGCGCAGATGTGGGAGGCCGCCTGGATCGGGTTGCCGGTTCTCGCCATCATTCTGATCGGCTTCTTCACGGATGTGAAGTTGCCCGGCAACATTCCGGTCGGGCTCGCCGCGCTGCTGGTGGGCACAGCGATCGGCTGGATCGGCGGATACATGTCCGTGCCGGACGTGACCGAGGCGGCGAGCAACATCGCGCTCGGCCTTCCTGATCTGCGCCTCGACCTGCTCCTCGACGGTCTCGGCAATCTGGCACCGCTGCTCGCGACCGCAATTCCTCTGGGCGTCTACAACTTCACCGAGGCGATGAGCAACGTCGAGAGTGCATCTGCTGCCGGAGACAACTACAACCTGCGCAGTGTGCTGCTCGCCGACGGCTTCGGTGCGATCGTCGGCTCGGCGTTCGGATCGCCGTTCCCGCCCGCGGTCTACATCGGCCATCCAGGCTGGAAGGACGCAGGTGGCCGGACCGGCTACTCGGTCGCGTCGGGCGTCGCGATCGGGTTGATGTGTTTTCTCGGATTGTTCGGATTGCTGGCAACGTTGCTGCCGATTCCCGCGATCGTCCCGATTCTGCTGTACATCGGACTGCTGATCGGTGCCCAGGCATTCCAGTCGGTGCCGAAGCTGCACGCCATCGCGGTGGTGGTGGCACTGCTCCCCAATCTCGCAGAGTGGGCGGTGGGTCTGATCGACAACGCACTCAGCGCGGCAGGCACATCTGCGACGGAAGTGGGAAGCGAGGCATTGGGTCAGGCGGGTGTCGTGTACGACGGGCTGAAGACGTTCGGGTCGGGAGCGGTACTCGCCGGACTGATGTTGGGCACCATCGTCACGTTCGTTCTCGACAAACGGTTTCTCGCCGCCGCAGCAGCGGGTGGAGTGGCCGCGGCACTGTCGTGGGTCGGCCTGATCCATTCACACGAAGTGGGTTGGGCTGCCAATCCCCAAGTTGCCCTTGGCTACCTGTTCTTCGGACTCGTGTGTCTGGCGTACTCCCGGCTCGTTCCTGCCACGAATCCGACGAGCGAACCACAACCGGTCGGGGAGTAGGACTTCCCGATGCGGGCCGCGTGGCCCGCATCGGGAATTGCTCTACCGCGTGCTCACGAGCTCGAGCGCCACGAGATCGGAGAGATACTTCTCGATCAACTCGCGCCCGAGGTGCGGAATATCCCCGACGGCCGAGGCGAACTCGTCGGCGGGCAGCATCGCCCCGGACGACGGGTGTTGCGGGTGTGCGTACGAATCGATCAGGGGGAGCAGCGAGTGCGAACGCTGCTTCTCCGGAAGAGCCTCGACTGCTGCGTTGAAACGCTCGAACCACTCGTCGTAGTTGTCGACTATCTCGATGTCGCGACCTGCGGCACGGATCCAATCGACGAACGTGTCCAGCGAGATGTCGTCGTCGTGTGGGTTGAGGATGTCGAAGGTTCGGTAGCCCGAGGTATCCCCACCCGCGATCGACGTGATGGCCGACGCACTGAAATCGGCAGGCAGTCCGTCGTAGTGGGCCAGCGGTCGTCCCTTCTCGTCGGTCGGTGCCCCGGTGTCGGTGGCGTAGAACGTGTGCGGAGCCAGACCGGTTTCGACGACCGACAAGATCAGACGCGTGAACACATCCGGCACGTTGAGCTGCCCCGTCCACGTGCTGTGCGCAAGAATCATGTCCGAGCGAAAGACCGACACCGGTAGGCCGAACTCGTCGAATGCGTTGCGCAACAGCACTTCACCGGCCCACTTGGAGTTGCCGTACCCGTTGGCGTAGGAATCGTCGACAGCCCGCGACGGGCTGTCCGCGCGAATGTCGCCGTTCTCTCGGAAATCCTCGACGCCCGCTGCGACGGCCACCGTCGACAGGTAGGTCACCGGCTTGACGTGGTGAGTGAGCGCCAGCCGGATCACCTCGGCCGTGCCGACGACGTTGGGGCCGAACAGGTGCTCGTAGGGCAGGGCGTGGTTGACCAGCGCGGCGGGATGGACGATGCGATCGACCCGCTCGGACAGCGTCCGGAAGTCCTCGTCACCCAGTCCGAACCGGGGCGTGCCCAGATCGCCCGCCACGACCTCGAGCGCAGCGTCGGCCAAGGTTCGATACCGCTCCGACAGCTCGGCGTCTCCACTGTCGAAGGCTGCGTCGAGTCGGGCTCGCGCGTCGGAATCGGAGCGTCCGCGCACCAGGCAGACCACCTTTCCTCCGATCTCGGCCATGCGCTCGAGCCATTCCAGGCACAGGAAGCGACCGAGGTATCCGTTGGCACCGGTCAGCAGGACCGTGCTGGTCTGTTCTCGCGGACCCGGAATGTGGTGCGCGGCGTCGAGGAGGGCGTCGTCGAGGAATGCCGACAGCCTCAGGTCGGACGCTTCGGCGACGGTTGCGCCGCGACCGTGGATCGATGCGAATGTGGCCGTGTCGGAATCGTTGTCGCGGGCGGAGGAGATGTACTCGGCCAGTGCTGCCAGGTCCATGGCGGGCCCGGTGATCACACCGACCGGAACATCGACATCGTAGATCTCACGGAGGAGCGTCGAGAACGTCAACGCCGACAAAGAATCTCCGCCCAAGTCGCTGAAGTGAGCATCGGGGCGAACATCGGACCCGGCGCATCCCAGCAGAGCCTGTGCGGCATCGCCGACCGTGGTCAGGACAGGGGCATCGGCACCACTGCGCCTGAGCTCACGCAGGCGCTCGTTCTGACCGGATTCGAGTTCTGCGTAACGACGCTCGAGTTCGTCTCCGTAGCGCTCGACCAACTTGGGTCGCAGTTGTTTGCCTGCACCGGACAAGAGCCCGTTCTCCTGCGTGAACGGCTGGTGCTCGACGGTCACGTCACGCGGAATTTCGTACGAGTTCAGCGATTCCTGGCGAGCGATCTCTTGCAGCGATTCGATGACCGAACCCGCGGTTGTGTCCGGTCGAGCCGGAACGACGACTGCCAGGAGATACGCCCGTTGACTGTTGCCGTAGAGGAATATCTGGTCGACCAGCTCACTGGTACCGAACAGCGCTTCGAGGCGGGCGAGGGCCACGAACTCACCCTGGGCCAGCTTCAGCACGTTCTTGCGTCGGTCGACGTAGGCGAGTCGGTCCGGCTCGAGCTCGGCGACGACGTCACCGGTGCGATAGAAGCCTTCGGAGTCGAAGACGTCGGCCGTGACGTCCGGTCGCTTGTAGTAACCGGGAATGATGGACGCCGTCTTGAGCAGGAGCTCACCGCGCGGATGCGGTGTGTCGGTGGAGAAGTAACCGAGTTCGGGCACATCGTCGAGCTTGTATTCGATCACCGGCGGGCGTTGAACGACGCCGTCGTGCAACACCATTCCGGCCTCGGTGGAGCCGTAGTTGTCGCGCACCCGAATATCGAGCAGTTCCGAGACGAAGTCCTTGACCTCGGGAGCGATCGGTGCGGTGCCGACCATCGCTGCCAGGATACGTCCACCGAATTGTTCGATCCTGTTGCGTTCGAGTACCTCTCGACGCGTGCTGTCGGCATCGCCACCGGCAGAGCGTTCGACCTCTCGGTCGATCTCGGCGAGGACGTTGTGCCGAATCATCTCGCACACCCGCGGGATCAACAGGGCCATCGTGGGCCGAGCGAGCGCGAAATCCTCGAACAGGGTCGACAGGTCGCTCGCTCCTGCGAAGTGGACGGTGCCGCCGGCCGCCAGCGTCGAAAAGACCAGGCCACGGCCGGCCAGATGGCTCATCGGAAGGTAGTCGAGGGTTATGACCGGGAAGGCCGGCCGGTCGCTGGCTTCGGAGGATGCTCCGGTGTGGTGCCAGGCACCGGTCCATGCTCCGCACACGATTCGTTCGGTGTGCATCGCCCCCTTGGGGGTTCCGGTGCTGCCGGAGGTGTAGATCAGCGTCGCGAGTCGGTCGGGATCCTCGTCGTCCGGAAGCGGAACCTCCGGGAGTTGCGCGCCGTCGCCGACCAGCTCGGTGAGCGGCCGAACGGAGACTCCCACCCGGTCGGCATCGCTGCGCGCGGACTCCATGATCCGTGCATGTGCGTCGATCGCCCCGTCGTGGTCGAGGACGACGATTCGCCGAATGGACCTGCACTGCGTGGCGACCTGGACCGCGACGGACAGGTTGTCGACATCGGCTGCGAGGACGACAGGTTCGACCTCGTCGGCGATGGCCGAGAGCTGGCCCGCGGTGGCTCCGGCCTGCAACGGAACGGCAATCGCGCCGAGTCGGATAGTGGCCAGTTCCGCTACGACATAGTCGGCACTCGCGAAACCCAGCGTTGCGAAGAAGTCTCCCGAAGCGATACCGATTGCGTCGTGGGTCAGCGCCGAGGCGAGTGCACCGGCGTCGCTCCACGCCTGGCCGTAGGTGACAGTGTCGAAGCGGGGGAGCAGGCGAAGAGTGTTCTTGTCATCGATTCGTGCGATCTCTCGAGCTCGGCGGCCGAGGGCAGGCCGATCTGAGTAACGCGTCATGATCTCGGCGACCACGCGGGCCAGGTTCGGCGACAACTCCTGGGCGGCGTCGGCCACTGCGCTGTCCGGCTCTGCCGCTCGGAACTCCCGATCGGACCGGTGGAGCTCGGTGAAGCGGTCACGCTGTCTGATCTCCCGCTCACGTTCGCTGTCGACGGCCAGTGTGTGCGTCATGCTCGACTCCCCTCCGACGATGCGCACCGGAACTGCCGGGCGCTGTCGATTGTTCGATCAAATATCGTTATCAAAGGTAAGCATATGCCGATGGAGCTCCTTTCAATCGTGATGCTGCTCATAGTCCGGTTCGCCGTAAATGTCTGCCCTGCTGCGGCTTTGGACGTCCAACCGATCAACAGCCCGCAGGCCGGACGGTCTGTCGCGATGCTCGGCGTGGCCGGCGAAACGTGACTTGTATGGTGAGGAAAGTAGTCACGTGCGTCACAGCGCTCACGCAGGAGTGGAACCTCTGCGGAACGACCCATGCGGCGGCGGTGCCCCCTCTCGATCGGAGAAGTGAATGTCGGACGTCCTCTCGCGACGCGACCTGGATTTTCTGCTGTACGAATGGCTGGACGTGGCGGCACTGACTGCTCGACCTCGCTTCGCGGAGCACTCGAAGGAGACCTTCGACGCGGTCCTCGACCTCAGTGCGGACATCGCCCGCAAACACTTCGCGCCGCACAACAAGAAGGCGGACGCGCAGGAGCCGACGATGAATGCGGACGGTTCGGTCGAGCTGATACCGGAAGTCAAGGAAGCGCTCGATGTCTATGCGTCGGCGGGTCTGATCGCCGGGCAGTTCGACGAATCGATCGGCGGCATGCAACTGCCCGCGACCGTCTCCCGGGCAGCGATGGCGTTCTTCCAGGCCGCCAACGCCGGGACGTCCTCGTACCCGTTTCTGACCATGGCCAACGCCAACCTGATCGCGACGTACGGCACGCCGGATCAGGTGCGTGACTATGTCCGGCCCATGCTGGACGGGCGCTGGTTCGGAACCATGTGTCTGTCGGAGCCGCAGGCCGGATCGTCATTGGCGGACATCACGACCAAGGCGGTACCGCAGGACGACGGTAGCTTCCGCATCACCGGTACCAAGATGTGGATTTCGGGTGGAGATCACGAACTCACCGAGAACATCGTCCACCTGGTGCTCGCCAAGACCCCGGGAGGCCCTCCGGGTGTCAAGGGAATCTCGCTGTTCATCGTTCCCAAATTCCTCCCGAACGGCGACGGAGGTACAGGCGAGCGCAACGACATCGTGTTGACCGGCCTCAATCACAAGATGGGCAACCGCGGCACCACGAACACCCTGCTGACGTTCGGCGACGGAACCCACTCTCCCGGTGGGCAACCCGGAGCAGTCGGCTTCCTCGTCGCAGAGGAGAACCGCGGATTGTCGTACATGTTCCACATGATGAACGAAGCCCGGATCGGCGTCGGATTCCTCGCGATCGCCCTCGGGTACGTCGGCTACTTGAAGTCGGTCGAGTACGCGAAGACCCGCACTCAGGGCCGACCGCTCGGCGCCAAGGATCCGGCCGCACCTGCGGTCGCGCTGATCGAACACGCCGACGTTCGTCGAATGTTGTTGGCGCAGAAGTCCTACGTCGAAGGTGCGCTGGCGCTCGGACTCTACTGCTCACGTCTGGTCGATCATCAGGACTCGGCGTCCGACGATGCCGAAGCGGCGCGATCGACACTGTTGCTCGACGTACTGACGCCCATCGCCAAGAGCTGGCCGTCACAGTGGTGCCTCGAAGCCAACAGTCTCGCCATTCAGGTGCACGGCGGCTACGGATACACCCGTGACTACGACGTCGAGCAGCACTACCGCGACAATCGCCTCAATCCCATTCACGAGGGCACACACGGTATTCAAGGTCTGGACCTGCTCGGGCGCAAGGTGATCATGCAGGGCGGCGCGGGATTGGCTCTGCTGTCCGAACACATCGGAGAGACAGTCGAGCGGGCGCACGCTGCGGGCGGTGACGCTGCTCGGTACGCCGCCGAACTGCACGCACGCTTCGGCAGAATCGTCGAGGTGACCGCGGCAGTGTGGGGTACCGGCGACGCCGCTGTGGCGCTGGCGAACTCCACGGCCTACCTCGAGGCGATGGGGCACACGGTCATCGCCTGGATGTGGCTGGAGCAGTTGCTGGCGGTCGGCACGAAATCCGGAGACTTCTACGACGGAAAGCGTTCTGCAGCAAGATACTTCTACGTCTACGAATTGCCGAAGGTGGATGTTCAGCTCGATCTGTTGGCGAGGCTGGACCGCACCACCCTCGATATGTCACCCGCTTGGTTCTGAGTCGAAAACAAGGAGATTCATCGAACATGTCGATCTTGGACAAATTTCGCCTGGACGGTCGCGTCGTCATCGTCACCGGTGCATCCTCCGGACTGGGCGTGGCATTCGCCAAGGCAGCCGCCGAGGCAGGAGCGGATGTGGTGCTCGCCGCACGACGAGTGGACAAGTTGGCGCAGACCGCCGAGTTGATCGACAGCGTCGGAGGTCGGTCGATCACGGTCGCCACCGACGTGGTCGACCCCGATCAGTGCACCGCGATGGTCGAGGCCGCGATGACGGAGTTCGGAAAGGTCGACGTTCTGATCAACAACGCCGGAGTAGGCACGGCCTACCCCGCAACCCGTGAGACACCCGAGCAGTTCCGCTCGGTGATCGACATCAACTTGAACGGGTCGTACTGGGCAGCGCAGGCCTGTGGACGGGTGATGGCACCCGGCAGTTCGATCGTGAACATCTCGAGCATTCTGGGGCTGACCACCGCAGGCCTTCCGCAGGCGGCCTACAGTGCCAGCAAGGCAGCCATCATCGGCCTCACCCGCGATCTCGCGCAGCAGTGGGGCGCGCGAAAAGGCATCAGGGTCAACGCCATTGCGCCAGGTTTCTTCCAGAGCGAGATGACGGACTCGTACCAGCCGGGATACCTCGACTCGATGGCTCCGCGAATGATTCTCGGACGCAAGGGCGATCCCGAAGAACTGGCCGCAACCGCGATCTGGCTCGCCTCGGACGCCGGGGGATACGTGACGGGTCAGACCATCGCCGTCGACGGTGGGATCACGATCACCTGACGGCTGTCACAGCACTGCCGGGACTGCAATCCCCTCGCGGATGAGTCTGCGCGCGACCACCAACGCGTCGTCGGTGTCGAGTCCGGGCAGTGCATCCAGGCGGTACGGTGCTCCCCGGGTCAGCAGGTCGAGAGCGTCCGCGCACTGGAGCGGCATCGTCACGGTCTTGGCGCGCACGATCACGGACACGGCATCGGCCGATCGCACGACGCGCGCGAACACACCGGGCCGAAGTCGGATCGAATCCTCGCCCCGCAACGCTCCCATCGCGGCGACGCTTGCCAGTGGGCGCACCGGTTCCGGTCGGACGAGATCGTCGTGACGATCTGCGACGCGTTCGGCCAGTCGACGTACTGCGTCGGGGTCTCGGCCGATCTCGTCGAGCGCCGCGCGCATGGCGTCCACGACTCGGTGGACATGCGGAACGATGGACTCCGGGTCGGAGTGGTCGAGGCCGGCGGGGAGGGGAGCACGCAGACTCTCGACGTCGCCCAGCGACTTCAGCACGTGGTGGGCGAGGTCGTAGTCGTTGTACGAGGCCACTCCGATGGTCAGGTGCACGGTGGTGTCGCCGAGTGCCTGCGCCGAGTGGATCCACCCGCGCGGTAGGTAGAGCACATCGCCGGGCTCGAGGACGACGTCCAGTTCGGGGGTGCCGAGCGCGTGTGCTTCGACGGCCGACCTTCGGTCCGACCACGGTTGGTTGTTGAGCGGATGCACGTGCACCGGCGAGTGAATGCTCCACCGCTTGGTGCCCGCGATCTGCACGACGAACACGTCGTGCACGTCGTAGTGCGGCGAAAAGCCCTGCGACGCAGCCGGTGTCACATACGAGTTGACCTGCACAGGGTGGCCCAGCTCGCGGACGAGATCGCCGACGAAATGAATGAGCGGCGGCCACAGCCGGTGCAGGCCCTGCAGAACCAGCGTGTTCCCGGCCGCGAACGCCGCCAACACTGCGCCCGAATCCACCTGATCGATCACCTCGGCCCCGAACCCGCCGGACGCCGTGAACTGCGTTCTGTCCAGCAGACGCCCGTCCTTGGCCATGCGCACGAACGGGGTACGTACACCGCGTTCGGCTATCAGCTCGTCCACCGAGTCGAGTGTCATCAGATCGTCGAACGATCCCGACAGCTCGGCGGATCGGGTGAGCTTGGGTGCGATTCCCCAGTGCTGGTCTGCGAACGTCCCGAAGTCTGTACCGGTGAGACGACGGAGCGCGGACCGATGATCCGATCCGCGCTCGCCGCTCGAGTCAGTGCTCAAGCGGTACCGTCCGCACCGCCGTCGTGTCCGTTGGGGTTGGATCCGCCGTCGGCGGGTCCTTCACCGGCTCCGGCGGGGCCGTCTGCTCCGCCGTCGTGACCGTCGGGGTTGGATCCGCCGTCGGCGGGTCCTTCACCGGCTCCGGCCGGGCCGTCTGCTCCGCCGTCATGGCCACCGGGGTTCGATCCGCCGTCGGCGGGTCCTTCGCCTGCGGCTCCGCCCGTGGTGGTGATGTCGTCGTCGTTGATGCTCATCGAGGTCCTTCCGGTAGTGGAGGTTCGTGTGCCCGCGCAGCGCGAGAACATCGGAGGTATTGACGCAAACTGTGTTTCTCAAACAGCGGTGGCGCGGCGAATTTCAGGCAGAGTCATCGGCGATCTGGGGGGCGTTCTCCCGCGTCGCCATCCCGCCTCCGCCGCCGCCGTCCACAGGTCCTGGTCGGCCGCCTTTCGGCGTGTCCGATGTCTTCGCGGTCTCTGTCGGGTTCTCGTTGTCGGTGTTCTCGTCACGTCCCATGGTTCGACAGTAGACCGCCGCGGAGGCCGTGGGACCATGGAACGATGGATCGATCCCGAGCGCAGCACGTGGTGCTGCTGGACGACGAAGGCCGTGCCGTCGGTACGCATGACAAGACCACCGTCCACACGCAGGACACGCCCCTTCACCTCGCGTTTTCCAGCTACGTGGTGAGGTCGGACGGCGCTGTTCTTCTCACGCGCAGAGCGTCGAGCAAGACGACCTGGCCAGGAGTGCTGACCAATACGTGCTGTGGCCACCCGGCTCCCGGTGAGAAGCTCGACGACGCCGTACTGCGCCGAATCGGTGAAGAACTGGGCCTGCGTGCGCAATCCGCCGAGTTGGTACTGCCGCACTTTCGGTACCGCGCCGTCATGGACAACGGAATCGTGGAGAACGAGATATGTCCCGTGTACCGCGTGAGAGTCGACGAGCACGCGACACTCGATCCCGATCCGGCCGAGGTGGAGGAGACTCGATGGGTGTCGTGGCCCGAGTTCTCCGCGGGAGTGCTGGACGGCACCATCGACGTATCACCCTGGTGCCGAACGCAGGTGGAGCAGTTGACCGCTCTGGCCGACGAGCCACTCGGTTGGCCGGCGTCGCCGGACGATCTGCTTCCCCCCGCCGCCCGTCTTGCCGGTACTCACTGATCTCCCCGGGCCTCTAGGGTCGTGCTGTGACTGTCGACGATTCCGGTAGGCCGAAAGAGGACCTGCTCGACCGGGCTTCCGTCGCGCGCGAACTCTCCCGTTTCGCCCATCGCACCGCCGAAGCCGACGGATTGCGCGCCGCCGCGGTCGCCGTTGCGATCGGTGGGCCGCCGGGGGACAGGCGGATGCTTCTGACGAGGAGGCCGGATCGGCTGCGCGCCCATCCGGGCCAGTACGCGTTGCCCGGCGGCGGTGTGGACCCGGGCGAATCCAGGATGCAGGCCTGTCTGCGGGAATTGGCCGAGGAGTTGGGGATTCGAGCCGATGAGACCGACGTGCTCGGCAGGTTGGACGACTACGTCACTCGATCCGGGTATGTCATCACGCCGTTCGTGGTGTGGGTCGGCGACTACTCGTCCTCGTTGCAGCCCAGCGAGGACGAGGTGGCCGAAGTGTTCGAGGTGACGGTCCACGAACTCGACGTCGACGCCCAATTCGTGTCGATTCCCGAATCGACGCGTCCGGTCATTCGATGGCCGTACCGATCCGGGGCCATCCACGCTCCGACCGGCGCGATCGTCCACCAGTTCCGTGAAGTGGCACTGCACGGTCGACACACCCGAGTCGCGGACTTCGAACAGCCGGTGTTCGCGTGGCGCTAACGTGGCCGCAGGCCCGGGTGGGCAGACCGCGACGATCAGGACGAGAAGGAGGTGATCGCCGATGACGAACGATCGTGAGCTCGAGGTGTCGGATCGCATCGCGACCATCCCCAACCTGCTCAGCGCAGTCCGGCTGTTGGGCGTTCCTCTGTTCCTCTACCTCATGCTGGGCCCCGAGGCCGACGGGTGGGCGCTGGTGATCCTGCTCGTCAGCGGTGGAACCGATTGGCTCGACGGCAAACTGGCTCGCATGCTCGGTCAGGCATCGAAGCTGGGTGCCATCCTCGATCCGCTGGTCGACCGGCTCTACGTCGTCAGCACCCTGGTGGCGTTCGTTGTGCGCGGCATCATTCCCTGGTGGGTTGCAGCGATACTCATCGGGCGCGATGCCGTACTCGGCCTGACGATGTTCGTCTATCGCCGCAGATCCCTCCCGCCTCCGGACGTCATCTACCTCGGTAAGGCCGCCACCTTCGTGGTGATGATCGCGCTGCCGGTCCTGCTGGTCTCCGCCGGCAGCAATTCGGTGGCCGACGCTGCAGGACCACTCGGATACGCGTTGCTGATCTGGGGCACGGCTCTGTACGTCTGGACCGGTCTGCTGTACCTCGGTAAAGCGATCGCTGTCGCGAGGGCAGTCGAGCCGACTGCGGCCGGCACCTGACGGTGGAGCCTGCGGAACGACCGGAAAAACAGGTCAGGAGGAATCCCGTCCCGTCGCTGCTGACGTCCTTGTTGACCGACCATCTGGACCCGGGATACGGCGCAGCGGCCGCCGAACGTACGGCGCAGCACACCCGCAAGCCGCGGGTACCTGCGGCGCTCTGGTTGTTGGGCGGTGCCGTCGTGGTCGGGGTGATCTTCGGTATCGCGTTCTCGCAATTGGCTTCCGGCGCCGATGTGGACCGTGCAGGTTCCGATGCGTCGGCTGCTGTCCGCGCCGCGCAGGATCGCAGTGCCGAATTGGAGGCGACGCAACAGGCTCTGGCCGAGCAGGTGTCCTCGGAGCGTGACAGAGCCCTGCAGTCCGATGTCTCGGGCAGTGCGTTGCTGGACCGGTTGAGCGCTGTCGAATCCGCTGCGGGCATCGATTCGGTGTCCGGCCCCGGGCTCTCGGTCGTCGTCACCGAGCCGGTGGCCGAGGACGGTGCGTCGGATCGGTCGGTTCGCCGGGGTTCGGGCGCGGCCGTGCTCGATCGAGACATCGCAGCGATCGTCAATTCGTTGTGGGTGAGCGGTGCCGAGGCGGTGTCGGTGGACGGTATTCGCGTCGGACCGAACGTGACCATCCGGCAGGCAGGCGGGGCAATGCTGTTGGACAATCGTCCTATCGACTCGCCTTACGAGATCGACGCGATCGGGCCGCCGCAGCGCATTCAGGTCCAGTTCGTCGTCAGTGACGCCTATCTGCGGATGAGCACGGTGGCGCAGTTGTACGGCGTCGGATTCACGGTGCGCCCGGCAACCGATCTCGAGTTCGGTCCCGCCGCTGTGAGAGAGTCGTTCCAGGCAGAGGAGGCAGGCCCACGATGACGGAGCACGATCCACCGAATGCCCTATCGGCCGAGTCCGACGTGCCGGTGTCGGCGGACGCTCCGATCACCCCCACCCACGGCGTCTACGCCCTCGCCGCAATTGCCGCATTGATCGTCGGGGTCGTCATCGGCACGGTCGCGGGTCCTCAGGTTCCGGCCGTGGTTGCGCCTTATCTGCCGATCGCCGTAGTCGCGGCGATCGACGCGGTGTTCGGCGGTGTTCGGGCGTTCCTCGACGGAATCTTCGACGCGAAGGTGTTCGTGATCTCGTTTGTCTTCAACGTCCTGGTCGCGGCCCTGATCGTGTGGCTCGGCGACCAGCTCGGGGTGGGAACTCAGCTGTCGACGGCCATTGTCGTCGTCCTCGGAATTCGTATCTTCGGCAACGCGGCCGCTCTGCGCAGACGTCTGTTCGGTGCCTAGATCATGACGGCAGGCGGCGGTAGGCACGGATGGCGCGCGCGACGTCCCGATGCAGAGCTGCGAAGGCACGGAGCGGCATTCGGCGTTCTCGCGCTCGCTCTGCTGTGCGTCCTGGGAATCGGCCTTGCCACGCAGGTACGAGAGGCGAGCACCACCGATGGCCTGGAGAACTCGAGGCCCGAGGACCTACTGGTCGTGCTGGACACCCTGACCCGTCGCGAGGCGTCCATCCGGGACGAGATCAGCACCTTGCAGGCCACTCTGGCAACGTTGCGCGAGTCCGGTTCGGGATCGGAGGCCGCAGTGGCGGAAGCCCAGGAACGATTGTCCGCGTTGTCGATTCAAGTAGGCACCGTCGCAGCCCAGGGGCCAGGCGTGACGCTGGTGATCGAGGACCCGAGCTCGGGTGTGGGATCCGAGGTGCTGCTGGACGCCATGCAGGAACTGCGCGCCGCCGGTGCCGAAGCACTCCAGCTCGAGGGCGGCGCAGATGCCGTCCGTATCGGCGTCGATTCGTGGATCGCCGGTTCCGCGGGTCGGGTGGTGGTCGACGGTCGAGAACTGCGAGCTCCGTATACCTTCACTGCCATCGGAGACCCGCCGACGCTCGCGTCGGCCCTGAACATTCCCGGCGGGGTCGTGGACACGGTGACTCGCAACGGTGCGACGTCGAACATTGCGCAGTCGGACCAGGTCACGGTGTCCGCCTTGCGGGACCCGCGCCCGCGTCAATACGCTCAGCCCGGTAACTGACCGCCCGCTCGCCCGGGCCACGATCGAAGGGAATGCCGCGTTGAGCGACATCGACACACCAGCTGATCTGTACTACACCCCCGAGCACGAGTGGGTGCAGCGCACAGGGCCTGCAACGGTGCGCATCGGTATCACCGATTTCGCGCAGGCGCAGTTGGGCGACGTGGTGTTCGTTCAGCTTCCCTCGATCGGCGACACCGTCACTGCGGGCGAGTCTCTCGGCGAAGTCGAATCCACCAAGAGCGTGTCCGACGTGTTCAGCCCTCTGACCGCGAAAGTGGTTGCCGTGAACCAGGATCTGGACGGTGAACCGGAGAAGGTGAACTCGGGACCCTACACCGGAGGCTGGCTGATCGACCTCGAGGTTTCGACACCGGAGGAGTTGGACGCGGCACTGGCGCAGATGCTCGATGCCGCCGGATATGCTGACATCACGGCCGAGTGATCGGCCGGCTGTCGACACCAGCCAACAGGCCACACGGCCCCCGCTGCGCAGGGTACGGTCGACACCGAGCGAATACCCTGTCGGGGCGAAGGTCCAGCAAGCTGTACGACGCTACGCAACACCGAACGCCAAGCAACACCTGATGTGAAGACCATGTACTGCGTTACCCGCGGCGTTCTCTGCCCCGGGTGAACGGACTGAGAAGGAGTAACGGTGAGCCAGAACGACAACGACAGCAACTACGGGGAGTCACCGGCAGAGACCACCTCGGTCTTCCGTGCAGATTTCCTGCAGGAGCTGGACAACTCCGCGGCCGCCCAGAGCACCGAAGCTCCGGTATCGGGTGTCGAGGGGTTGCCTGTCGGTGCCGCACTGCTCGTCGTCAAGCGAGGACCGAACGCCGGATCACGGTTCCTGCTCGACCAGCCGACCACCTCGGCCGGTCGGCATCCCGACAGTGACATCTTCCTCGACGATGTCACCGTCAGCCGTCGGCACGCTGAGTTCCGGCAGGACGAGGACGACTTCCAGGTCGTCGACGTCGGCAGCCTGAACGGCACGTACGTCAACCGCGAGCCGGTCGACTCCGCCGTGCTGGCCAACGGCGACGAGGTCCAGATCGGCAAGTTCCGCCTGGTGTTCCTCACCGGACCGCGGGGCGGCAACGGATCTCAGGTCGGCGACGCGTCTGCGGGTGCAGGAAGCCAGTGACCGCCGTCGGGCAGCAGTCCAACGGGGGGATGTCGATTGGCTCCGTCCTCGATCGACTTCGGCCCGACTTTCCTGATGTCACCATCTCGAAGATCAGATTCCTCGAAGCCGAGGGGCTGATCTCGCCGGAGCGCACACCGTCGGGGTACCGGCGGTTCTCCATCGCGGATTGCGAGCGTCTGCGTTTCGTGCTGACCGCGCAGCGCGATCAGTACCTGCCGCTCAAGGTGATCAAGGAACAACTCGAAGCCATCGACCACGGGGTCGCCACCGTGGAGCGGGCCGATGCGTCGGTCAAGCGTCCGCGGTCGCTCACGGTTGCCGCGGGTGAGGTGTCCCCAGAGGAGTTCCTGCCCGATCGTGAGGTTCGTATCGCCAAGGCGGATCTACTCGCTCAGGCGGGGATCGACGATGCGTTTCTCACCGAGCTGCTGCGAGCCGGTCTGATCACCCCCGGGCAGGCCGGTTTCTACGACGACGGAGCCGTGACGCTCGCCCGAACGGCGCACGCGATGTTGCAGTTCGGTCTCGAAGTGCGCCACCTCCGCGCCTTCAAGCTCGCGGCGGACCGCGAAGCCGGCCTGGTCGCGCAGATTGCCGGACCCGTTGCCAAGGGACGAGACGCCGGAGCGCGCGATCGAGCAGAAGAAATGATTCGCGAGTTGGCCGCACTGTCCTTGACCTTGCACACCTGCCTGGTCAAAGCAGCGGTGCGCGGTGCACTCGATCGGTGACGCTCGCTCGCGTCGTTTCGAATTCCAATAGACTCGGCAGCGACGAGCTGAGCCAGTTTCAGTGCAGCCCGGATTTCTCGAGGTGAGAGGCAGACACGATGAGTGAGATGCGTGTGGTCGGTATTCGTGTCGAACAGCCGCAGAACCAGCCCGTGTTGCTGTTGCGCGAGGCCGACGGCGACCGGTACCTCCCGATCTGGATCGGTCAAACCGAGGCTGCTGCAATTGCTTTGGAGCAGCAGGGTGTGCAACCCGCTCGGCCACTCACCCACGATCTCGTCAAGAATCTGATCTCGGCACTGGGGCACCAGCTCAAGGAGGTGCGCATCGTCGATCTGCAGGAGGGCACCTTCTACGCCGATCTCGTGTTCGACAAGGACATCAGAGTCTCCGCTCGGCCGTCGGATTCCGTTGCCATCGCTCTTCGGGCCGGGGTGCCGATCTTCGCCGAGGAGCCTGTGCTCGCCGAAGCCGGGTTGATCATGCCCGACGAGCGCGAGGACGAGGTCGAGAAGTTCAAGGAGTTCCTCGAATCGGTCTCTCCGGACGACTTCAAAGCCACCGACGGGTAACAGAAGAGTCTCAACCTCAACTTTAGGTTCAGGTTTACGGCGCGTTGCGTTGAATCTGCACGATCGTCCCCATAACGTTCGTGCCAGTGAAGTTCATCGCCGCCGCTGGACCGATCCGGTGCAGTTCACGCCTCTTCGACACCTGTCGAGGCGTACTCTGGCCTGGTACACGGTATGACTTCACGCGAGTACACCGAGACATTTCCAGTGTCTCGGACGGATCGCAGTACTGACTCGATCCGAACGCAGTGATACATCCGAGAGGGAGCAGTCAGTGGGAGATCAGCCGCAGCAGCATCACGGCAGTCGAGGTTCCGAAGCCGCAGGCCGGACCGAGGACACGCCCGTCGGTGCCGATGCTCGGGTCGACACCCCCGAACAGGCGTCGAGCGCCCGAATCGAAGCGCCCCAGGACATTCAGCCGGGATTGTTCCCGGACGACTCCGTGCCCGACGAACTCGTGGGCTACCGCGTGCCGAGTGCCTGCCAGATCGCCGGCATCACCTACCGTCAGCTCGATTACTGGGCCCGCACCGGGCTCGTCGTCCCGTCGATCCGCGGCGCAGCGGGTTCGGGAAGCCAGCGGCTGTACTCGTTCAAGGACATGCTGGTCCTCAAGATCGTCAAGCGGCTGCTCGATACCGGTATCTCGCTGCAGAACATCCGAGTCGCAGTCGATCACCTGCGCCAGCGTGGCGTGGGCGATCTCGCCAACATCACGCTGTTCTCCGACGGCACCACCGTCTACGAGTGCACCTCGGCAGAAGAAGTTGTCGACCTGCTCCAAGGCGGGCAAGGCGTGTTCGGCATCGCCGTGAACGGTGCAATGCGCGAGCTCACCGGCACCATCGCCGACTTCCCGGCCGAACGTGCCGACGGCGGTGAAAGCCAGCCGAGCCCCGAGGACGAGTTGGCCTCGCGACGCAAGAATCGCGCGAGCCGCAAGACCGGCTAGACTTTCCCCGTCGCGCCCGCGCGGGAGAGTTCCGAGGCATCCAGTCTCGGACGCCGAAGGAGCAATACCTCCCCGTCAATCTCTCAGGCACACGGACCGTGTGGGCTTCGACAACTCTGGAAAGTGGTGGGAGCACCCACCCGCCCAAGGGGAAAGGTGCCGGCGCGCCGAAGTGGCGCGCCGTGTCCGACCGAATCTCTCAGGCGCACGCGTCAGCGGGCACACGACAGAGGGGGAGGAGCGGCCGGAGCGTATGCCTCGGTCGTCCGACGCCTCGTCTTTCCGGCACCTGGGAGCACATCGTGACCGACCGAACCGCTTCGCCCGCACACACTTTCGTGGACCGTCACATCGGCCCGGACCCGACCGAGTTGGTTCGCATCCTCGACACGATCGGCGTCGCCTCGCTCGACGAGCTGGCCCGCAAGGCCGTTCCGTCCTCGATCCTCGACACCGTGGTCGACGGCGTTCCCGACGGCTTGGCGACGCTTCCGCCTGCGCTGAGCGAGCACGAGGTGCTTGCCGCACTGGCCGACCTCGCCGGGCAGAACACCGTGGCGACGTCGATGATCGGCCTCGGCTACTACGACACGCTGACCCCGCCGGTGCTGACCCGGGGCATTCTGGAGAACCCGGCCTGGTACACCGCGTACACGCCGTATCAGCCCGAAATCAGCCAGGGGCGACTCGAAGCGCTGCTGAACTTCCAGACCATGGTTGCCGACCTCACCGGCATGGACGTGGCGAATGCATCGATGCTCGACGAGTCGACGGCGGCCGCCGAATCCATGACCTTGATGCGTCGCGCGAACAGGGCATCGAAGTCGCCTCGACTACTGGTCGATTCCGACATCTTCCCGCAGACCGTGGCCGTATTGGCCACTCGCGCCGAGCCGTTGGGGATCGAACTGGTCTACGCCGATCTGACCGACGGCCTCCCCGATGGAGAATTCTTCGGTGTCCTCGCGCAGCTGCCCGGAGCGTCTGGCCGTCTGGTCGATCACACGGCGATCATCGAGGCCGCGCACGAGCGCGGCGCGCTGGTTGCCGTAGGAGTGGACCTGCTCGCTGCCACCGTGGTGACTCCGCCCGGTGAGATCGGTGCGGATGTCTGCTTCGGAACCACCCAGCGATTCGGCGTTCCGATGGGATACGGCGGACCGCACGCCGGCTACCTCGCAGTGCGATCCGGTCATTCCCGTCAGCTACCCGGCCGTCTGGTCGGGGTCTCGCTCGATGCGGACGGTCACAGCGCCTACCGACTGGCGCTGCAGACCCGCGAGCAGCACATCCGCCGCGAGAAGGCCACTTCCAACATCTGTACCGCTCAGGTCCTGCTGGCCATCGTCGCTGCGATGTACGCCAGCTACCACGGCGCAGACGGACTGCGGGCCATAGCAACTCGGGTGAATACGCATGCTCGAACCGTGGCGGCAGGTCTGCGGGCAGCGGGGATCGACGTGGTGCACACGGAATTCTTCGACACCGTCCTCGCTGCCATCCCGGGTGGCGCTCAGGCCGTCGTCGACGGTGCCAAGCAGCGTGGCATCAATCTGCGGCTGGTCGACGCCGACCATGTGGCCGTCGCGTGCGACGAGGCGACGACGCCCGAGCACATCGCGAACGCGCTCGCCGCGTTCGGTGCAGAACCCGCCGGTTCCGGGGCCGTGTCGTTGCCCGCGAACACGACTCGCACCTCGGAGTACCTCACGCACCCGGCCTTCACCCGGTACCGCACCGAGACCGCCATGCTGCGCTATCTGCGTGCGTTGTCCGACAAGGACATTGCGCTCGATCGCAGCATGATTCCGCTGGGCTCGTGCACGATGAAGCTGAACGCGACCGCGGAGATGGAGTCCATCACCTGGCCGCAGTTCGCCCGTCAGCACCCCTTCGCCCCGTCCTCGGACGTGCCCGGACTGCTGCGGGTGATCGCCGACCTGGAACGGTGGCTCGTGGACATCACCGGCTACGACGCGGTCAGCCTGCAGCCCAACGCGGGAAGCCAAGGCGAGTACGCGGGTCTGCTCGCCATTCGTCGCTACCACCTCGGCAACGGTGATGCCGAGCGCACCGTGTGCCTGATCCCGTCGAGCGCCCACGGAACCAACGCAGCCTCGGCCGTGATGGTGGGCATGCGCGTGGTGGTCGTGGCCTGCCGGCCGAACGGCGACGTCGATGTCGACGACCTGCGCGCCAAGATCGCCGAGCACTCCGACACCCTGGCCGCGATCATGATCACCTATCCGTCAACCCACGGCGTGTACGAGCACGAGATCTCCGAGATCTGTGCAGCGGTCCACGACGCGGGCGGTCAGGTGTACGTCGACGGTGCCAACCTCAACGCTCTCGTCGGGCTGGCACGCCCCGGCCGATTCGGCGGCGACGTCAGCCACCTGAACCTGCACAAGACATTCTGCATCCCGCACGGAGGCGGCGGGCCCGGGGTCGGACCCATCGGTGTGCGGTCGCACCTGCAGCCGTACCTGCCGGGTCACCCACTGGCCCCGCAGCTCGGTTCGGGACCGACGGTGTCCGGTGCCCCCTACGGCAGTGCCTCGATCCTGACGATCACGTGGGCCTACATCGCGATGATGGGTGCGACGGGGCTACGGCAGGCGACGTTGACGGCGATTGCGTCGGCCAACTACATCGCCCGTCGCCTCGACGAGTACTTCCCGGTTCTGTACACCGGCGACAACGGCATGGTTGCCCACGAGTGCATCCTCGATCTGCGAGGCCTGACCAAGGACACCGGAGTCACCGTCGACGACGTTGCGAAAAGGTTGGCGGACTACGGCTTCCACGCGCCCACGATGAGCTTCCCGGTGCCGGGAACTCTCATGGTCGAGCCGACCGAGAGCGAGAATCTCGAGGAGATCGACGCGTTCTGCGATGCGATGATCGCCATCAGGGGAGAGATCGATCGCGTCGGATCGGGCGAATGGACGGTCGAGGACAACCCACTTCGAGGTGCACCGCACACCGCTCGGAGTCTGGTTGCCGAGTGGGATCACCCGTACTCACGGGAACTCGCTGCCTACCCGGCGGGCTACGACCGTCCCAAGGTGTGGCCCGCGGTGCGTCGCATCGACGGTGCCCACGGTGATCGCAATCTGGTGTGCTCGTGCCCACCGATCGAGGCGTTCGCCTGAGCCGAGAACAGAGCCCGCCACGTCGACGTGGCGGGCTCTGTCGTCTTCGCGTCGGGGGCTTCAGCCCCGGGTGAGCTCGAGCATCGCGATCTCGGGCGGAGCGGCGACGCGGACCGGTGGACCCCACGCACCCGCGCCGCGGGTGGTGTACAGCGTGGTGTTGCCGATCGTGTCCAGCCCTTCGACACTGGGCTGCTGTAGCGGCACCAGATAACGGATCGGCCAGATCTGACCCCCGTGCGTGTGCCCGGACACCTGCATGTCGACTCCGAAGTCCGATGCCTCCACCGCCTGCAACGGCTGGTGTGCCATCAGTAGTACGAATCGATCGGGATCGATCCCGTCCAATGCCGCGGCGAGATCGGGTTCGTACGGGGCCGGTGCGGTGGCGTCGTTGATGCCGGCGATATCGATTGCAGCGTCGCCGCGAGTGATCGTCGCGCGTTCGTTGCGCAGAACGTCGATGCCGAGCGTCGACCAGAAGTCGAGCCATTCGCCGCCGTCGCCCGCGTAGAACTCGTGATTGCCGCTGACGGCGAACACACCGAGCGGGGCGTCGAGGTCGCGGAGCGGCTCGAGATCTGCTCCCACCAGGGCAACCGTGCCGTCGATGAGATCGCCGTCGAGCAGCACGACATCTGGATTCTGGGCGTTGATCGAATCGACGACCTCACGAACGAAGTCCGCGCCGCGGGAGGGACCGGCATGCAGATCCGACACCAACGCCACTCGGACTCCGTCGAATTCGGTCGGTAGCCGGTCGAGTGCGACGCCGGTGTTCGTCGCACGCGGAGTTGCCGCCTCGACGAGTCCGTACCCCACTGCGACCACGCTGACCAGTGCCACCGCCGCCGAGCCGATCCTCGACACACGCAGTCGAGCAGCGGACGAATCACGATGCCTCGCAGCGAAAACCACTCTCATGACGGTGCATACCACGGCCACCAGAAGCGTTCCCAGGAACAAGTACAGCACGACGGCGAGCCAGCTGAGGCCGACGAACGCGGGGCCCCGTGCCCAGGACGGATCGAATGCGACGCCGCTGCCGAAGCCGATCACCGCACACAGCCACAGGAGCGCCAGCACGGCATCGACAGCCCGTTTGGGACGAGTCGGGATCCTGGTCACGGAGAGGAATCGCCAGTGCAGAAACAGGGTGACGAGGAGTAAGAAGACGCCGACAAAAAGTACACGAGACATGTTCTAGTACAGCAACTTTCCGAGTCGATCGATGAGGTCTGGCGAATCCGATGTCGATACTGCTTCCACGGTGCCGCCGGTTTGGGCGGCGATGTCGTCGAACGTGGAGGCATCGGAGTTGTCCCCGATCCGCACGATGTTCACCGCGACCGGACGCGCCGGATCGGCCGCTGCGGTCAGGTCGGTGAGCAAATCCTGCGTGGACAAGGACGAGTCGTCCGGGCCGTCGGTGATCAGCACGACGGAATTGACGCGGCCGGGAACGTATCCGGCCACGGCGTCGAGATACGCGACCAGGACCGACGCATAGGTGAACGACCCGGTTGCCGGCGTCAACGCCGCCGCGGTGGTGGAGAGTGCTGCGCGTCTGGGAGTCGGCCCGATCGCAGCCGTCATCGGACCGGTCGGAACATCCACTCGGAACGGCAGCGAGTTGTTCAGATCCTCGCTGAAGCTCCACAGGCCCAGCTCGGTGGAGTCGGGTACTCGCTGGAACTGCTCGTCGAGGGCGCGAACCGTGTTCTGCAGCCGAGTTGCACTGCCTTCGGCGGTGCCCATCGACTCGGATACGTCGAGCAGTACCGTGGCGCGGCGCGGCAGGACCGGATTTCGCAACACGGCCAGCAGTGCGTCGGCGACCGGTCCGGAAGGAGCAGTGACCGCGTCCGCGTTCACTGTCTCGCCGACGCCGAAGCCCGCATCCGTGAGCAACTGCGCACCGTCCGGCTGCCGGACGAAATCGACGAACGCGGCGGCAGCCCGGGTCGATGTCTCATCACCGGAGAGCACGGCCGCGGGATGATCGGCAACGGGAGCGGGGCCCTGAGGCTCGACGGCGGCCAACGTCGAGGAATCGGTCGATGCCAGCTGTTGTTCGGTGACCGGAACCGCGTGGACGGGGCCGTCGGGGCCGGGCGCGTTCTCGAGGGCCGCGAGCGCGTCGTAGGTGGTGGACGCGGACGTCGCGGAGGCACCGGTGTCGGTGAGAGCCAGCTCCGACACTGCCGAGATCAGTTCTCTCGACGAGACCTGTTCGAGGGTCAGTGCAGTGGTCGGATCGCCGCGTACCCCGGCAGCGATCGCGGCGACCGCGAGTGTGGTTGCGCCGGAATCGGATCCGGTCGGAAGGGCGAGACGGAGCGCACCCCACTCGCCGAGACCGAGGGCCTGTGGGTCGCGTTGCAGTCGGACCAGGTCGGCCCAGCTCACAGTGGTCAGAGCGTCGGCCACAGCAGACGGCACCGCGAGTACGACCGGACTCGTCGCGAGTGGCCGCGGGGTGCCGTCGACGGCACCCCTGTCGGTGACGGCTTGGACGTCGCCCGAGGACTGAGGTATCCACAGGCCCGGCCGAGCACCGAGTGCTTCGACGTCCCAGTTGTCGATACCGGCGTTCAACGCCGTCCGCACGGCGTCCGAAGACGTCGCTCGAACCTGCACCGTCACACAGTGATCCCGCACCACCGGTGCAGTGTCGTTGAATCGAGCAGCCAGTTGTTCGACAGGCCCGAAGATGTCGGGATCGGCGGCGACAGTGAGCACCGCCGATCCCTCCACACAGGTGTCGGCAGCTTCGACCCCTTGATCGAAGATGCGATCCCGCAGCTGAAACCATCCGAACACGGCCGCAACCAGCACCGCGATCGTTATCACGACGATCACGGGTCCGGCGGCTATCGAACGCCCGCGCCCTGTGTTCCGATGTTCACCCACGTGATCGACAAGTCCGTCAGGCGTTGACGGCCTTGTACTCCCGTCGGCGACGATGCAGGATCGGCTCGGTGTAGCCGTTGGGCTGGCTCGTGCCCTGGAAGATCAGGTCACTGGCAGCCTGGAAGGCGATGTTGGTGTCGAACTCGGGAGCCAACGGCTTGTACGTCGGATCGGATTCGTTCTGACGGTCCACCACCGGGGCCATCCGCTTCAGCGACTCGCGCACCTGGTCTTCGGTGACGATGCCGTGGCGCAGCCAGTTCGCGATGAACTGACTCGAAATGCGCAGCGTCGCACGGTCTTCCATGAGTGCGATGTCGTTGATGTCGGGAACCTTCGAGCACCCGACGCCGTGGTCGATCCATCGCACCACGTAGCCCAGGATCGACTGCGAGTTGTTGTCGAGTTCGTTCTGCTTCTCCTCGTCGGTCCAGTCCGTGGACGGCGCGAGAGGGATTTCGAGAATGTCGTCGACAGAGGCGCGCTTGGCCTGTGCGATCTCGTGCTGACGGGCGAACACATCGACCTTGTGATAGTGCAGGGCGTGCAAGGTCGCCGCGGTGGGCGAGGGAACCCACGCCGTGTTGGCCCCGGCCTTGGGGTGGCCGATCTTCTGCTCGAGCATGTCGTGCATCAGGTCGGGCATGGCCCACATGCCCTTGCCGATCTGGGCCTTGCCTTCGAGGCCTGCAGCCAGGCCGGTGTCGACGTTGAAATCCTCGTAGGCGGCGATCCACTTCTCGCCCTTCATCGCGCCCTTGCGAACGACGGGACCTGCCTCCATCGAGGTGTGGATCTCGTCGCCGGTGCGGTCGAGGAAGCCGGTGTTGATGAACACGACCCGCTCGGAGGCGGCCTGGATGCACGCCTTGAGGTTGACCGTCGTGCGGCGTTCCTCGTCCATGATGCCGACCTTGAGCGTGTTGGTCGGCAGCGAGAGAACCTGCTCGACACGGCCGAACAGCTCCGCGGTGAACGCGACCTCGTCCGGTCCGTGCATCTTGGGCTTGACGATGTACAGCGAACCGGTGCGTGAGTTGGACAGCACGTTGTCCGAGGTCAGCGAGTGCATACCGGCCAGCGAGGTGAACAGTGCGTCGAGAATTCCCTCGGGCACCTCGTTGCCGTCGGCATCGAGGATCGCATCCGACGTCATCAGGTGACCGACGTTGCGGACGAACAGCAGCGAGCGACCGTGCAGTGTCAGTTCGGAACCGTCGACCGAGGTGTAGGTGCGGTCCTTGTTCATGGCACGAGTGAAGCTCTTGCCACCCTTGGAGACTTCCTCGGTCAGATCGCCCTTCATCAGACCGAGCCAGTTGCGGTAGCCGAGGACCTTGTCGTCCGCATCGACTGCAGCGACGGAGTCCTCGAAGTCCATGATGGTGGTGACAGCCGACTCGAGCAGGACGTCCTTGACGCCTGCGCCGTCGGTCTTGCCGATCGGGCTCTCGGGGTCGATCTGGATCTCGAAGTGCAAGCCGTTGTGCACGAACAGGATCGCCGACGGCGCGTCCGGGGTGCCCTGGTAGCCGAGCAGCTGTGACGGATCCTTCAGCCCGACCGTGCTGCCGTCGGACAGAGTCACCGTCAGCGATGCCGCGTCGACGACGTATCCGGTGGTGCCGACGTGCGAGCCGGAGCTCAGGGGCAGCGCCTCGTCCAGGAAGTCCCGCGCGAAGGCGATGACCTTGTCGCCGCGGACCCGGTTGTAGCTGGTGCCCTTCTCGGCTCCGTCGGTCTCGGGAATGGCATCGGTTCCGTAGAGGGCGTCGTACAGCGAGCCCCACCGTGCGTTGGACGCGTTGATCGCGAACCGGGCATTGAGCACCGGCACCACGAGCTGCGGTCCTGCAGTGGTCGTGATCTCGGTGTCGACACCGGAGGTGCTGATCTGGAAGTCGGCCGGCTCGTCGAGCAGGTAGCCGATCTCCTTCAGGAATGCCTTGTACGCGGCTCGGTCGTAGTTCGGGCCTGCGTGCTCGCCGTGCCAGGCGTCGACCTTGCCCTGGATCTCGTCGCGCACAGCCAGCAACGACTTGTTCTTGGGAGCGAGATCTGCGATCACCGACGCAGCACCGGCCCAGAAGGCATCCGGATCTACGTTCGTACCCGGCAGCGCCTCCTTCTCGACGAAATCGAATAGGACCTTGGCGACCTGAAGTCCACCAGCCTGCACACGATCGGTCATGAATTCCTCACTCTTTCCGGTCACGGACACCGGCTGACCGGTGTCCCCACGACAACGCTGTCGATGTTACTCGGCGGTAGGTCCGACGCCGAACTCGCCGCCGATCAGTAAATTCTGGCATCGAGCGATCAACGCCGAACGCAGAGGTGCCGCTTCGCTCGACAATTCTCCCTGCGCACGCACGTATTCCGCGCGACCGGCCGCGGTCTCGATCCGAATGGGTTCGAGATCGTAGTCGCTCAGGTCGTACGGACTCGCGCGCATGTCGATCGTTCGCGCGTGCAGAGCCAGTTCGAAGCAGTCGGTGAGAAACTCGGAATCGATCAGCGGCCCCAGCTTGTAGCACCACTTGTACAGATCCATCGAGGCATGGATACAACCGGGTTGCTCGGATGTCAGCCGCGAATCCGGAGACAGCGCAAGAGCGTTGCGCGGCGCAGCATCGGGGGTGAAGAACCGGAAGGCGTCGTAGTGGGTGCAGCGCAACGTCATCGAATCGACCACGGCATCGGTTCCGTCGTGTCCGAGACGCAACGGCACCTGGTCGTGACGCTGTGCCGAGGTACCCCCGCGATAGACCATCGCCCACTCGTGCAGTCCGAAACAGCCGAGCACCGGGGGCCTTTCCCGGGTGGCGGCGAGCAGGCCGAGGGTGAATTCGATACTCGATCGTCGTCGCTCCACCAGATCCGACCGCACCCGAAAACCCGGGCCGTCGTCGGTGTCCACCTGCTCGTAGGACGCGAACGCCGTGAAATCGTGCGCACGATCACCGGTGAGGACAACGCCGTGGCCTGGATTCCACCGGCGCAGCTGACCCGGGCGATGACTGTAATAGGTGAACAGGAAGTCGAGAACCGGATGAACGCCGCCGTGACCCCGGTCGGTCAGATAGTCACCGACCAGGTTCTCCACCCGCGCTGCATGCGCAGCGCGACGAGTGATCCACTGCTCCTCGCGCAGCAACGTCGAGTCCGACATTCACACGTTCCGTGGGGGAGCGGGCGTGGACTCGACGCTGGACGACGATTGACCAGGACGAGGACCGGCCACTCGGTGGGTGCCGTCTCGAACCGTACCGACGAACTCCTCGACCAGGTCCTCGAGGGCGACGATGCCGACCGTGGCACCGGTTGCGTCGTGCACGGCACCGAGATGGCTGCTGGCCCGACGCAACTTGGTCAATGCGTCGTCGAGCACCGTGTCGATGGCGACCACCGGAAGCGCCCGCACATCGCTGCGGGGAATGACCGTGTCCGGTCCTGCCGACTCGTCGGCCATGTCGTCGAGGACGTCCTTCAGGTGCAGGTAGCCCACCAGTGCCCCCGAGGCGTCGCGGACCGGATAGCGAGAGAATCCCGTTTCGATGACAGCACGTTCGACGGAGCCGAGCGTGGGTCCGAGAGTGTGGTCGGGCCCGGACAACTCGATACTGCGAACCTGGTGCGAGGGAATCAGAACTTCACCCACCGTCCGGCCGGATGTCTCGAGCGCCTGCCGCAATCGTCGATGCTCCTCGGCGTCGATCAATCCTTCCGATCGTGATTCGCCGATCATCTGCGACAACTCGACCGCCGACACCGAGGAACTCAGCTCGTCCTTGGGTTCGATCCGCAGCAGTCGAAGGGTCAGGTTGGCGCACATGTTGTAGAACGAGATCAGCGGCAGCGCCACCTTGATGAACAGCAGATGGATGGGCACCAGAACCATCGCAGTGCTCTCCGGGCCCGCGATGGCGATGTTCTTGGGCACCATCTCGCCGATGAGAATGTGCAGCACGACCACGAGCGTCAACGCGATGGCGAAGGCGATCGGGTGCAGGAAGGACTCGGGAATGCCGACTGCCTCGAGCGGAACCTCGATCAGGTGTGCCACCGCGGGCTCCGCCACACGACCGAGAAGGATCGAACAGATCGTGATACCGAGCTGGGCAGCAGCGAGCATCTGCGACAGGTTCTGACCGGCCTCGATGACACTCTGCGCGCGCTTCTTGCCTTGCGCGAGCAGAGCTTCGAGGCGATCCCGCCGGGCCGAGATCAGTGCGAACTCGGCACCGACGAAGAATGCGTTGCCTGCGAGCAACAGAACGGCGAGACCGACTCCGAGGAAATCACCCATCGATCTCACCGTCCGATCTCATCCGAGCCACCGCTGCCGCGTCGACGGGCAGGAGCACCACCCGGTCGATGCGGCGGCCGTCCATACGGATCACTCGTGCCACCCAACCGCCGTCTCGTTCGAGCGGATCCTCGTTGGCCGGGGGAGGCAGCAGAACTGCGTCCCCCTCGGTCGGAATGCGACCCAACTCGGTCAGTACCAGACCGCCGATGGTTTCGTACTCGCCCGCCGGCGCGGAATACCCCGTGGCCGACGCGACCTCGTCGATACGCAGCAGGCCTGCGCAATCCCATCCGTCGCCCGACCTGGAGACATCGAGCTCCGGCTCGTCGTGTTCGTCGCGCACGTCACCGACGATCTCCTCGATCAGATCCTCCATCGTGACCATGCCCGCGGTACCGCCGTATTCGTCGACGACGAGCGCGACCTGCATACCGTCGGCGCGCACCCGTTCCATCACCGCATCGCCGTCGAGGCTGGACGGTACGACCGGTACGTCGCGTGCCAGAGACTCGACCGTCGTCGAGCGACGGTGCGATCCGGCGACGGTGAACGCATGCTTGATGTGAACGACCCCGATGGTGTCGTCCAGATCGCCGTCGACCACCGGAAACCGCGAGAAGCCGGTTCGCGCAGCCGTTTCGATCAGATCGGCCACGGTCGCGTCGGTGGCGAGCGTTTCGATCTTCACTCGCGGCGTCATCAGTTCCTCGGCCGTGCGATCACCGAACTGCAACGACCGATCCACCAGTCGGGCAGTGTTCTCGTCGATCGATCCCTGCCGTGCCGACGTGCGGACCAGTGAACCCAGTTCCTGCGGCGACCGCGCGGATCTCAGTTCCTCGGCCGGCTCGATCCCGAGCCGGCGTACCAGCCAGTTCGCCGACCCGTTGAGCCCGTTGATGGCCCATTTGAAGACCAGCGAGAACCCGGCCATCGCACCGGCGGTGACACGAGCGGTCGACATCGGTTTCGCGATGGCGATGTTCTTGGGAACCAGCTCACCGAAGATCATGGAGAACGAGGTGGCCAGGATCAGAGCCACCGCGAGCGAGATGCCTGCGGAGAGGGTCTCGGATGCGCCCAACGCGTCGGCCACGGGTCGAATGAAGCCGGCCAGTACCGGTTCGGCGAGGTAGCCGGTGATCAGTGTCGTGATGGTGATGCCGAGTTGGGCGCCGGACAGCTGAAAGGACAGTGTCTTGTGGGCGTGCAGAACTTGGCGGGAGCGCAGGTCGCCGTTCGCTGCCTGTGACTCGACTGCACTGCGTTCGAGAGCAGTGAGGGAGAACTCGGCCGCGACGAACAGCGCGGTGCCTGCCGTCAGGGCGACGAAACCGAGCAGGCTGACGATGGTGAGAAGAAGTGCCACGCGTCAACTCCGCCTGAGCCGGGACCGTCGAAGCTGGGAAAGGAGCATCGCGCCGCCGGAGTGCACGTGGCTGCCGAAATCTGTGTCGCCGGGTTTCTCTCCCGGCTCGATAGAGGATCCCTCCGAAGTGGAACCGTCGTCGTGTTGTTCCGCAGTTGCCGCAACGGCAACCGAGATAGTGGGTGCCTCGGGCACCTGATTCCCTTCTGTCCGGTTCGCGCTGTGGTCCCACTCCGTGCGGAACCGACCGTTCGGCCACGCGTCGGGAATCGAATGCTCGAATTTCCGACGCGTGGCGAGCGCGAACAACTGTGTGTGCTGTTGGTGAGTCTAACCGTGCCCGACGGTCACCACCCGGAGGGCAGGGGCCGTCCCTCGGCGAATCCGGCGGCGGACTGGACTCCCAGAACCGCTCGTTCGGCCAACTCCGGAAGCGATCGGGCTCCGGCATACGTACAGGTACTGCGAACTCCGGCACAGATGTGATCGATCAGATCCTCGACACCCGGCCGATCGGGATCGAGGCGCATCCGCGAGCTGGAGATGCCCTCCTCGAACAAGGCCTTGCGAGCCCGGTCGAATGCTCCGTCGGTGGCGGTACGGGCGGCAACGGCGCGCTTGGACGCCATACCGAAGCTCTCCTTGTACCGATTGCCCGATGCGTCCACTCGCAGGTCGCCGGGCGACTCGTAGGTGCCGGCGAACCACGAGCCGATCATGACGTTCGCGGCACCGGCAGCCAGTGCGAGTGCAACGTCACGAGGATGGCGCACACCGCCGTCGGCCCACACCGACGCCCCGAGTTCGGCCGCCGCCGCGGAGCAATCGGCAACAGCCGAGAACTGGGGGCGTCCGACGCCGGTCATCATGCGTGTCGTGCACATTGCTCCTGGCCCGACGCCGACCTTGACGATGTCTGCCCCCGCCTGCACGAGATCGCGCGTGCCCTGGGCGGACACCACGTTGCCCGCCGCCAGGGGAACGCCGAGATCGAGGGAGCGCACGGCAGCGAGGGCTTCGAGCATCTTCTGCTGATGCCCGTGAGCGGTGTCCATCACGAGCACATCGGCTCCGGCCTCGACCAGTGCGGTCGCCTTCTCGGCCACGTTGCCGTTGATGCCGACCGCGGCAGCGATACGGAGGCGTCCCGACGCGTCGACTGCAGGCGCGTAGATGCCGGTCCGAACGGCGCCGGTCCTCGTCACGACACCTGCGAGGGAGCCGTCGTTCTCGACGACGACGGCAAGGTGGGCGTGTGCCGCCTCCATCAGCTCGAAGACTTCCTTGGGCGACGCATGGCGAGGGGCGCGCACGAAGTCGGCCGACGCCACGGAACTGAGCCGCGCGAATCGGTCGACGTCTGCGCAGGCGCTCTCGGACACCACTCCGATCGGCTTGCCGTGTTCGACGATCACAACCGACCCGTGTGCACGCTTGTGCATCAGGGCCAGGGCGTCGGACACGGACTCGTTGGGCCCGAGGACGACAGGTGTGTCCGCGATCAGGTCACGACTCTTGACGAATGCGACCGTCTCGGCGACGGCCTCGGTGGGGAGATCCTGCGGGATCACTGCGATCGCTCCGCGGCGTGCGACGGTTTCGGCCATGCGCCGTCCGGACACCGCGGTCATGTTCGACACGACGATCGGAATGGTGGTTCCCGAACCGTCGACGGTGCTCAGGTCGACATCGAACCGCGACGTGACGTCGGTTCGGTTGGGGACGAGGAAGACATCGTCGTAGGTGAGATCGTAGGGCGGTCGGTGACCATCGAGGAACTGCACGTTGATCGAGACTACCGGTCGGTCGCAATCGGTGGGGCCGACGCCCCGTCCATCGTCTCCGTTTCGATGCGGGTCGACGCCTGAGTCCGCGACAGTCGAATCGTCGTGACGACCATGACGAACACCGCCACGGCGATGATGGCGAGGGAAGCCCCGTCGGTTCTGATTCGCTCGTCCAGAACCGCGATGCCGATGAACGCCGCGCCGAGAGGCTCGCCGATCGTGACGGCCGGTAGCGACGCGGACAGGGGGCCGACCTGAAATGCGCGCTGCTGCAGATAGAACCCGAGAGCACCTGATCCCACCAGGGCGTAGGTCTGCCAGGCGGCCAGTGCACCGAGCAGGTCGCTCTCCACCAGATCGGTGACGAACTTCGTCAGAGCCGCAGCCAACCCGAACAGCAAGCCTCCCGCGGCTCCGAGCAACAGAGCCCGCGCGCCGGGAGTTCTGAGCAGGAGACCACCCACCGCAGCGCCACCGATCACGACCGCGGCGATGATCAGCGGCACGATCCAGTCGGACAGAGGGGCGTCGGTGTCACCTTCGCTGGGATCGCCGACCACGATGAACACCGCGAGGGCCGCAGCCAGGAGAAATGCGAGCGCCCACGTCGAGGCGGGGAGTGCCCGGCCCGCCAATTTCGCCGACATCGGGAGGGCGAACAGCAAGGCGGTGACCAGCAAGGGCTGTACGACCAGGACAGAACCGACCCACAACGCAGCGATCTGAACCGCGTATCCGCCCCCGTCGCCGAGTACGCCCACCCACCACCTCGGGCTTCGGATCAGGGCCGAGAGCAGTGACGTTCCCTCGGGAACCGATGCTGCGGCGCTCTGCTGTGCCACCGATGCACAGGCGAACAGGAATGCCGAAACCAGGGCGAGCGCGATCGACAACCAGGAGGCCGTCACCCGCGTCGTCCTCTGCTGCCGCCCCGCCTGCCTCCGGTCCGCCCGCTTCGCTCGTGTCGGACGGGTGCGGCACCGCGTCGTGAACCACGAGGTGCGGGTGATTCCGCAGCCTCGGCCGGCAGCGGTCTGCCGATGGGTGTACGCGCCCCGGTCAGACGACGCCACGAGGTGGGATCGGTCTCGGTGTCGACCACCGTTGCCGAGACACCGGCGTCGCCTGCCATCGCACACACGTGATCCAGCTGTTCGGCGGTGGCCAACGTCACGACGGTTCCGCTGGCTCCGGCGCGTGCAGTGCGGCCTGCGCGATGCACGTAGTCCTTGGAATCCAACGGTGGGTCGACGTGGACCACGAGGGTGACGTCGTCGACGTGAACCCCGCGTGCCGCGACGTCGGTCGCGATCAGCGCGGTCGATGCGCCGTCGCCGAAAGCGGCAAGCGAACGTGTGCGGTGTGCCTGAGTCTTGTTGCCGTGCAACGACGATACCGATACGCCCAGCCGGCGACAGTCGTCGGTGAGTCGGTCGACCGCGTGAGTGGTGCGGACGAACAGCAACGTGCGACCGTCTCTGTTGGCAAGTGCGGCAGCCACTTCGGTCTTGCGGGCAGCATCGACCCTGAACACGTAGTGCGCAATGTCGGGCTCGCTCACCGACTCCGCCGTGGAATGTTCGGCCGGATCGTTCAGGAACTTCGCGACCAGGCGGTCGACGTCCTCGTCCAGGGTCGCCGAGAACAGCAGCCGCTGGCCGACGGCCGGTGTCGCGGCGAGAAGCGACTCGACCTGAGGCAGAAATCCCATGTCCACCATGCGATCCGCCTCGTCGATCACGGTCACCTCCACGCGATTCAACGTGATCGAGCGTCGCGCGAGCAGGTCGTTGAGGCGACCGGGGGTGGCAACCACGATGTCGATTCCGCGCTGAATCTCTCGGACATTGCGCTCGAGCGGGACGCCGCCGACCACACCGACGCTGCGTAGGCCGAACGTCGCGCCGTGGATGTCGAGGACTTCCTGGATCTGGAGCGCGAGTTCGCGAGTGGGAGCAAGCACGAGTCCACGCGGAGCACCGGGCTCACTGCGACGGCCGGCAAGCCGCACGAGCAACGGAAGCCCGAACGCGAGAGTCTTTCCCGATCCGGTCGGAGCACGGCCGAGTACATCGCGGCCCTCGAGCGCATCGGGCAGGGCCGCGGACTGGATCGGAAACGGCTCCGAGACACCCGCTTTTCTGAGCGAGTGGACGAGAACCACGGGCAGTCCCAGTTCTGCGAACGATCGAACGGATTGACCCGGCATGGCTGTGACCCTACCGCTGCGTCCACCAGGCGTCGGAATCTTCTTGTCGGTGCCCCGCGCAATACTCGGGGTAGAACGCATGTTCGATCGGCGTTCGACACGGTGATTGCCGAGGGGGCGATCGCACGCAGAGTGTGGGGGAGCTATGTGCAAGATGTGTCAGGGCTTCGGCGTCGACGAGTACATCGGAGACGTCAGGCGCACCATGGAGCAATTCGGGTGGGCATTGCAATACGTCGAATCCGAGGTCGACCGTGACGGAATCCACCCGGCGTTCTGTTACACCGTCGGCCTCACCGATTTCGGGAGTCCGGAAATAGTCCTGACGGGGCGTGGGCCGACCGAATCCTCTCGGATACTGAACGCACTCGGCGCGTCGGTGGCCTCGGGGATGCTGGAACTCGAAGCCGGAATCGGTTGCTCTGCCGCGGGATTCGAGATATTCACCATCGATGTTCCGGACTGTGCGGACATTCTGTACACGGCATCCGACGTGTACGGCACAGGTTGCTTCAGTGCCGTACAGGCGGTGTGGAAGGACCTCGAAGGTGCACTGCCGTGGGAAGGGATCCCGTCGACGGTGGTCCAACCGATTCTCGGGCCGGTACCCGGCTGACCGGTTCCCGTGCTGTACCGGTGGCGCTGCGTGGTGAACGCAGCGCCACCGGCGGAAGCTTCTCGGTCAGGCTTCGATCTCGGAACGATCGCCGCTCCACAGGGTGTGGAACTTTCCTTCCGAGTCGGTTCGCTCGTAGGTGTGCGCCCCGAAGAAGTCCCGCTGACCCTGTGTCAGAGCGGCAGGTAGACGCTCTGCCCGCAACGCGTCGTAGTAGGAGAGCGAGGACGCGAACGCAGGGACCGGAATGCCCAGTGAAGCCGCGGTGATGACCACTCGACGCCAGCTGTCGATGGCGTTCTCGATGGCATCACGGAAGTACGGGGCCAGGATCAAACTGGGCAGTTCGGCGTTGTCGTCGTACGCGTCCTTGATGCGATCGAGGAACCGAGCGCGAATGATGCAGCCACCACGCCAGATCGTGGCGAGGTCACCGGGATGCAGATTCCAGTCGTATTCGGTGCTGCCCGCGGCGATCTGATCGAAGCCCTGTGCGTAGGCGACGATCTTGGACGCGTAGAGAGCCCGACTGATGTCGTGCGTGAACTGCTCTGCGTCGGTCGGCTTGTCGGCGAGTGTTCCGGAGGCGAGTCCGACGGCTGCTTTGCGCTGAGCGCGTGACCCCGACAGAGCCCGAGCGAACACGGCCTCGGCGATACCGGTGACGGGAACGCCGAGGTCCAGAGCCGCCTTGACGGTCCAGCGACCGGTGCCCTTCTGCTCCGCGGCGTCGACGATCACGTCGACGAGAGGCTGACCGGTCTTCGCATCGACCTGGCGGAGAACCTCGGCGGTGATCTCGACGAGGTAGCTCTCCAGATCACCGTTGTTCCACTCGGTGAACACGTCCGCTACCTGAGCCGGCGTGTAGCCGAGGGCATCGCGGAACAGGTTGTACGCCTCACCGATGAGCTGCATATCGGCGTATTCGATGCCGTTGTGGACCATCTTGACGAAGTGGCCGGAGCCGTCGGGTCCGATATGGGTGCAGCACGGCGTGCCGTCGACCTGTGCTGCGATGGATTCCAGCAGCGGCCCGAGAGCTTTGTAGGACTCTGCCGGACCACCGGGCATGATCGACGGTCCGTTGAGAGCGCCTTCTTCGCCGCCGGAGATACCGGCACCGACGAAGAGCAATCCGCGCTCCTTCATGGCCGCCTCGCGACGGATGGTGTCGGTGTACAGGGCGTTACCACCGTCGATGATGATGTCGCCCTCCTCCATCGCGCCTGCAAGCTCCTCGATCACCGCATCGGTGGGGTCGCCTGCCTTGACCATGATGAGCACTCGGCGCGGCTTCGCGAGAGCGGCGACGAACTCCTCGATGGTTTCGGTGCGAATGAAGGTGCCTTCGGTGCCGTGATCGGCGATCAGGGCATCGGTCTTGGCGACGCTGCGGTTGTGCAATGCGACGGTGTGGCCGTGATGGGCGAAGTTGCGGGCGATATTGGAGCCCATGACGGCGAGTCCGGTGACTCCGATCTGAGCCAGTTCTGTCGGTTCTGCTGCTGAGGTCATACCGACAGCTTTCCCTGCCGAGAGATTTCGCGCGAGCCAACCCCCCGGCAACGACAACGGGTGCCGCATTCGCGAAGAATGCGGCACCCGTTGGTGCAGTTCAGGTCGGATCACGACCTCACGGTGACGAACCGATCAGTGGCTGCGAGCCGGACCGTCGAAACCGTCGTACGAACGGCGTTCCGTGCGGCTGCGGAAGCCTCCGGAGCGGTGCTCGTCCTGGCGGGGGCCGGACGCGGGACGACGGTTGTCGGAGCCACGGTACGAGCTCGAGTCGGAGCGACGCGGGCGATCGCCCTGGTAGCCCTCGCTGCTGCGCGGGTTGGAGCCCTGGTATCCGCCGCTGCTACGGGGGTTGGAGCCCTGGTAGCCCTCGCTACGCGGGCTCGAACCCTGGTATCCGGTGCGGGGACGGTCACCCTGGTAGCCCTCGCTGCTGCGCGGGTTGGAGCCCTGGTATCCGCCGCTGCTGCGCGGGTTGGAGCCCTGGTACCCACCGCTGCTGCGCGGGTTGGAGCCCTGGTATCCACCGCCGCTACGGGGATTCGATCCCTGGTAACCGGGACGGCTGTTCCGGTCGCGGGGAGCGGACTCGGCGCGCAGGGGCTCACCGGTCGGCTTCTTCGCCCCGGTGATGCTGTTCAGCTCGGCCGAACCGGGCGAGACGTTGACGGCGGTGGCCTTGACGCCGGCCATCCCGGTCAGACGCAGAACCTGACGACGCTGGTTGGGGAGCACGATCGCGACGACGGTGCCCTTCTCGCCTGCGCGCGCCGTGCGTCCTGCGCGGTGCAGGTAGTCCTTGTGGTCTGCGGGCGGATCGACGTGGACGACCAGGTCGATGCCGTCGACGTGGATGCCGCGAGCGGCAACGTCGGTGGCGACGAGGACGGGGGTGCGGCCGTTCTTGAAGCGCTCGAGAACGCGGGTGCGCTGATTCTGTGCCTTGCCGCCGTGCAGTGACTCCGCGGCGATACCGAGCGCGCGCAGGCGATCGGTGATTCCGTCGCAGCCCAGCTTGGTACGCGCGAACATGATGGTGCGGCCGCCTTCGCGGGCACCGATCTCGGAGAGAACCAGATCCTTCTGACCCCGGTCGACCATGAGCACGTAGTGATCCATGGTCCGGACGCTGGCCTTGCCGTCCTGGGTGGAGTGCTCGACGTGATCGGGCAGGAACTGGCGTACCAGCGACTGAACCTCACGGTCGAGGGTGGCCGAGAACAGCATGCGCTGTCCGTCTGCCGGAGTGTCGGCGAGGACGGCACGTACCTCGGGCAGGAAGCCCATGTCGGCCATCTGATCGGCCTCGTCGAGCGCGGTGATCTCGATGGAGTCCAGGATGCAGGTGCCCTGACGGAGGTGATCGGCGAGGCGACCCGGGGTGGCGACGAGGACGTCGACTCCGCGGCGGAGCTGCTCGACCTGCTTGTTGAACGGGGTGCCGCCGACGGCGGGCATGACTCGCAGACCCTGGGCATTGGCATAGGGAGCGAGGGATTCGACGACCTGGAACGCGAGCTCGCGGGTGGGGACCAGCACGAGCGAACGCGGGCGCTTGGCAGCCGGGCGGTCGGTGTGCAGCGACAGGCGCTGCAGGATCGGCAGGCCGAAGGCAAGGGTCTTGCCCGAGCCGGTCTGCGCACGACCGAGGACGTTCTTACCGGCGATCGCGTCGGGAAGTGCCTTCTCCTGGATGGGGGAGGGCACGGTGATCGAGTTGCGCGCCAATGCGGCGACGACTGCCTCGGGCAGTCCGAGATCGGCGAAGGTGAAGGCCGGTGCCGCTGCGGGCGTCGGGACTGCCGTGGTGTCGGAAGTGGTGGAAACGGGTGTGTTGGAAACAGCGTGGGTCACGCAGTAAAGCCTCTCCGGATTACGGGCACGCCAATAAGCCCGAAGCTGAGAGCACCCGAATAACCGGGAAACACGAAAAACAGCCAGAACACATTGATACGAGCCAGGGCACTGTCACCTGGCCATCAGAATGCAGATGAGAACTGCATAAAGTGGGGCTGTTTGTGCCATTTCGATTGCTAGGTCGCGATGGCGACCGGTCTCTACTGTACGGGACGTAGCGCGAATTGTTCGAGTCGAGTCGATGTGACCTGTGCGACCCCGATCGCGCACGGACTCACCCGACGAGCTTGCTCAGTTCCTCCAGCCACGGCATGGCCACGTAGATCGTCGGAAGAACGAGGATCACGACGGCCGCCGCGTAGGCGGCCGCGGCGATGCGCACATCGCTGCCCGGGCCGCTCAAGCGCTGAACACGGATGAGGGTGTGCGGACCTCCGGCCGCCATCGCGCCACGCGGTGCGGTGGACCCGGCACACGTGACCAGTGCCCTGGCCAACGGAGTGGGTCCGGTGACCTTGACTGCCGAGTCGTCTGCGAGCAGCTCGACCAGCAGCTGCACACTGCCGAGTGCCGACTTGCTGCGGACGATCCGTGGGAACGCTTCGTTGACGGCGGTGAACGCTTCGAGGACCAGGTCGTGGCGGGCGCGCAGGTGCGACCGCTCGTGACTGAGGATGGCGGTGATCTCCGCCTCGGAAAGGCTGGCCAACGTTCCCCGGCTGAGAACTACCCGCTGACGCAGACCGGGTAGGCAGTACGCGATCGGTTCGGCCGCGTCGAGTACGCGGATGTCTGCATCGCGAAGACCACGAAAAGGGTTTTCGCCCAAGTCGCTTCGATCGAGAAGATCGACGAGCACGCGATGCCTCGATCGTCGACGACGGGTTCTGACCGCTACCCGAACGACCGAGAACATGAGCTTGGCACCGATGCCCAGCGTGATGGCGAGGACGACGACGTAGAGGATCCACAGGGGGAGACCGAGCGCGTCGATCTCGTCGGTGGGTGCCGTGGTGGGGCGACCATCCGGTCCTGGGACCAGCAACAGTCCGCCGATCGCGAGACCGGAGCTGAAAGCCGAGAGCACCGCTGCGAGAGCGATCGCCTGCCACAGCACGAGCGCCGCGCGTGGTGACCGGTACGGCCAACTCGCGCGAGCGAGCACTGCCGGAACCGGCCCAGCCAGGATCAGCGCGAGTACTGCGAATACCAGCGCAGTCGTCGAGTTCATGTCCTCACTTACTGCCGCGAGCGTCAGTCCGTCGGACGGCCATCTCCAGCCGAAGGGGACTTCGATGTCGATTGTGCCACTTCCAACGCGGCCAGCGCCTCACGGAGGGCGGCGGCTTCGTCGGCCCCCACCTGACCGACGAAGTGCACGAGTGCCGCTGCGCGTCCACCCGATGCCGGCGCCTGCGACAGTGCGTCGACCATGAGGCTCGCGACCAGCTCGTCGCGGCCGTGCAACGGTGCGTAGCGGTGCGCTCTGTCGTCGCGTTGCTGCACGACCAGCTTCTTCTTCGCGAGTCGCTGCAGCACCGTCATCACCGTCGTGTACGCGAGTTCGCGATGCGTCGCAAGTGCCTCGTGGACCTGTCGAACGGTCTGGGGATCCGACGACTCCCACAGATGGTCCATCACTGCGCGCTCTAGTTCACCAAGACCAGCCATTCGTCCGAGTCTACGGCTACTCCGACGCGGATGCGTACTACTCGTGGTAGTACCGCCCGCCGAGGCGGTGTGCGTTCGGTCATAGTCGCCGCTGCCGGATTTCGGCGGGTCACCATCGACGCGGTGTCGCGGACGAATATTCTGACGGTAGTTCGTGCCGCATCTCGGTCCGAATCCGTCAGACGAGCGGAGCTCTCACGTGGATTGGTTCGATTCCCTTTCTTTGATCGACGGACCGTTGCCTGTCATCGTTGTCGTCGCCGGAGTACTCGGCGGTGTGTGGCTGCTCGTCTCCCGCTCGCGGCGGTACATGACGCGTGGGCTCCCGATTGCGGCAACGGCGGCCGTCGTGGTCACCGTGATCGGTTACCTGATCGTCGAAAAGGTGTGGCGACCACTCCCTGATCCGATCGAGACGTCCATCTATGTCTGGATCGGGGTCGGCCTCGCGTCCCTGTTCGCGGTGACCCCACGTTCGGTCGCGGCGCACGGGGTTGTGGGTACGTTCGCGTCGGTCGTCGCGGCCGTGCTCGTTGTCGCAGTCTCGGCGCTGAACATCAACCTGAAGTTCGAGGCGTATCCGACCGTGGGTACTGCACTGGGGGTCGAGTCCGCGAGCCGCATTCAGTTCTCCGACGTGCCTGCGGCGGTTTCTCGGACCGTCACCGGAACGCCGCTCGATTCCGTATGGACCTCACCGGCAGGAATGCCGTCCGCAGGACGGATCACCTCGGCTGCCATCCCGGCCACGGCGTCGAAGTTCTCTGCCCGCGACGCGCAGATATACCTTCCCCCTGCCTATTTCTCCGATCCACGTCCGCTGCTGCCGGTACTCGTACTCCTCGCCGGGCAGCCGGGCGACCCGGAGGACTGGCTCAACGGCGGCAAGCTCGCCGAGACGATGGACGACTTCGCCCGCGACCACGCCGGCCTCGCGCCTGTTGTGGTCGTGGCCGACGGCACCGGTTCGCCGATCGACAACCCGCTGTGCGTCGACTCACCGCTGGGCAACGTCGACACGTACCTCTCGCGCGACGTACCCGACTGGATCGACAGTTCTCTTCAGGTCGATCCGGATCGACGACACTGGGCGATCGGTGGACTGTCCTACGGCGGAACGTGTTCCATCCAGATGGCGACAAACCATCCTGACGTCTATCCCACCTTCCTCGACCTGTCGGGTCAGACCGAGCCCAGTCTCGGAGACAGGGATCGCACCGTCCGGGAGGCCTTCGGCGGAAATCCGGCAGCGTTTGCTGCCGTGAACCCACTCGACCTGCTGAAATCGCGTCAGTACCCCGATTCGGCCGGGATTTTCGTCGTGGGGTCGGACGACAACGACTACAAACCCGGTCAGCAAGAGATGTACAACGCGGCGAAGGCTGCCGGAATGGATGTGCAGTACGTGGAGGTTCCGGGCGGACACAGCTTCGCGGTGTGGTCGGAGGGGCTCCGACGCGAGCTGCCGTGGCTGGCAACGAGAACAGGGTTGATTTCGTGAACGTGACCGATCCGGAACGACCGTCCGCGGCGGACGCCGAACCACCCACACCCGCCGAACCGTCGTGGATGTCCCAGCGCGCCGAGTCACTGAGATCGGCTGCGTCTGCCGTGATGCGCCAGCTGCGGCGGGTGTGGGCGCTCATCGTGTTCGGTGCCGTGGGAGCACCGGTCAGTTTCGCTTTGCTCGCCGTGGTCTGGGTGATGGGGATCGTTGCTGCGGTCGTGGACAACCGGGGCGAGATGGACAAGTACTTCGCTGTGGGCATCATGCCGTTCGAGCACTGGCACCTGTGGACCCCGCTCACCTCGGGTCTGGCGGCACCCGACATCGCCGGTTGTGTGGTGGCCACGGTCGGGGTGCTGCTCGCCGCCGCACCGATCGAGCGGCGTATCGGATCGCGTCGCTTCGCCGTCGCCGCGTTCGTGACGCAGGTGGCCGGTTCGCTGTTCGGCCTCGGTCTCGCGGTCCTGGCCAAGACCTTCGACGCGGACTGGGGATTCCGGTTGCACGTCGGAACCGCTGTGGGCCCGACGACCTGGATCTTCGGTGTGGTCCTGGTCGCGACCTCGCGAATGGATACGTTGTGGCGCAGGCGAATCCGCGTCGGTGTACTGGCCCTGCTGGTGACGTTGGCACTGTTCGGTGGACACCTGCAGGATGTCGTTCGGCTCGCTGCGGCGGTGATCGGTCTGATCGTGGGCCCGTGGATCGTCGGCCGATCGGCACGGGGCCCTCGATTGGCGGGTACCCAGCGCGAAGGCCGGGTGCTGGTTGCGCTGATCGTCGCCGCGAGCGCCCTCGGCCCGGTGCTGGCGGCCCTGAGTCCCAATGCCGTCGGGCCGTTCGCTGTACTTCGTGATGTGGTGCGGGGGGTTCCGTACACGGCGGCCGAGGTGCGCGAAATCTGCGCCGACGCGACCACCGATCCGGTCGAATGTCGTCGTGGTCTGCTCGATCTCAGGCTCGGGGGAGTCGGTCCGACGATCCTGAGCATCATGCCGTCCCTGTTCCTGCTCGTGGTCAGTGACGGCCTGCGTCGAGGCAGGCGTTTCGCGTGGGCGATGGCGGTGGTCTCGCAGGGAATTCTGCTCGCACTGTCGGTGGCCAACTTCGCAATCCGGTTCCTCGAGTCCGGTGACGACCAGTCCCTGTTCTACGGATTGGAATCGCCGACGGCGTACCGCACTGCGGTGCCGTTCCTGCTGCCACTGATCGTGTTGCTGGTCCTGATCGTCACGCGCAAGTTCTTCGACGTCTCGGCACCTTCGGGTACCTACCGTCGATGGGCGGGCTCGGTGGTCGGAGTGGCGGTCGGACTCGCCCTGATCTACTCGATCGGTGGATATCTGGCCCGTGATGGCTTCGCCGATTCACCGTCCTTCGGCGGATTGCTGGTGGACTTCCCACAACGACTGGTTCCCCCGGTCTACCTGCAGTGGCTCGAACCCGCCCTGCTACCGCAGAGCACGCCGACGACCCTGCTCTTCGAGTGGACCGGCGTGGTGTTCTGGGTTGTGGTCTGTGTGCTCGCCGCCAGCACGTTCCTCACCCCGGTGTACGGCACCGAGACCGACGCCACCGAACGCGCTCGCGGATTGCTCATGTCGAGCAGTGGGTCTGCTCTGTCGTGGATGACGACCTGGCGCGGCAACAAGTACTGGTTCGGTCCGGACGGTCGCAGCTACGTCGCCTACCGGGTCATCTCCGGCGTGGCGCTGACCACCGGCGATCCGGTCGGTCCGCGGGAGTCCTTGCGGGACAACGTCGTCGACTTCGCCGAGTTCGCGTCCGAGAACGGCTGGATCCCGTGCTTCTACTCGGTCACTCCCGAGGTCCGCCGCATCACCGACTCCCTAGGTTGGGGTGGAATCCAGGTCGGTGAGGAAACGGTTCTCGACCTGGACGGAATTGCGTTCACCGGCAAGCGATTCCAGGACGTGCGGACTGCACTGAACAGAGCGAAGAAGGCCGGCGTCGTCGCCGAGTGGATTCGTTTTCCTTCTGCTCCGCTGGCGATCACGGACCAGATCACTGCGATCTCGGAGGAATGGGTCGCGGACAAGGGCATGCCCGAGATGGGCTTCACCCTCGGCGGTCTCGAGGAGGTCGACGACGAGAACGTGCGGTGCCTGATCGCCGTCGACGAGCACCGGACCGTGCACGGCGTGACCTCGTGGATGCCGGTGTACGAGGACGGCGTCATCGTCGGATGGACGCTCGACTTCATGAGACGCAGATCCGAGGGCTTCCGGCCCACGATGGAGTTCCTCATCGCATCGGCCGCTCTGCTGCTCGAGCAGGAGGGGGCCCGATTCCTCAGTCTCTCGGGCGCACCCCTGGCCAAGGTCGACGAGAAGCAACCCGAACACGTCTCCAGTGTCGAGCAGTCGACGCTGTCGGGGCTGCTCGAGCGGCTGCTGGACGTTCTCGGACGCACGCTCGAACCCGTCTACGGATTCCGTTCCCTACTGGCGTTCAAGTCGAAGTTCCAGCCTCGCTACGAGCCGATGCACATGACCTTCGCGGATCCGGCCGCACTGCCCAGCATCGGCAATGCGATCGGCCGGGCATATCTGCCGGACGTGTCGATCGGTCAGGGTGTCAAGCTGGTGCGCACGATGATCGAGCGGTGAGACTGCGCGCTACCGCTCGGTGGAAGCACCTGCGGTGGTGTGGCTCTCGGACCGTACGGGTCCACCGACCGACCCGTACACGTGCCGGGTGCCGATCGGAACGATGAGGGGACGATCGGACATCGGATCGTCGATCACGGCGGCTTCGAGGCCGAACACGTCGAGGAGCAGTTCCTCGGAGATGACGTCCTGTGGCCTGCCGGACGTGACGATCCGGCCCTGCTTCATCACGATCAACCGGTCGCTGTAGCGAATCGCCAGATTCAGATCGTGCAGGACCATGACGATGGTGCGGCCCAGTTCGTCGTGCAGGCGGTCGATGAGATCGAGGACCTCGATGGAGTGCGCCAGATCGAGGTAGGTGGTCGGCTCGTCGAGCAGAAGGATGTCGGTGCCCTGGGCCAGCGCCATCGAGATCCACGCGCGTTGCCGTTGGCCACCGGACAGTTCGTCGACGGGTCGGTCGGCGAGGTCACCGACTCCGGTCAGTTCCAGTGCGTTCGCCACCTCGGCCTCGTCGTCCGAGCTCCACTGCCTGATCCACGACTGGTGCGGGTGACGACCTCGTGACACGAGATCTGCGACGGTCAGTCCTTCGGGAGCGGTCGGTGCCTGAGGCAGCATCCCGAGGGTGCGTGCCACTTCTTTGGTCTTCATCGAAGAGATGGCCCGACCGTCGAGCATCACGCTGCCGGCCTTGGGCTTGAGCAGACGGCCGAGCGAACGCAGCAGCGTCGACTTTCCACAGCCGTTGGGTCCGATGACCGTGGTGATGACCCCGGTGTGGATCTCGAGATCGAGGTGCTCGACGATGACGCGGTCGCCGTAACCGAGGCTCAGATCGTTCGCGATCAGACGCGAGGTGTGGCTGGTTGTCATACGGAGGCCTTTCGATTACTGCGAACGAGTAGGTAGAGCAGGAACGGTCCGCCGAGGGCCGAGGTGACGATGCCGACCGGAAGCTCCACCGGCAGAATCGTGCGCGCGATCAGATCGCTTGCCACGACGAGCAATCCACCGAGCAGTGCCGACGCGATGATCGGCGGGCCGGGCGTTCGCAGCACCCTCAGCGCGATCTGAGGAGCGGCGAGCGCGACGAATCCGATGGGCCCCGCGGCGGCGGTCGCGATCGCGGCGAGTGCGACGGCAGCGAGCAGCATCATTGCCTGACTGTGTTGCAGGCGAACACCGAGCGATCGTGCGTTGTCGTCGCCGAGTCGCAGGGCACCCAGCGTGAACGTCGCGACGACGGTTCCGCCGCCGACGAGGACGACTGCGATGGCCACCGGCCAGACCGCGCCCCAATCGGCTCCGTTGAGCGACCCGTTGAGCCAGACCTGGGCACGGGAAACATCGTTGATGTCGGCGCTGATCAGCAGCCAGCCGATCACCGCGGTGAGCATCGCGTTGACGGCGATTCCGACCAGAATGAGGCGGAACCCGTCGACGCCCTTGCGCCAGGCGAGGGTATAGATCGCGATCGCGGTGAGCACCCCGCCGATCAGTGCAGCGAGAGGAAGGCCGAGGGTGGCGAGCAGCCCGCTGAAACTGCCGCCACCGCCGAGCACGATCAGTGCGACTGCCGCGGCACTGGAACCGGCGGTGATGCCCAGGATGTCCGGGCTGGCGAGGGCGTTGCGGGAGATCGACTGCGTGATCGCGCCGGATATGCCGAGGGCGGCCCCGACGAGGAGCCCGGTCAGTGATCGGGGCAGTCGCAGGTCCATCACGATGAATCGTTCGATCCTCGAACCGCCGCCGAGCAGTACGTCGAGTACCTGCGCGATCGACAGCGGGAAGTCGCCTCGGCCGATGTTCACGCACATGACCAGCACCAGTGCCGCCGCCAGGAGGACGGTCGTCAGGACCATCAGTGGGCGTCGGACCATCGAGATCGGACCGAAGCGGAACGCCGGCCGGGTGCGAACGCCACGCTGGCCGGGCGTCGGTGTGGGGGACTTCAGGTCGGCGGTCACAGGCCGACCAACTTCCGGCGTCGGACGAGAGCGATGAAGAACGGCGCTCCGATCAGTGCCAGAACGATGCCGACCTGAAGCTCGCCCGGGCGCACCACGACTCGTCCGATGACGTCGGCGATCATGAGCATCACGCCGCCCATGAGACCCGCATAGGGCACGAGCCAGCGGTAGTCGGGACCGGTCACCGCGCGGGCGATGTGCGGAACGACGAGGCCGACGAACGCAATGGGCCCGCATGCTGCGGTCGCTGCGCCGGTCAGCAGGGTGATGGCGAGGATGCCGACGGTGCGGGTGACCGCGATGTTGGTCCCGAGCGATCGTGCGACGTCCTCGCCGAGGCTCATGACGTTGAGGCCGGGTGTGCTCGCCAACGCGATGAGGACGCCGATCACCAGGAACGGCAGAACCTGCCACAGTACGTCGAGACCGCGTCCTGCAACGGATCCGACCACCCAGAAGCGGTAGCCGTCCAAGCTGGTCTGATCGAGCAGTACGACGGCGTTGGTCATGGCCGAGAGAAAGAATGCGACGCCGGCTCCGGCCAGCGCGAGATTGACCGGACTCGATCTGCCGGACCCGATCGACGACAGGCCGAACACCACGATGCTCGCCACCGCCGAACCGGCGAACGCGAACCACAGGTACTGACTCGGTGAGGTGAACCGGAACAGGTAGATGGCCATGACGACGAAGAACGCCGCCCCGGAATTGAGGCCGAGCAGGCTGGCGTCGGCCAACGGATTGCGGGTGTGCCCCTGGATGAGAGCGCCTGCGATGCCGAGCGCGATTCCCACGACCAACGCGAGCACCGTGCGGGGAACTCGCAGCGTGCGCACGATGATGTCGGTGTCGGTGCCCGTCGAATTCAGCAGGGCGTGGGCGATTTCGGCGAAGGTCAGTGGTCGCGCGCCGATGGCGATGCTGGCGAGTATTCCGGCGACGAGAGCTGCGACAAGGACGGCCAAGCCGAGCAATCTTCGGCGCCGAATCGCGGCGACCGAACCGTCCTTGGGAATCGGCTCGAATCCCTCCGCTGCCGCGGTCTTCTCTCGAACGATCTCGGACGACGAAGCGTCGATCCCGAACTGGCGCCGGAGGGCACGGCGAACACCGATGGGACCGTGCGTGGCGCTGTCACGCAGTGTCAGACCCATCCAGCGGCGGCCGGTGCTCTGGCCTTCGTTGCCGTCGCGGTAGCCGCGATTCCAGACGAACAGGGCTACGGCGACGCCCACCGCGATGGTGCCGAACACGATTCGGTCCGCCTGGCCGCCGCCGTTGTCGTCGCGAAGAGCGTCGACGATCGACCAGCCGACGAACAGAGGGACCAGCACGATCAGTGCGTCGATCGCGGCTGCAGCGATGCGGGAGCTACGCGGCGGCGGCCCGGTGGGCACGTCTTCGGTCCCGTACGGCTCGTCGGAAGACCGGCGTGCGCCGTGGGGGCCGAGTAGCGGAGCTGTTGTCACAGTGCTCGTGACTCCTCGCTGTTTTCGAAGGGACTCGGTTTAGGTTACGGAACCCTTCCTCGGCATGTGAGGTGAGGTAAGGGTAGCGGTGCCTGACCCGCTTTACGATCTGGTTAGGCTAACCTACATTCAGCGGGTAGGGGTGCGACGCGTGCACCCGCCGAGAACCTAAGGAGCGATCAGGTGTCAGTTGCAACAGCGTCATACATGGGCTGGGCCGATGTGCATCGATTCTCGAGTCGATCCGGCGGGGCGGCGCTGTTGGCCGACTCGTGCGCGACCCTGCGTGCACTCAACCCCGATTACCCGCGGATGTACGCGGTGGCAGCCATGGCGAACGAGGGCAAACGCCGTTGGTGGCAGTTGGCGGTGGGTCTCGACGACGGTCGCGTCGAGCAGATGTATCGACGATCGCTCGAGGATCTCGATGTTCCCGAGGCTGCGGCAGTGCAGGTCGCAACGGCCCTCATTCACGCCGTCGTCGGACGAGTGGCCGCGTTGCTGGTTCTGGAGGCACGCGCCTGGGATCCGGGCATCGACAATCTGTGGATCCACATGGACAGTGACGGCGGGATCGATTGGGCTGGAGTGGCATCGCCGATCCTGCGAGTGCTGCCCGAGGATTCCGCTGCGGGTGAGCCCGGCACGGTCACACTTCCGTGTGAACAGGCTCTGTTGGTCTGGACTGCGCATCGATGCACGACGTCGCTCGGGCCGGTGTTCCGGGCGATCGCCGACCGCGCACCGCTGGATGCGCGTGTCTTCTGGGCTCTGGTGGGTGACGCCATCCTCGGGGCCTCGACGTATGTGCCGATTCTGGCGGGGGCGAGCGCATCGGCAGGTGCGCGCCGGGGTCAGATGCTGCTCGACGCCATGGTCGCCGCCGGTGCTCCCGTGCGATCACGCGTCGGGGTTCCGGGGCGAGCGAGACTGCGGGCATCGTGAAGGCCTTGCGCCACAACTAAGGTTTGCCTATGCTGACTTTGTACCAACGGACCGCGCCGGAGTCCTGAGGGCTGCAGTGACTCCCGGTCCTTGCCACGGTGGGTCTCTCGTTCTTCGACGAACGAGAGGCCCACCGATTTTTGTGGGTCGATCGTCGTGTATCTCTGAACGGGAGTCGACAGCCGAGTCGGCCACACTCTCGACGCAACCGGAAGGCACAGCAATGACGGACTCGAACGGCACCAACGGGGAGACCTCCTTCGACACGATGACGCCGGAACAGCTCACCGAATTGTGTGCAGGAGGGTTCGACGGAGCCGTCGGCCTCCGATACCTCGAGGTCTCCGGCGACAAGGTACGCGCCGAATGGACCGTCACCCCGCAGCTTCATCAACCGGCGGGAATCATGCACGGGGGCGTGCTGTGCTCGGTGGTCGAGTCGGTGGCGAGTATCGGCGGATCGGCCTGGTTCGGCTCCCGGGGACACGTGGTCGGCACCAACAACAACACCGATTTCCTGCGCGCGTCTCGATCGGGAACCCTGACCGCGCACGGACATCCGATTCATCGGGGCCGCACCCAGCAGCTCTGGCAGGTCGACATGACGGACGAGAGTGGACGCCTGGTTGCTCAGGGCAAGGTCCGGCTGGCGAATATCGAAAACACCGCGCATCTGGGACAGTGATGCCCATGACGGGACACAGCGACAGCGCCGACTCTTCCTTCCGGTCGGGCGCAACGGGACTGACTGCCGACGCGTTGGATCGCCTCGAATCACTCTTCCATCCCATCGACGACGAACTCGCGCAGCATTATCCGGGTGACCGAGTCGGTGGCCAGCCCTCTCACACCGTCTATGTGTCGGCCGCGGATGCGTCGGCGGCTGTGCCGGCCGAATGGGGTGCCGCCGCCCTGGCAATCCTGGACGCCCACCCCGAGGCGTTCGCCGGACTCGACACCCAGAACGCTATGCCTCTCGTGCGCGACCGGCTCGGCAGTGCGCCCATCCAGGACCTCAGATTCGATTTCGAGGACGGTTACGGGTGGCGATCCGATGCCGTCGAGGACCGCCACGCGACCGCAGCCGGGGCTGCCCTGGCCGCCCTTGCCGACGATCCGGACGGTCCGACGTGGCTCGGAATTCGTGCCAAAGGGCTTGCTGCACATGAGCGTCGGCGCGGAATCCGCACCCTCGAGCTGGTCCTGGACGGAGCCGGGGGAGTGCCCGACGGCTTCGTGTTCACCGTACCCAAGCTCCGTGCCGTCGAGCAGGTAGCCGCTGTGGTCGCCTTGTGTGAGGAACTCGAGCGTGCGCACGGCCTGCCCGATCGAGCCCTTCGCTTCGAGCTGCAGATCGAGAGCCCACAGGCGGTGATCGGGGCCGACGGCACGGCGACTCTCGCGCGGGCGATCACCAGGGCGGACGGCCGCTGCACCTCCCTGCACTACGGGACCTACGACTACAGCGCCGCCTGCGGAATCACCTCTGCGCAGCAATCACTCGCGCATCCGGTGGCAGACCATGCGAAGAACGTCATGTTGGTGGCGGCGGCACAGACCGGGGTGTGGGTGTGCGACGGTTCGACCCAGGTGGTGCCGACGGGCGATCCGACGCAGGTGGCGGCATCCGCTCGTCGACACTTCGAGCTGGTGACCAGATCCCTCGAGCGCGGCTTCTATCAGGGTTGGGACATGCATCCCGGCCACCTGGTGACGCGATGGTCGGCGACATTCGGCTTCTTCCGTCAGGCCATGCCGGTCGCTGCTGCTCGGCTGGGCAGCTACCTCGATCGCCAGGGTGGTGAGGTGATGGACGAGCCGGCGACGGCTCAGGCGTTGGCAGGTGTTCTGGTGCGGGGCCTGGATTCGGGCGCGTTCGGCATCGCCGAGCTGCAGAACGTGTCTGCCGGCATCGACCGAGACGTGCTGCGGGGGCTGCTCGATCGATCGGTGACAGTGCCTCTCGGATGAGGTGCGTCGGCGCGCTCCGCTGCCGGTAGGTCGCAAGCGTGTCAGAATTGCCGGGCACCATCACCGATCGGGACGGAGAACTCCAATGCGGTTGTCTCCGCACGAGCAGGACCGACTGCTCGTCAGCTACGCGGCCGAACTCGCTCGGCGTCGCCAGGCACGCGGCCTCAGACTCAATCACCCCGAGGCGATCGCGGTCATCACCGATCACCTCCTCGAGGGGGCCCGCGACGGCCGATCGGTCGCAGACCTGATGTCCTCGGGTCGCGAGGTTCTCGATGCCGACGACGTGCTCGACGGTGTGCCCGAGTTGCTCCCCGAGGTCATGGTCGAGGCGACCTTCCCCGACGGTACGAAGCTGATCACGGTGCACGAGCCGATCTCGCCCAAGCGCGGTGACGGTCACCTGATTCCGGGCGAGATCATCACCGTCGCAGGCGACATCGAGATCAACGAAGGCGCCGAGGTGATCTCCATGGCCGTCGTCAACGCGGGAGATCGGCCGGTGCAGGTGGGCAGCCACGTGCATTTCCCGCAGTCGAATGCAGCTCTGCAGTTCGACCGCGAACGGGCGCACGGCTGTCGCCTCGACATCCCTGCGGGCACGGCGGTGCGTTTCGAGCCCGGCATCGAACAGACGATTCGGCTCGTGCCCCTCGGTGGCACGCGCGAGGTACACGGATTGAGCATGACACCTCCCGGAAAGTTGGACAGCTGATGGCGCGCATGAGTCGCAGTCGATACGCCCAGTTGTTCGGCCCCACCACGGGTGATCGAATCCGCTTGGCAGACACCGATCTTCTGATCGAGGTCACCGAGGACCGCAGTGGCGGACCCGGCAACGCCGGTGAGGAGGCCGTCTTCGGCGGCGGCAAGGTCATTCGAGAGTCGATGGGTCAGTCCAGGGCAACCCGCGCCGACGGTGCGCCCGACACCGTGATCACCGGGGTCGTCGTGGTCGACTACTGGGGAATCATCAAGGCCGATCTCGGTATTCGCGACGGACGCATCGTGGCACTGGGCAAGGCAGGCAATCCCGACACCATGACCGGGGTGCATCCCGATCTCGTCATCGGCCCGTCCACCGAGATCATCGCGGGCAACGGGAAGATCGTCACGGCAGGCGGCATCGACTGTCACGTCCACCTGATCTGCCCGCAGATCAAGGAGGAGGCTCTCGGCGGCGGCATCACCACCGTGATCGCCGGCGGTACCGGCCCCGCCGAAGGGAGCAAGGCCACCACTGTCACCCCGGGCGCATGGCACCTGTCCCGGATGCTCGAGTCGCTGGACGACTGGCCGATGAACATCGTGCTCCTCGGCAAGGGCAACACTGTCAATCCCGACTCGATGTGGGAGCAATTGCGCGCCGGCGCATCGGGATTCAAACTGCACGAGGACTGGGGATCCACCCCGGCCGCGATCGACGCGTGCCTGCGAGTGTGCGAGGACGCAGGCGTTCAGGCGGCACTGCACTCGGACACCCTCAACGAGGCCGGATTCGTCGAGACCACCCTCGGTGCGATCAAGGGACGCGGAATCCACGCTTATCACACCGAGGGTGCTGGCGGCGGGCACGCACCCGACATCATCACCGTGGCGGCACAGCCGCACGTCCTCCCCAGCTCGACCAACCCGACGCGTCCGCACACCGTCAACACCCTGGACGAGCATCTCGACATGCTCATGGTGTGCCACCACCTCAGTCCATCGATTCCGGAGGATCTGGCCTTCGCCGAGAGTCGGATTCGGCCGTCGACCATCGCGGCCGAGGATCTGCTGCACGACATGGGTGCGATCTCGATGATCGGCAGCGACGCTCAGGCGATGGGCCGGATAGGCGAGGTGGTTCTGCGCACCTGGCAGACGGCACACGTGATGAAGTCTCGTCGCGGCTTCCTGGCAGGTGACAACGGAGCCGACAACAACCGAGTGATGCGCTACGTCGCGAAGTACACCATTTGCCCGGCCGTCGCCCACGGCCTCGACGACGAGATCGGTTCGATCGAGCCGGGCAAACTCGCCGACCTGGTGCTGTGGGATCCGGCATTCTTCGGGGTGCGTCCCCACATGGTCGTCAAGGGCGGCATGATCGCCTGGGCTGCCATGGGCGATGCCAACGCGTCCATCCCGACCCCACAACCCGAACTGCCACGTCCGATGTTCGGGGCGTCGCCGAAGGCAGCCGCCGCGACGTCGCTGCATTTTGTTGCCCCGCAGGCGATCGAGGATGGCCTCGCCGGGCGCCTGAACTGCGATCGTCGGTTGGTTCCGGTCAAGAACGTGCGCGGTGTCAGGAAGTCGGACATGGCACTCAACGACGCTCTGCCCGACATCCGAGTCGATCCCGATACCTTCACGGTCCGTATCGACGGTGACGTGTGGACGGAGCAGCCGGCAACCGAACTGCCGATGGCCCAGCGATACTTCCTCTTCTGATGCCCGATGCCCGACTACAGGTGACGACGCTTCTCTCGCTTGCCGATTCACGCCTGCCCACCGGTGGCCACGTGCACTCCGGGGGAGTCGAAGAAGCCATCGCGTCGGGCTTCGTTCGAGACATCACGACGCTCGAGGCGTTTCTGCGACGCCGTATCCGAACCTCCGGGGCAACGACGGCATCCATTGCCGCATCACTGGTGCACGGGTCGTCGAGCACGGACGAGGCCGATGCCGAATCCGACGCCCGAACCCCGTCCCCGGCTGCCAGGTCTGCCTCTCGTGCCCAGGGCCGTGGATTGCTTCGGTTGGCCAAATCTGCCTGGCCGCATCATGATTGGGCGTCGATCGGACGGAGGCCGCACCTGGCCGTTGCCGCTGGGCACGTCGGACTCGCGGCGGGCCTGTCGGTTGCCGACACGGCCGCGGTGCAGGTGTACATCACCATGACCGGGTCGGCGATCGCCGCGCAGCGTCTGCTCGCGCTCGATCCGGCAGAGGTCGCGGCGTGCACCATCCGGTTGGGCGAGTTCTGCGACGACGTGACCGCCGCGGTGTGCCGGTGCCTGCCCGAGCTGATGGAGTTGTCGGATCCGTTGCTGGACATGTTCGCCGAAGCCCACGCCGTCCGCGATCGGCCGTTGTTCGTATCCTGAATACGGTTCCATTTTCCTCTAGTGACAAGGAGTTCGACATGCCCCCGCACCTGATCGACGGTGAGCCCCACGACCACGGTTTGGATCGGCCCAAGCGCGCACGGGTGGCAGGCGATGCGCTGCGCGTCGGGATCGGTGGACCCGTCGGTTCCGGAAAGACGGCGTTGGTGGCTGCGCTGTGCCGCGAGCTGCGCGACGAACTCTCGCTGGCCGTACTCACCAACGACATCTACACCACCGAGGATGCGGACTTCCTGCGTCGGCACGCAGTGTTGCCCGACGAACGCATCACGGCGGTGCAGACCGGTGGCTGCCCGCACACCGCGATTCGAGACGACATCACGGCCAATCTCGACGCCATCGACGATCTGATCGAGAACAACCCGCCCCTCGATCTGATTCTGGTGGAATCCGGTGGCGACAATCTGACGGCGACGTTCTCGTCCGGTCTGATCGACGTACAGATCTTCGTCGTCGACGTGGCCGGGGGAGACAAGGTGCCGCGCAAAGGCGGTCCCGGTGTGACGTTCTCCGACCTGTTGGTCGTCAACAAGACGGACCTCGCCCCGTACGTCGGTGCCGACCTCGGTGTCATGGAGCGGGACGCGGCACAGGTGCGCGAGGGACGACCGACTGCGCTGATCTCCCTCACCGACGATCCGGCGGCGACCATGGTGCTCGAGTGGGTGCGGGAGCAGCTGAAGGTGATCGCCGACGCCGACGCACATGCCCACACGCACTGAGCGTCGATGCACACCGAGCTCTGCATCGACGCGAGCCGCAGCCGCAGCCCACGCATCACCTCGGTGGGCGGACTCGCCGGCCGCCAGACGGGACCGGACACGGTTCACCTGATCGGAACGGCGGCAACTCCTCTCGGCGGTGACACCATCGTGGTCAGAATCTCGGTGGCGGCCGGCGCGCACCTGGAGGTGCGTAGCGTCGCAGCCTCGTTGGCGATGCCCGGTGGGCTGCATCGTCACTCCTCCGCGCAGTGGCACTTCGAGGTCGGTGCAGGTGCGTCGCTGATCTTCGATCCCGAACCGATGGTCGTCGTCTCCGACGCCTCGCATTCGGTGGTCAACACCGTTGCGCTGGAGCAGGATTCGACCCTGTGGCTGCGCGAGCGTACGCAGATCGGCCGCTTCGAGGAAGCGTCGGGGCACTGGAGCAGTGCTATGCGATGTGATGTCGGGGGCAGTCCGTTGCTTCGCCATCGAGTGGAACTGGGCGCGGGATCGGTTGCGCACGACGCGTTGTCGGCACCGCTGTCGATGTCCAGCACGCTGAGCTATCCCGATACCCGGGCGTCCGAGGTCGATCTCGCCGACGGGACCGTCCGGCTGGCGCTGGCCGGTGGCGGCTCGCTGAGTACCTCGGTGGGGCGTCGCCTTCAGCCCAGCTGATCAGGGGTGTGACACCGGCAGATCGAACAACGAACGCATCGGCCGACGGAGTCCCGTCGGCCGATGCGTTGTGTCGGAGTCGGTTTCGGTGGTGAAACCCCGGCGCGGGGCCGATCAGCCCGCGGCCTTCTCGCGTTCCTGCTCCGAATCAGCGGTGGCCGCGTCCACGGCACCCGAGCGTTCGAGGGAGTTGAGTTGCTCGATGGCGAGGCGCGCGAACACCTGCTGCTCGGTCGACGCCATCTGTGCGCGGCCCTTGCCGAGGAACGTCACGAACCACGAGATGACGGTCGTGATGCGGCTGCGGTAGCCCACGAGGTAATACAGGTGCAGAGCGAGCCACATGAGCCAGGCGATGAATCCGCCGAATTCGAGTTTGCCGACCTTGGCGACCGCGTTGAATCGCGACACCGTTGCCATCGAACCCTTGTCGAAGTACTTGAACGGGGCTCGCTGGGCGGGATCGTCCTGGCCCTTGACCGACGCCTTGATCAGCTTGGCAGCGTAGGTCGCTCCCTGAATGGCGCCCTGCGCCATGCCCGGAACGTCCTTGACCGACATCAGGTCGCCGACAACGAACACGTTCGGGTGGCCCTTGACGGTGAGGTCCGGTTCGACCAGCACGCGTCCGGCGCGATCGGTTTCCGATCCGGACTGATCTGCGAGCTGCTTGCCGAGGGGGCTGCCCTGCACGCCTGCGGACCAGACCTTGCACTGCGCCTCGATGCGCCGGGTCGTGCCGTCCTTCTCCTTGACGGTCAATCCGTCGTTGTCGACGTCGGTGACCATCGCGTTGAGTTGGATTTCCACGCCGAGCTTCTCGAGCCGTTCGGCGGCCTTGCGGCCGAGCTTCTCGCCCATCGGCGGCAGTACGGCGGGCGCGGCGTCGAGCAGGATGACGCGAGCATCGCGCGGGTCGATGTTGCGGAAGGCTCCGTCGAGCGTGCGATCGGCGAGCTCGGCGATCTGCCCGGCGAGCTCGACACCGGTGGGACCCGCGCCGACGACCACGAAGGTCATGAGGCGGTCCTTCTCCTCTTGATCGTCGGAGAGTTCGGCCTGCTCGAACGCACCGAGGATGCGTCCGCGCAGTTCGAGTGCATCGTCGATGGTCTTCATGCCGGGCGCGAACTCGGCGAAGTGATCGTTGCCGAAGTAGGACTGTTGTGCGCCTGCCGCGACGATCAGGCTGTCGAACGGAGTGACGGTGATGCGCTCGAGAAGCTTGGACGTCACCGTCTTGGCCTCGAGATCGATGTTCAGCACGTCTCCGAGCAGCACCTCGGCGTTCTTCTGCTTGCGCAGGATGACGCGGGTGGTGGGCGCGATCTCGCCGACGGACAGAATGCCCGTCGCGACCTGATAGAGGAGCGGCTGGAAAAGGTGGTGTGTCGTCTTGGCGACGAGGGTGATGTCGACGTCGGCTTTCTTGAGCGCCTTGACGCCGAACAGACCTCCGAACCCGGAACCGATGACGACGACGCGGTGACGCTTCGATTCGAGCGGTTGGATGCTCATTGCCTGCTCCCTAACGATTGCGGTGTGTGGTCAACGGTAGTCGCCATCCATCGCGACGTCTCGACAAGGTCGTCGTGTCTGTGGTGGCAGTGCACACCTATCGGCCGGCTGCTGCGCGCTTCGCCAGTTCCACGGTCGCGGCCCGCAGTTCGGCAGCCGAGTCGATCGGAGTCGCATAACCGACCCTGGTGTACGCGATTCCGCGCGGAGTGAGCACCTTCAGATCCAGTCCGTAGCGGTCCGCGGCCGTGCACTCGGCCGACGTGGCGTCGGGAAAGCCGCCCAGTTCGCGGGCCATCGCGGTCAGCGACGCCGAGTGGTCGGCGTTGAGGTGCTCGATCGCGTACGCGGAGGTCGGCGACACCGGATCGGGCGTGGCCTGGGAATACGCTTCGGCGGTTGCAGAATCCATCCGGCCGTATCCGCCGACCCACCGGACCCGATGCACGCGCATGACCCAGAGCGTGAAGTCGCTGTAGTCCAGGTAGTACTTCGCCGCCGGGACGCCGTCGAGATGCGCGGCGCGTGCCGCGGCCAACTCGTCCGCCGCCGGCCGCTCGACCACGCCCGCCAGAGTGATACGGCCCGATGCCAGTGGATCGGTCTGCGACTGCGGTGCCACGATCGACAGGCTCATCCGTTGATCGCCCGCGAGGTTGCGTCCGTGCTCGGCCATCCGCGAGACACACAGAACCGGAGCGCCGTCGAGCAATCCGTACGTGACGAAGGAAGCCCAGGGATCACCGTCCGCGGTCAGGCTCGCGAGAGTTGCGGTGTTGGTGGACGCAGCGATCGTGCGCGCTTCCTCGGCCGCGGAGGGACGACGGTCGTCGACGACCGGGGCCAGGGGAGGGGGAACGGACGGGGCGTCACCGGGATCGCCGTGATCGAGTGCCATGCGCAGAAGCTTACGGCGACGACCTACAGGAGGTCTCGGGCATGAACGAGCGCGTCGGCGACGAGTGCGACACCGAGCACGACGAAGATGACGCGCACCGTCGGCGGGCCGTACCGCGTCAGGGCCCGCACGGTCGCGGTGAACGCCCGCCGGGAACGATGACTCTTCCTCGACGCCAGAATCAGAACGAGGATGGGCGGGAGCAGCCCGATCAGGCAGTAGGCGACGACGATGACCGGCCACCACGTCGGACGGGGATCGTAGGTCGAGAGCATCGTCAGCCCGGCGAGATACGGCACTGCCGTCGGGCCCTGCACCAGACCGATGGTGAGTCCGGTCAGGGCGACGACGGGAATGCTCGAACCGGCTCGGGCTGCCCATGCCGGTGGGCGGCGCTCGGTGGTGCGCAGTGCACCGAGCGTGATCAGGACCAGCCCGACCACGAGCTCGGTGCGATACCGGAGCGTGGGAGTGATGGTGATGTCGAACAGATCGGTGAAGAAGTCGATGCCGAGAACGGTGAGGATGCCGAACGTGGTCGTCGCCGTGAAGACTCCGCCGACGAACGCAAGCCCGGCTCGGAAAGGAGACCGGCGGGTGGTTCTCGAGTGCACTGCGATGGCAGCGGTGATGCCGATCAGCAAGACGTCCAGAGAATCGAGTATCGCGAATCCGACGAGCGCGAGCAGCAAGGTCACCATGGAGGGTTCAGGGTATCGGTCGGCCGAAGGTGACCTTCTCGGTGACGACGGCCACGGCGGCGCGGCCGGGCGCGGTCTGGTTGTTCCAGTACATGTTCGTGTGCGCGATGACCTGTGCAGGTGGCGGCGCGCCCCACTCGGTCAGATTCTCCGTCGTGTGTGCGTCGCTCACCAGCGTCACGTCGTACCCGCGTACCAGTGCTCCGTGCAGAGTGGATCGCACACAGAAATCTGTCTGTGCGCCGGCGACCACGACGTGCCCGGCTTCGGCGGCGGCCAGTTCCTCCGCCAGAGTCGTGTCCTCGAAGGCGTCTCCGTGTTTCTTGTGGACGATCGGATCGCCCGGAACCACGGGCAGAGCGTCGAGAATCTTCCATCCGTCCGTCCCGAAGCGCAGCTCCTTCTCTGCGGAGTGCTGCACCCAGATCACCGGCGTGCTCGTCTCCCGTGCGCGCGACACCAGGGCCACGATGTTGTCGACGACGCGCTGCCTCTCGTGGACCCCGACCATCACGTCGTTCTGCACGTCGACTATCACGAGTGCGGTTGCGGTCCGGTGAGGCAGGGTGGTCACGGCATCTCCCTTGTTCTCGTGTTCGGTTGCACGTCAGCTCCCGACGTACGCAGCCAGGTGTCGTCCGGTCAGGGTCGAACCGTCCGCCACCAGATCGGACGGCGTTCCTTCGAACACGACCAGGCCGCCGTCGTGCCCGGCACCGGGACCGAGATCGATGATCCAGTCGGCGTGGGCCATGACGGCTTGATGATGCTCGATGACGATCACCGACTTGCCCGAGTCGACCAGCCGGTCCAGCAGCCCGAGGAGCTTGTCGACATCGGCGAGATGCAGTCCTGTGGTGGGTTGGTCGAGCACGTAGATCCCGCCCTTGTCGGCCATGTGCGTCGCCAGCTTGAGGCGTTGGCGTTCTCCACCCGACAGTGTGGTCAACGGTTGCCCGATCTTCAGGTAGCCCAGCCCGACGTCGTTCAATCGCTGCAGAATCTTGTGCGCCGGCAGCAGTTTGGCCGCACCGTCGGAGAAGAATTCCTCGGCCTCGGCGACCGACATCGACAACACCTCGTCGATGTTGCGGCCGCCGTAGTGGTACTCGAGTACCGATGCTTGGAATCGCTTGCCCTCGCACTCCTCGCACGTCGTGGCCACCCCGGCCATCATCGCGAGGTCGCTGTAGATGACGCCCGCGCCGTTGCACGTCGGGCACGCACCCTCCGAATTGGAGCTGAACAGCGCAGGTTTGACGGCATTCTCCTTGGCGAACGCCTTCCGGATCGGTTCGAGCAACCCGGTGTACGTCGCGGGATTGCTTCGCCGCGATCCACGTATGGCTCCCTGATCGACCGACACGACATCGTCTGTCCCCGAGAGCGATCCGTGAATGAGCGAACTCTTGCCCGAGCCGGCGACGCCGGTGACGACAACCAGAACACCGAGTGGAACGTCGACGTCGACGTCGCGCAGATTGTGGGAGTCCGCGCCGCGAATTTCGAGCACTTCGGAGAACTCGCGCACCGATTTCTTCAGTGATGCCCGATCGTCGAAGTGCCGCCCGGTAACGGTGTCGCTCTGCCGCAATCCGTCGACGGTGCCCTCGAAACAGACGTGCCCGCCTGCACTTCCTGCACCGGGACCCAGATCGACGACGTGGTCTGCGATGGAGATGGTCTCGGGCTTGTGCTCCACCACCAGAACGGTGTTTCCCTTGTCCCGCAACTGAAGCAGCAGATTGTTCATCCGCTCGATGTCGTGGGGGTGCAGACCGGTGGTCGGCTCGTCGAACACGTACGTCACATCGGTCAACGACGATCCGAGATGGCGAATCATCTTGGTGCGCTGAGCCTCTCCACCGGACAACGTTCCCGACGGACGATCCAGGCTCAGGTAGCCGAGCCCGATCTCCACGAACGAGTCGAGGGTCTCGCCGAGTGTGGTCAGCAGCGGCGCCACCGACGGCTCCTTCAGGCCGCCCACCCACTTCGCCAGGTCGCTGATCTGCATCGCACATGCGTCGGCGATGTTGACACCCTTGATCTTCGACGACCGAGCACCTTCGTTGAGCCTGGTTCCGAAGCAGTCCGGGCAGGTGGTGAAGGTGATCGCGCGTTCGACGAAGGCGCGGATGTGGGGCTGCATGGCGTCGACGTCCTTGGACAGGAACGACTTCTGAATCTGAGGCACGAGCCCCGAATAGGTCAGATTGATGCCCTCGACCTTGATCTTCGTCGGCTCGCGATAGAGCAGGTCGTCGAGTTCCTTCTTGGTGTACTTCGAGATGGGCTTGTCCGGGTCGAAGTACCCACAGCCGCGAAATATTCGGCCGTACCAGCCTTCCATGCTGTAGCCGGGGATGGTGATCGCGCTCTCGTTGAGCGACTTGCTCGCGTCGTAGAGAGCGGTGAGATCGAAGTCGCTGACGGAGCCTCTGCCCTCACAGCGCGGACACATGCCACCGGTCACGGAGAACGACTTCTTCTCGGTGGTCTGCCTGCCGCCCTTGTCCACCTTGTACGCGCCTGCACCGGACACCGACGCGACGTTGAACGAAAAGGCCTGTGCGGAGCCGATGTACGGCCTTCCGATTCGGCTGAACAGAATCCGCAGCATTGCGTTGGCATCGGTTGCGGTGCCGACGGTGGAATTCGGATTGGCGCCCATGCGCTGCTGATCGACGATGATGGCGGTGGTGAGTCCGTCCATGACGTCGACATCGGGGCGGCCGAGCGTGGGCATGAATCCTTGAACGAAGGCACTGTAGGTCTCGTTGATCATGCGCTGTGATTCGGCAGCAATGGTACTGAAGACGAGCGAGCTCTTTCCCGAGCCGGAGACGCCGGTGAACACGGTCAGTCGCCGCTTGGGCAGCTCCACATCGATGTCCTGAAGATTGTTCTGCCGAGCCCCCTGTACACGAATCAAATCGTGGCTGTCGGCAGCATGCGGTGCCGAGCCCTGCGTGACCTTCTTCGTCGCCATGAGCAGTCAGGCTAGTCGTACCGGAACCTGCACGCTTCTCGATTCCTGATCGATTCCGGTGGCGGACAGCGCGGCGTCGAGTCGTCTCAGGTCGGCCGCCGAGGACTCGAGGAGTGGGCGTCGCACGGTCGCGTCGGAGATGACGCCGATCCTGACGAGCGCGGCCTTGGCCATGATGGCTCCCTGCGTCGTGCGCATGACGGCGTCGGTCAACGGCAGGAGCGATCGCTGTACCGAGTTCGCCCTGTCGAGGTTGCCGGTTCGGACTGCCGCGATCAGCTCGGCGAAACGGTCGGCCACCACGTTGCCGGTGACGCTGACCAATCCTGTTGCACCGGAGGCGAGGTAGGGGAGCGCGAGTTCGTCGATTCCGCAGTAGTAGGCGAGGTCCGTCGAGGACATGACGGTCATGGCCTCGTACAGATCACCCTTCGCGTCCTTGACCGCACCGATGAGGGGGTGGCGGGAGAGCTCGACGAGCGTCGGTGCCTCGACGGCCACACCTGTGCGCGCCGGGACGTCGTACACCATGACGGGCAGCCCACCTGCCTCGGCGATGGCGACGATGTGCTCCACGATGCCGGCCTGAGTGGGGCGCGAATAGTAGGGAGCGGTGATCAACAGTGCGTCGGCGCCGGCTGCGGCCGCGGACCGCGCCATCTCGATCCCCGCGGAGGTGTCGTTGGCCTCTATTCCCGCGATCACTCGAAGAGCGTGATCGCGATGCCTGCGGGCACGGGCGATCAGCCGAGAGATCTCGTGGACTGCCAGGGTCGGTGCTTCACCGGTTGTCCCGGCGATGACGACGCCGTCGCATCGTGTCGCCGACAGGTACGCGAGAAGGGCATCGACGCCGGACCTGTCGACCGATCCATCGGGGTGCATGGGGGTAGCCACAGCGACGAGGTTCGTGCCGAAGATCGTCGAGGCCGGCGACGGAGTGGTGGTCATGGTTCGAGTGTGGACCGCTCGATATGTAAGGTCCAGCGAGGTATTTTCCGCAATACTGCGTACTGTTGCTTCATGATCGACATGAGTGCCCTGCACGCCCTGCGCGCTGTGGCAGCTCTGGGCACCCTCGCGCGCGCCGCCGACGAGCTCGGCTACACCTCCTCGGCGATCTCCCAGCAGATCAAACGACTCGAACGGCAGATCGGCACCCCGGTACTGGCCCAGGCCGGTCGGGGAGTCGTGCTCACTCCCGCAGGTCGGGCGGTGGTCGAGTCCGCGGGGGAGGTGTTCGACGCTCTCGAGCGGTGTGTCGAGGCGGCTCGATCCGCAGACGAGGGCGTGGCACATGGTGTCGTTCGGTTGGTCGGCTTCTCGACCGCGGTTCGTGGTTTGCTGGCACCCGCACTGATCGAGCTGAATCGACGGTATCCCGACCTGACGGTGCACATCAGCGAGGAGGATCCCGACCGCGCACTGCACAGCGTGTCTGCCGGGACTGCAGACCTGGCGCTCGTGCACGACGCAGACGGAGTATCCGCGCCCGCTCCGCCCTCGGTCGTTCGGCAACGGATTCACACGGATTTCGGCGACGTGATCATGAAGCGAACCCACCCCCTCGCCCGACCCGACATCGCGTTGACCCCTGCCGAACTCGCTCGGTACCCGTGGGTGACGAGCCCGGCCGGAACGGTGTGCCACCAGTGGTTTCGGCGGCTGTTCGCCGAGACGTCCGCCGAGGTCGACGTTCGCCATCTCGTGGACGACTTCTCCACGCAACTCGCGTTGGTCGAAGCGGACGATGTCCTCGCTCTCGTGCCTCGCCTCGCGCGTCCGTTGCTCGGTGCCGATCTCGTCGCGGTACCGCTCGAGCGAGCTCCCGTTCGTGAGGTGGAGGCCGCGTGGCGGCGCAGCGCCGACGCCAGCCCGGCAATTCATGCCGTGCTCGACGTCCTCGATGCGGCCTCGCGATGAGTGGTCAGGACGACCAGATGACCGGTCGCTCGCGTCATCGCCACATACTTGTCGACGGCACCGGCGATTCCTGATCCGAACGAATCCGGGTCGATCAGGACGACCAGATCGAATTCGAGTCCCTTCGTCGACTGCGGTGTCAGCGAGCGGATGCGACCCGACGGAGCAAACGTGGGATCACCGATGACGCAGGCGATTCCGTCGACGTTCGACTCCAGCCAGCGATCGAGGATCGACAACAGATCTGCCGCGTCACCGTACTCGACGGGCACACCGGTGCTGCGGATGGAGACCGGAACATTGGCGTCCGGCAGCGCCGCGCGGATCACCGGCTCGGCCTCGGTCATCACTTCCAGCGGGGTGCGGTAATTGACGCCGAGAGTGGAGATCTCCACCCGGTCGAGTCCCACACGTGCAAGCCGTTCGCGCCAGGACTCGGCGAATCCCAGCCGCGCTTGCGCGCGATCGCCGACGATGGTGATGCTGCCCGACGGGCACCGGCGCAGGACCATCTGCCACTGCGCGTCGGTCAACTCCTGCGCCTCGTCGACGACGACGTGTGCGAACGGCCCCACCAAGGGATCCGACGGGATCTCCTCGAAGCCCGCCGAATCGACGAGCGCATCGCGAATCCCGTCCTGCCGCAACTGCGCGGCCATCATCTCGTCGTCGTCGGCGGCCATGAGTTCGTCGACGACGCGGTCCATCCGCACGCGCTCCGCAGTTGCGGCTATCTCCCGACGCCGAGTGCGGCGCGCATGCTCGGGATCTCCCAGCCGCATCCGGGCGGCGTCGAGCAGCGGCAGATCGGACTCCGTCCATCGGGTCGGATCGGGGCGTTGGAGCGCGCGGACGTCCTCGGTGCCGAGCCAGGGTGCGCACGAGCGAAGGTACGCCGGCACGCTCCACAGGTCTGCGACGAGGTCGGCAGCGTCGATGATCGTCCAGGATCGTTCCAGCTCTGCACGTAGAGAATTGTTGTTCTGCAGAGACTTTCGTATGTCGTTCGGGGTCTCGTCGCCGTCGTGGCGGTCGGCCAGAATCGTGAGCAGCAGGTCCCAGACCTGTTCACGAGCCTCGTTGTGCGGAGTGCCGGGATCAGGTGCCTCGAACGCCTCGGCCCAATCGGCCGCAGTCAATGTCAGATCGGCCCATTCGGTCTCCACGATCATGTCCCGAGTCGGCGGCTGCTCGTAGAACGCAACGGCCGCCTCGATCGCCACCGCCATGTTGGCGGTCGCCTTCAGTTGCGCCACAACAGGATCCGTCTCCTCGGCCGCGTTCGATCCCTCGGCGACGAGATCCCGGAGGGTGCAGGTCTGCACACCGTCCTCGCCCAGACTCGGTAGGACGTCGGAGACGTAGGAGAGGTACGGCTCGTGTGGGCCGACGACGAGCACGCCGCCGCGACTGTGTCCTAGACGCGACTGCGTGTACAGCAGATACGCGGTGCGATGCAGAGCGACAACGGTTTTCCCGGTTCCAGGACCACCGTCGACGACCAGCGCGCCGTGGGAGTCCGCACGAATGATCGCGTCCTGATCTGCTTGAACGGTGCCGAGCACATCACGCATTCGCGGTGAACGTGCCGAACCCAGACTGGCGATGAAGGCGGACTGATCGTCCAGTGCAGTGTCGGTGATCGGTCCGGTCAGGTCGAACACCTCGTCCCAGTAGTCGGAGATGGTGCCGTTCGTCCACCGATATCGACGACGGCTTCGCAGCCCCATGGGATTGGCGTGAGTAGCACCGAAGAAGGGTTCGGCTGCGGGGGAGCGCCAGTCGACGAGGAGTTGATCGCCCGCGGTTCCCAGCAGTCCGAGTCGTCCGATGTACACCGGCTCGTCCGTGTCGATGGTCACGATGCGACCCAGGCACAGATCGACACCGTATCGACGGAGTGAACGGAGACGGCCGCCCAAGCGATGTATCTCGAAGTCCCGTTCCATCACCTCCCGGCCCATTCGGCCCGACGACTTCTGCGCGGTCTCCAGCCGCGCCGCCGTATCGAGACGAGACTTCTCGATACTCGACTGGACTGCTGAAAAGTGTTGCTCATCAGGGCCGATCGATGCTGGGTCGCCCTTGTGTGCGAGATTGTCGGGTAGGTCGAAAACACTCGGGTGTACTTGTTTCACAGGACTCCGATCGATTGCTACGTGGCTGCAGCGAGCCATTCTGAGCCCTGCACGGGGTCTTGCCGCAAGCCCCGGGGTGCGCTATATATTGAAAGTGGAAAGAGGGATTCGTCGCTCGTTGTATCCATCACCGAATCGCACCGGTCCCTTGTTGCGTGGATTTCTCCCACTCGTCGGTACCGGGGTGCTGGCAGGCGGCGCAGTGCAATTCGGGTTCTTGTTCGGACCGACAGTCGAGGGTCACGGCGGCGAAGCCGGTGTCGCTGCAGCACTGATCGGCCTCACTGTCCCTGTTTCACTTCTCGCATGGAGCTGGTCAGGGCTTGCCGGACGGCCGAAAGTAATTACGGCAGCACTGTTTACGGTGGTGCTGTCCATTCTCACGACGGCGTTGTTCGTCCTCCTGGCGGCAGCGCCGTATGACGCGATCGTCTGCGAGAATTCTACGGACTTCTGTGAACTCGGAGTGGTGCAGACCGTCTCGACACTGGGTGCTGTCGTACCGTGGACGACGGCTGGAATTCCGGGGTTGCTCGTCGTCCTGGCAGATCAGAGCCGACGAAACACTGTGTGCAATCGGTGATTCGCAGTCGAGATCAGGCTGTCGATATCGTTCGGCTTCGGTCCCGGGCGCGGTCGGCGCGCACCGATGCGAGAGCTCGATTGTGGGGGAGTCCGTGTACTCGACCGGCGAGTGTGTCCTTTTGATCGAAATTCATCGATCGCCGAGAAGTAGATCAGCGATGGCACCGGCACCGACCGGCCGACCCAAGAGGTATCCCTGCGCGAAATCGCAGCCGGTGGCGGCCAGTGCTTCGAGTTGCTCCTCGGTTTCGACGCCCTCGCCGACCACGGTGACGTCGAATGCGCGGGCGAGCGACACGATGGCCGATACGATCGCGCGAGCCCGAGGGGCAGGCAGCCGGGCAATGTACGACTTGTCGATCTTGAAGCACTCGAACATGGGGTAGCGGTCGAGATACGACATGGAGCTGTGGCCTTTACCCATGTCATCGAGCAGGAGTGCCACACCCATGGCGTGCAGGGCAGAGACGGTATCGGCGACGCGTTCGGTGTCCGCGACCCACACGGTTTCGGTGACCTCGAGTCCGAGCGCGAAGGCCGGCAGTCCCGTTTCTGCCAGCACGGAAGCGACCTGGGTGGGAAAGTCGGGATCGCGGAGTTGGAGCGCGCTGACGTTGACGCGAACCACGATGTCGGAGAACGTTCTCCACCGCGCCGCGGCCGTGCATGCGGTACGCAGCGCCCATGCGCCCAATGGTGTTGCAAGACCTGTTCTTTCAGCGACGCCGACGAATTCGCTCGGTTCGATGGGTCCGAGTTCTCGGTGATTCCAGCGGGCGAGTGCCTCGACGGCAACGATTTTCCGGGTGGCGATGTCCACCAACGGTTGATAGGCGAGAGTGAGTTCGTCGGCGCGCAGCGCCGTTCGCAGATCGATCGACAGTGACCTGATGCGATCGGCGTCGTAGAGATCGGTGGGATCGAACACCGCATGCCCGCCGCTCCCACTGTCCTTCGCGCGGTACATGGCCAAGTCGGCGCGGTGGATCAGCTCGTGCCGAGTCGAATTCGGTTCGGACACCGCAATACCGATGCTGGCGCTCAGAGGGATGGGCACGTCCTCGGCGGAGAAGGGAACGGCGATGGAACTCGAGATGTGTCGCGCGAGTTCCTCCGCATGAGCAACGCTGTCCACACCTTCGCAGACGATCAAGAATTCGTCTCCGCCCAGGCGTGCGATGGTGTCGGCGTCTCGGATCGCCGAAGCGAGCCGTTCGACGAATTTGACCAACGCCCTGTCTCCGGCGTCGTGTCCGAGGCTGTCGTTGATGATCTTGAAGTCGTCGATGTCGAGCAGAAGCAGTGCTACGGTGCCGGACTGTTGTCTCGCGCGGTCCAACGCCGATTCGATGACCTCGTATGCGAGGGTGCGGTTGGGCAAACCGGTCAGGGCGTCGTGCGTACTACGTCGTCGCAGCTGGAGCTCGAGATCGATGCGTCGAATCGCCGCGGATACGATGCCGGCCACCGAGCTGAGAAACGATACTTCTTCGTCGCGGTAGAGACGGGCCTCGACGCTGTGGATGGAGAGAACTCCCCATGCTCTTCCGGCGGCGGTGAGGATGGGAACTCCGACGCCGCTGCGGAGGCCGAGTGAGATCATCGTGTCGGTGCGAAAACGCTTCTCCGCGTGGCTGTCGCTGCACACGACAGGCTCCGAGAGAGTCAGGACGAATCCCACCAGAGAACCGTCCCCGGACGGAATGTCCTGACGCATGCCGAGTGCACCGCTGGCGGCGTCCATGGTCAGGTACGGGTCGGTCGGGTGTTCGAGATGGGCGATGGCGGAGTTTCCCACGCCGATCAGGGTGGCGGCGGTGTCGGTTGCTGCAGTGAGCAATCTGGGTAGCTCGGCGACGACGGCGAATCGGCTCAGATCGGCGAGAGCCTTCTGCTCGAGCGCGTGACGACCGGCAATGACTGCGTCGGCCGCCATCCTGGCACTGCGCTGCTCCACCGTGTGTCGGTGCCGAATGGTGGATGCGACCACGTCGGGGCCACCATCGGCGCGACTGATCACATAGGAAGAGACCACGACCGGCATGCCGGCACCGGTCACCTGATGGCGCAGCTCGCAGTAGCCCTCCCACTTGCCCTCGGAGAGCAGACCGGCGGCGATGTCGTCGGTCAGATCGAGTCCGTCGGAAGTCAGCAGATCCAAGGCGGAGACTTGGCCGATATCTGCCACGTCTTCGACGCCGATCAGTTCCGAACCTGCCGGATTGATGTACAGGATCTTTCCCGTGACGTCGGACAGTGCAACGAAGTCCGGAGAACGTTCCAGGAAGGATCGAAGACTCACCGGATCGTCCGGGAGATCGAACATCGGCCCTCCGATCCGTTTCACTCGGGATACGAGCGGCACCGGGCCCATGTTATTCGGCGTTCGCGGTCCTTGTGCCCGAATAGTACCCGCCGGGTAACTGCCCTGGTCTGCCTGTTGTCGTGCGTGGAGGGGATGTCGAGCGACGACGTATGCCACATTGCCCACCATCGTCACCTCGACCGGCCGAATGTAGCGGTCAGGAGCTGCCGTAGGCCGGGCGATCATGCTCGATGGGACCACCGCACCCTTCGGTGTCGGCGCATCGGCCGGGTTCGTCAGCGCTACGAACCTGGTGGATGGCGCGGTCGTCGAGTCGCTTCCTCGGAGCTGTTGGACGTCGGAACGGTCACCACACCGCCGGCCGATCCTCGACGCGAACGCGACCGAGGAATCGATGTGTGATGTCGGAACCGAAGTGGTTGTAGCTGTTCATGATTCGGCGATTTTCACGATGAGAGCGCACAGCGCGGGGGAGTGGAGGTCGATTCCGTCGTCGTGCTGCCGACCCCACGCGGCGAATCATGTCGGTGACGTCTCCGAGGCCCGCATGTCGGCCCAGTCGGGCGTGGTCGGAACAATGCTGTCGACTGATGTGGGTAGGCGAAAGCGTCGAACGGAAAGGTCGATTCAGCGAGCACTACAACACATTTGGGTAGGAACTGCCCGTGCGTGAGGGTGAACGATCAAGCCTGCAGCCGGGACGCTCGGACGGTGGGATCGATGGGATCGGGGGCAGGACATCGCGTCGACTCCATCCTCGGGCAGCTACGCTGAGCTGATGGCGGTGTGCGAGCGCTCGAGAATCGACACGATCGTGCCGGCCGCATGAATCGTTCCGGTAGGCCCGTCATCGTTGCCGGAGATCTCGACGACTTGCACGCGGTGGCATCGATCTGGACGAGCTCGACGGCCGTTCGCGATAGGCGCCGGACACCGTGCAACCTGTCATCGGCAGTCGCGGGGATCAGACGCAGACTCGACGTCGCCGGTGCGGCGATTCTGCTGGCCGAAACAGATTTTCGGACAGTCGGTTTCGTCCTCTTTGCCCCGCGCGGTCGTATCTTGGAGATCTTCTACCTGGCTGTGGATCCGGCGATGTGGGGCGAAGGAATTGCCACGCAGTTGTTGCGCAGCGTCGAGACTCATGCGCGCACTGTCGATTGCGCGACTCTGGAACTATGGGTGATCGATGACAACGACCGCGCAATTCGCGTGTACGAGAGTGCAGGGTGGATCGGAACCGATGTCACACAGGTGGACAGCGCATCAGGGCGAGTGGAGCGGCGGCTGGTTCGGATGCTGGGTGGCGAAAATATCGCCCGGTGACTTGCAGTTCAGCCCAATTCGGGTGTGGCACCGAAGGTCGGACTCCACGTCACGAGGGGTGGTCGCGACGGCGTTGGTTCCGGGTGGCCGTGGGCGATGACATGGAGTTCGGCGATATGGGAGTCGAACGCTTCCCGTCCGGCGCTTGTCAGCTTCACCCAGGTCAATCTCCGCGAGTCCGAACGTGACAGCGACGCAGTCTTCTTCATCGAGACATAGCCCGCGTCGGAGAGTGCTTTGAGGTGTTTCGACAGCGACGCGTCGCTGATCTCGAGTGTGTCGCGTATGACCGCGAAGTCGATCTCGTCGGTTCGGCGCAGAATTCCGCAGACGCGCAAACGGATCGGAGCATGGATGACGGCGTCGAATCTCGGGCCGGCGCCGGGAGATTCGGTCACGACCAGCTACTCCTGGTCCGGCGACCTGTGAGTTGCCGGACGCCTCCGGCGTGTAGATGGGTTCGGTACACGCCGTCGAACAGACGGCCCCCGAACAGCACGATGGCGAAGCACACGGCCTGCGGCAGAAGCACCCACCACGCAGACAGAGACGCCACCACGCCATAGGACATGCTCAACAAACCGAGCACGCCGACCAGGAGTCCCACGAGAACAGACCATCCCATCGGGCCCACTGCCGCCGGCCGCACCCCGGATATGCGGGGGTAGAGCAGAGCCAACGTTGCTGCTGCCGCAACCGGGACGGCTGCGAATGCCGCACTCACGTTGCCGTCCGGCAACGCCGGTGTGCCTACGTACAAGGCGGTCAGTGCGGCGAAGGCCGGGTAGAACCAGAACGGTGCGGCGAGACGATCTGCGAGAGAGACGCGATCGGCGTGAAGTGCACCCAGCAGATCGCGTGCGTTGTCCGGTGACTGATGGCTTTCCATATTGGCAACTCTAACACTTTCCACATAGGCAAGTGATACGTTGAATCCTGAAAGTACACAGCGCACATCCATGGAGGGTCATGAAGAAGCACCCGGTCGTCACTCGTTCACTCGTCCTCGCCAGCGCGCTCGCAGCCGTGATCGGAACCAGCGCCGCACAAGCCGGTGCCCAGGAGAGGTACTTCTCGCCGCAACAACGGATCCATACGCTCGCCGAGGTTCCCCAATGTTTCGGCGGCACCGTCGATGTGAATGTCCAGAGCGGCTACGCGCCCAACGAGATTCGTGCGAATTTCACCACCCACCTGTACAGCCCGGCATGGGCTGGATCAGCCGACTACGAGTGCTATCTGAGCATCTATGCGGATTGGCGTAACCACGACACCGGACTCAGCGGAACCGCCGAGCAGCGGGTGGCGAGCTGGCGGTTCATGGGCCCCAATGTGGCAAACCCTTACCTGGACATCGAGACAGGGGAGGGGCCGCTCACGGTTACCTTCAGAACGAGTGCCGCGCATGCACCGAGTCCCACCTTCGAAGTGCCGGCCCGCTGAATGATGTCGATCGAACCGGCTTCCGGCAGGCGGGGAACTCTGGTGTCGGTTCACTGACCACGCGTGCGCCGACACCCTGACGTCTTGGTATCGACTCGAAAGAGGAAAGAGGAAACGTGGGAAGTGCTCGGAAGTCCGTTGTTCTGGTCGCGACTGTGTGCGGGTTGGCCCTAGGTGGTTGTGCAAGTGGCGATTCGGACACCAGCGCCACGCCGGATACGACGGCTACGCCCTCAGGGACGACCACCCCGTCGTCGGTTGTGGCCGAGCCGCCGACTCAGCTCGAGGCCGAATCCCCACAGGAATCGGTAGTCGTTCCGCCGATTCGAACCCCGGAGGAAGCAGCGGACCTGGTGCCGGGTGGTGGCGGTGCGATCTTGCAGCCGTCGGGAGACGAACCAGGCAACGTCGATCCCGTGATGTTCCGGACGGGGAGTGATAAATACAACTTCATTTCGCCGACGGGCAACATCTCCTGCGGCATCTGGGATGCCGACGGTCCCGAGGGGCGAGTGGGATGTCAGGCCGCGGACGGCAGGAATCCCTTCGAGGGACCGCAATGCTCGAATGCCGAGAACGACAAGGTCGCTGTTCGCGTGACCGCCGCAGGTTCGGAAAGCATGTGCACTACGCAGGGCATCTATGTGGATGCGAACGCACCGGTGCTCGAGTTCGGCCAGGTGCTGTCGGTCGAGGGCGTGGTATGCCGATCCGGGGCCGACGACATCGTCGCCTGCACCGCACCTATGGGCGGATTCACGTTCTCCCGAGATATCAACTACACCTACTGATTCGGACGTTGCGGGGTGTGGGCCGACAGTCCACACTGGGACCCATCATGACGAACTACGATCTGCGCGCCAACCCACGTAAATTGCGGCCGCGGGCAGCGGTCCCGCGCGAGGCGACGATCGAAACGACGTCCAGCGGGGTGCCTGTTTCCGAGCGCGATTTCTTCATCGAGGAGTTCCGCGGGGTCACGATCGTGATCGCCCTTCCCATGCTGAGCAGCGCAGCGCTGGACGCAGTGGAACGAACCGTCGGGGAGTTCGGCACTGGCGATACGCGGTTCATTTTTGTGGTTTCGGTCGACTACGTTTCGGAAGTCACCGCTGCAGTCGGTGGTGTGGCCTTGGCCGGTGCGACTGTCTGGGACGACGAGTCCGTCGCCCGTCTGTGGCTGGCCATCGCGGACTCGGAGTACGTCGTGATCGGGGCGGAGGCGGCCGCTGTCGCGCGCACTGCCGGCACCGTGTCTGCGAGCGTGCGCGCGTCGAAGATGGTCCTGACCGATCCGGGCGGGGGTTGGGGCAATTCTCGTCGAAGCTTCGCCGACATCGACCTGCACCGCGAGCGTCTGGTCGCACACCTGTCCGAGCGTGGGCTCGACGATTTCGCGCCCGCGGCCGAGGCAGCACTTGCAGGCGGTGCATACAGCGTAAACCTCTGCCGTGCCGAGGATCTCGAATTCGAGCTGTTCACATTCGACGGTCGGGGGACTGTCCTGACCCAAGGGCGCTACCTTCATCTGGCCTCGCTGCAGGTGGACGATTTCCCGGCAATCGAGGCATTGGTCGCACAGGGAGTGCGAGAAGGGGTTCTCAAGCAACGCAGTCGGATCGAGATTGCCAGGATGGCTGTCGGAGGGCTCGGTGCGCGAGTGCTGCGCACCGGGCACCTCGCCGGTATCGTCGGACTCGAGGTGGACCGCTACGCCGGAACGGGATTCGGCGAAGTGTCGGGTTTGATCACAGTCGCCGAATTCTCCGGACTGGGAGCGGGTGGCCTGCTGATGGACGGATTGTTGGAGGTCTGCCGCACGAGGGGTATCGCGAATCTCTTCGCGGTCACCGTCAGCAGTGAAGCCGCGGAGTTCTTCGTCAAGCGCAGTTTCGTCGAGGTCCGGCGTCGGGATGTCCCTGCGGCGAAATGGGATGACTACGACGCCGATCGGCTCGAGTCAGCTCGTTGTTTCCTGCGATCGGTCTGAACCGTCGTGGGGCAGCATCTGGAATCGACACCTGCGGATCACTGGGTAAGTCTCTTATCTGATCTCGAGGTATTCGCTGACCCTCCAATCCGACGACCGTTCCGATACTGAGCGTGGCGTGAAGTCGAGGAAG